>NZ_JAHPJG010000004.1:0-343543 GCF_020515755.1 Pseudomonas sp. B20
GAGCGTACGGCAAAATGTAGGAGCTAACGTGTTCGCGAAAGGGCCCGCACAGCCGCAGAAGATTTGGCGTTCAAAGCAACGCCTTCGCGAACAAGTTCGCTCCTACAAAAGCCCATGCTTGAGCGTACGGCAAAATGTAGGAGCGAACGTGTTCGCGAAAGGGGCCGTACAGCCGCAGAAGATTTGGTGTTCAAAACACCGCCTTCGCGAACAAGTTCGTTCCTACAAAAGCCCATGCTTGAGCGTAGGGCAAAAATGTAGGAGCTAACGTGTTCGCGAAAGGGCCCTTACAGCCGCAGAAGATTTGGTGTTCAAAACACCGCCTTCGCGAACAAGTTCGCTCCTACAAAAGCCCATGTTTGAGCGTACGGCAAAAATGTAGGAGCGAACGTGTTCGCGAAAGGGCCCGCACAGCCGCAGAAGATTTGGCGTTCAAAGCAACGCCTTCGCGAACAAGTTCGCTCCTACAAAAGTCCCCATGCTTGAGCGTACGGCAAAAATGTAGGAGCTAACGTGTTCGCGAAAGGGCCCTTACAGCCGCAGAAGATTTGGTGTTCAAAACACCGCCTTCGCGAACAAGTTCGCTCCTACAAAAGCCCATGCTTGAGCGTACGGCAAAATGTAGGAGCGAACTTGTTCGCGAAAGGGCCCGTACAGCCGCAGAAGATTTGGTGTTCAAAACACCGCCTTCGCGAACAAGTTCGTTCCTACAAAAGCCCATGCTTGAGCGTACGGCAAAATGTAGGAGCGAACTTGTTCGCGAAAGGGCCCGTACAGCCGCAGAAGATTTGGTGTTCAAAACACCGCCTTCGCGAACAAGTTCGCTACCACAGAAGCCCTCCATGCTTGAGCGTACGGCAAAAATGTAGGAGCGAACTTGTTCGCGAAAGGGCCCGCACAGCCGCAGAAGATTTGGCGTTCAAAACACCGCCTTCGCGAACAAGTTCGCTCCTAAATAGGCGTGGCCCCCGGTATCAACAATACAAGGGCGGTGGTTGCGTACTACGGCGTTGCGTTCAGCACGCCGAGCATCACCTCGGTCTGCCACTCGAAATACGGGTTGAAGGTCAGCCGCGCATGGATCTTGCCCGGCTCGTTATAGCCCCAGTCCGAATACCACACTGGCTCGCCCGCCATGCACTTGGCGGTGTCCGCCGTGCTCTGGCCGTTCCAGCAGATACGCTGGCTGCCGGATACGCCGTAAAGCGGATTGTCCGTTGAAAAAAGCAGGCCCATGTGTGAAAAGCGGCTGATGCGGTATTCCGGCAGGTAGTCCTTGCGCGCCTCGACGCGTGGCGTATTGGCAGCCCGAGCGGGCAGGTCGCCGTACCAGATCAGCCGACTGGCGGGATTACTGAAGCGCTGGCTGAAATTATCCAGCACGTAATCAGTGTCGAGTACCGAGTCGTGCTCGGCGATGGCGATGAACACCGGCTTGTCATAGCGCCGCTGATGCAAACGGTCCTGGGCCAGCGCGCTGCTGCGATAGAACTGCGCAAAACCATTGGTGGGCATGTTCATGTAGCGAACCGGCGTCTGCATTGGGCGCAGGCCTTGGTTCGGCGCGGCAAGCCAGGGTCGTGCCCAGCCGATCCACGGGGTCAGCCAGGCATAGCCGCTGTTGGAGCGAAATGCCGGCGAGAACAAGAGCAGACCGGCGATTTCGTCATGACCATAGGCGTAATCGAGGACCAGATTGGCGCCGGTCGAAAAACCGCCCAGATAAACCTTCGGCACTTCGCGACCGAGCAACTGCGCCTGTTCGCGTACCACTTGCTGCCACTGTTCGAGGCGCACGTCGAGCATGTCTTCGGGCTTGGTGCCATGCCCCGGCAACAGCACGGTTCGGACCAGATAGCCCTGAGCGGCGAGCGTCTGTGCCACGTCATGAAATGACCACGCCGAATCCCCCAGGCCGTGCACCAGCAGCACGCCGCCCTTGGGTTTCCCGCTCGGGCTCCATTGGCGCGGCGCGTTCCAGTCCAGCTCGGCCTGGTGGTCGGCGGTCTGGAAGTTACGCTGGTTGCGGATCAGTTCGAGGGTCTGCTGACGGTAGTCTTCAAAGCGCTGTTTCGGCTCTTCGCTTTCTGCCACTGACGTGCAGGCTTGCAGGGTCAGCAGCGACAGCAGGCTGGCGAGTCGGAATTTGATCAAAAGGGGGCCTGTGCACACATATTCGAGGGTTCAAAAGGTCGACGCGGGCACTCTGCCGTGTACGTCGCGCCCGTGCCTACTTTCAGGCACACTCGGGCGTTCTATAACTTCAACAAAATGTATCCATATGCCCAAGCATTGCAAGCCTCGCCACGCGTCTGGAGTCGTCCATGTTCGCCCTTGATCGAGCGCTGGCCCAGGACATCGTCGACCGGGCCATGGCTATCCTGCCGTACAACGTCAATGTCATGGACTACCTGGGCATCATCATCGGCAGCGGTGATGCCGAGCGATTGTGTACCCGTCATGAAGGTGCACAGCAAGTGCTGGCCAACCGGCAGGTGGTGGAAATCGATTCCCTGGCGGCGTCGCAGCTCGGGGGTGTCAAGCCCGGCGTCAACCTGCCGCTGATGCTCGACCATCAACTGGTGGGCGTGCTCGGTATCACTGGCGAGCCGGACGAGGTGCGGGTGTATGGCGAATTGGTGAAGATGACTGCCGAGATGCTCATGGAGCAGCGTCGTCAGCAGGCTGATCTTCAATGGCGGGCGCAGCGCAGCGAAGACCTGCTGGCTCGCCTGCTGTTGCCGGAGTGCCCCGACAGCCTGGTGGATGAAGCGCGCCAGCTGGGTTTGCAGCCGCACATGGCGCGTCAGGTGGTGCTGCTGCAGTTTGGCGAGGAGGGGCTGGCTGCCAGCCAGGCTGCCAAATGGCTTGGCACGCGCTACGCCGACAGCTGGTGCGTGCTGCGTGAGCCCAAGTTGCTGTACTGGTGCCGCGCCACGGGCAAGGAGCGTGACGATGCGCTGCTGCTCAAGCAGTTCGATGAACACCACTGGCCAGTGCTGCGTATGGCCACCGTGGCGCAATCGGCGGACCTGCCCACCCTGCGCCAGGCCTGCGCCGCAGCGCGGGATCTGCTCGACTACGCCAGCCAGGCAAGGCCGGCGCAGCGCCTGTTGCGTCTTGAAGCGTATCGGTTGCCGGTGCTGTTCTGGCGCTACCGGCATGACTGGCTGGCGGAACACGTCGCCGAGCCATTGGAGCGTCTGCACACGCACACGCAACTGCTCGACACCTTGTGCAAATGGTTCGAGTACAGCGGCGAAAGTCAGGCCTGTGCCGAAGCGCTGGGCATCCATCGCAACAGCCTGCGCTACCGGCTGGAGAAGATCGGCGAGTTGACGGGCTGCGACCCTTACAAGACCGATGACCTGCTGCGTCTGTACCTGGGGGCGCAGATGATCACTCGTCAGACCTGAAGCCGGGTTTTGTTCAAACGCCCGATAATGGCGACGGATCATTGTGCGAGCGGCAGGCGGAAAGCACGGTTTGGAATGAGAGCATTCGAGTACCGGATCTGGAGAACAACAATGAAAATAGTCATCGCCCCCGACTCGTTCAAAGACAGCCTCAGCGCCCAGGCAGTTGCCGACGCGATCGCCAGTGGTCTGGCCGAGGTCTGGCCACACGCAGAACTGATCAAATGCCCGATGGCAGACGGCGGGGAGGGCACCATCGAGGCGCTGCTGGCTGCCTGCAATGGCGAGCCGATGAGCGCCAGCGTTAGCGGCCCGCTGGGCGCCCCGGTCACTGCCCAGTGGGGCTGGCTGGCCGATAGCAGGACCGCAATCATCGAAATGGCCATGGCCAGTGGCTTGCAACTGCTGACCCTGGCACAACGCGACGCCTGTGTGACCAGCACGGAAGGCACCGGCCAATTGATCTCGGCGGCACTTGATGCGGGGGCCCGTCGGGTGATCCTGGCCATCGGCGGCAGCGCAACCAATGACGGCGGCAGCGGCATGCTTGCAGCATTGGGCGCGCGCTTTCTGAATGCCGACGATCAGACTCTCGCGCCGGGTGGGCTCGCGCTTGCCGACCTGGCGCGTATCGATCTGAGCGGTTTCGATCCACGCTTGTCTGACGTGTGCGTCGAAATCGCCGCCGACGTCGATAATCCACTCTGCGGACCGAATGGCGCCTCCTCTGTCTTCGGCCCGCAAAAAGGCGCATCGCCCGAGCAGGTCATGGCGCTGGACGCCGCACTCGGCCGTTTTGCCGACCAAACGGCTCAGGTCCTCGGCCAAGACTTGCGCAACAGTCCTGGCAGCGGTGCGGCAGGGGGCATGGGCTTTGCCGCCAAGGCCTACTTGAAGGCCTCGTTTCGTGCCGGGGTGGAAGTGGTGGCCGATCTGACCGGGTTGGAGCAGGCGTTGATCGGTGCCGATCTGGTCATCACCGGCGAAGGCCGTTTCGACGCGCAAACCCTGCGTGGCAAGACCCCGCTTGGCGTTGCGCGGGTCGCCCAGCGTCGGCAAGTGCCGGTGATTGTGCTGGCGGGAACCCTGGGCGAAGGCTACGAGCAGTTGTATGCGCACGGCATCGGCGCAGCCTTTGCTCTGGTCAGCGGACCAATGAGTCTCGAGCGGGCCTGCCGCGATACCCGCCGCCTGTTGCACGAGCGTGCGCGTGACGTGGCGCGGCTCTGGCAGATGGCTTCGGGCGGCTGATGACTGGGCGGTGATCAGCGAACACCGGCCCGGCAATTGGCCGTTATTTTAAGTAACCCTGCAAATGATCGCAGGCCGTCCTAAAGAATTGCCTGACCAGGGCGATACGCTGTCGGTTGTCTGACAACTTCGTGTCGGACACTGCCCTCAAAA
Organism: Pseudomonas sp. B20; assembly: GCF_020515755.1. Taxonomy (NCBI): domain Bacteria; kingdom Pseudomonadati; phylum Pseudomonadota; class Gammaproteobacteria; order Pseudomonadales; family Pseudomonadaceae; genus Pseudomonas; species Pseudomonas sp. B20. The sequence continues at coordinate 4,821 of NZ_JAHPJG010000004.1, forward strand.
AAATATAAAGAGCCTTGGCCATGAATCTACGCAAACTCACTATCGCTCGTCGTGCCGGTCTGGGTTTTACCCTCATTTCCCTGTTGGTTGCTTTGCTGGGTTGGTTTGCGCTGGCACAGATGTCGACCATTCGCCAGAGTGAGGTGGCGGTGGAGACCAACTGGCTGCCCAGCATGCGAGTGGTCAATGATATCCGCGAAATCATGCTGCGCATTCGGACCATTTCCTTGCGCATGGCGCTGGACACCGATCCTGCGAGCATTCCGACCTACCGTGGCCAGCTGGACGTACGCCTGGGCGATCTGGACAAGAAGCTGTCTGTCCTCAAGACCTTTGTCGACACCCCGGAAGAGAAGTCGCTGACCGACCAGTTCATGGTGACCATGGGCCAATACCGCAGTGCGCTGGATCGCTCCTTTGTTCTGGCTGGCCAGGGCGATAGCGTAGGGCTGAACAAGCTGCTGCTGGTCGACATGAAGCAGATCGTCGACGGCTCAGGCAAGCAACTCGGTGACCTGGCGGACTTTTATGTCACCAAGGTCGATGCGGAAGGCAAGTCGGCCGAGGCCCAGTACGACAAGTCGCGCGACATCGTCATTATCTTCGTGGTAATTGCCGCGCTGTGCACCATCGGCCTGGCACTCTGGCTGACCCGCAGCATCGTCGGCCCGCTGCAGCGTGCGGTAACCGCTGCCGAGCAGGTTGCCAACGGTGACCTGACCCATACCATCGAAGTCGATGGCGAAGACGAAGTCACCCGACTGTTGCGTGCGCTGGCGATGATGCAGGTCAATCTGCGTGAAGCCATGCGCCACATCGGCAGTTCGGCCACCCAATTGGCGTCGGCCGCCACCGAACTCAACTCGGTCACCGAAGACAGCTACCGCGGCTTGAACCAACAGAATGCGGAGATCGATCAGGCCGCCACGGCGATCAACGAAATGACTTCGGCAGTCGAAGAAGTTGCGCGTAACGCCGTGTCCACATCGGACGCCTCCAACCAGTCCAGTACCTCGGCATTGGCTGGCCAGACGCGGGTGATCGAGACGGTGCAGTCGATCCAGACGCTGACCGACAACGTACAGGCCACTTCGACGCTGGTGCAAAACCTTGCCAATCAGTCGCAGGACATCGGCAAAGTGCTGGACGTGATCCGCTCGATTGCCGAGCAGACCAACCTGTTGGCACTCAACGCCGCCATCGAAGCGGCACGTGCAGGCGAGTCGGGCCGTGGTTTCGCGGTCGTGGCGGATGAAGTCCGGGCATTGGCGCATCGCACCCAGCAGTCGACCCTGGAAATCGATTCGATGGTCAGTGCCATGCGCAGCGGTTCGGCGCAGGCACTCGACTCGATGAACACCAGCCGCGATCGGGCCGACTCGACATTGGCACTGGCCAAGGGCGCGGGCGAGTCCTTGAGCGAAATCACCTCGTCGATCAATCAGATCTCCGAGCGCAATCTGGTGATTGCCAGCGCGGCGGAAGAGCAGGCGCAAGTCTCGCGTGAGGTCGATCGCAATATCGTCAACATTCGCGATCTGTCCATGCAGTCGACTCAGGGTGCCAACCAGATCAGTGCGTCGAGCCATGAATTGTCGCGTCTGGCGGCCGATCTGAGCCAGGTGGTCTCACGCTTCAAGGTGTAAAACCCTACATTGATACAGGTTGTGTCCGCTTGCCGACGATCGACCGGACGCGCATTATGCCCTCGGTCGAAATGACCTCCGGTACAGTCTGGGCACAACCTTATCGAAGGGGGCGGCATCGCTTCATGAATAACAATAATCAAACCTTCAGCAGTTGGCTTCGCTCGCCAGCCCATCACCAGTGGCTGGCACTGGAAGGCAATCGTCTGTTGACCTTCGCCAAGGCTTCCAGGCTGGACAACGGCTTTGGCAGTCTTGATGACTACGGTCGGCTGATGGTCGGTGCCACCGCAGGAACCATGAACACGGCGCGCATGACCCACTGTTTTGCCATGGCGCATGCGCAGGGCATTCCCGGCTGCGCTGCGCTGGTCGATCACGGTATCGCCGCACTGCGCGGACCGTTGCACGATGCCGAACACGGCGGCTGGTTCAGTGCCGCGCTCGAAGACGGCGGCAAGACCGACAAACAGGCTTATCTGCATGCGTTCGTCGCACTGGCGGCCAGTTCTGCCGTGGTGGCGGGGCGGCCTGGCGCTCAGGCACTGCTCTCAGACGCCATCCAGGTCATCCAGACGCATTTCTGGAGCGAGCAGGAAGGCGCCATGCGTGAGTCGTTCGCGCGGGACTGGAGCCATGAAGAGTCGTATCGCGGCGCCAACAGCAACATGCACAGCACCGAAGCCTTCCTCGCGCTGGCCGATGTGACCGGCGACGCGCAGTGGCTCGACCGGGCGCTGAGCATTGTCGAGCGGGTTATCCACGAGCATGCCGGTGCCAACAACTTTCAGGTCATCGAGCATTTCACCCAGAACTGGCAGCCGTTGCCGGATTACAACCGCGATAACCCGGCCGACGGTTTTCGACCCTTCGGTACCACGCCGGGGCATGCCTTCGAGTGGGCGCGTCTGGTGTTGCACCTGGAGGCTGCGCGCCGTCAGGCCGGACGCGCCAACCCCGAGTGGTTGCTGGACGACGCCCGCCAACTGTTTGGCAATGCCTGCCAGTACGGTTGGGATGTCGATGGAGCACCGGGTATCGTCTACACCCTCGACTGGCAGAACCAGCCGGTGGTCCGTCATCGTCTTCACTGGACTCACTGCGAGGCGGCAGCTGCTGCTGCCGCATTGCTGCAACGTACCGGCGAGCAGCAGTATGAAGACTGGTATCGCTGTTTCTGGGAGTTCAACGAGACCCTGTTCATCGATCAGGAACATGGCAGCTGGCGCCATGAGCTGAACGAGCGCAACGAGCCCAGCGCAGACATATGGCCCGGCAAGCCGGACCTTTATCACGCCTATCAGGCCACGTTATTGCCGGTGTTGCCGCTGGCGCCAAGCCTGGCCAGCGCTCTGGCGGGACTGGAATAAACCACTGGGTCAAGCCTGGGCTGTCGCCTCAAGCCTGAAATCGGCAACTCAAAGCGCAGGGATGCGTTTGTCGGTCAGGCGGATGATCTGCCGGGCCAGGAAGCTACCGGTCAGGATCACGCCGAACAGGCGCAGGGTCTGCATCGCCAACACGAAACCGACGTCGGCATGCGTGTCGATGGCGATAATGGCCATGGTGTCCAGGCCGCCCGGGCTGGTCGCCAGGTACACCGAGAGATAATCCTTGCCCATCATCACGGCGATCAGCCAGGCCGACACGGCGCAGAGCACGATCAACAGCAATGAGGCCAGAATCATCATCGGCAGCCGTCTCCAGACGTACTGCACCGTCGGCCGGTCGAAACGCAGGCCGACGTAGCAGCCTATGGCACCGTAAGCGATGGGTAGCAACCAGGCCGGAACGGTGATCTGCATCACGCCACTCAATTGCAGCGCGCCGCCCAGCATCAGCGGCACCAGCAGGGCGCCTGCCGGGAGACGCGAGCCGAGGGCCACGCCTGCGACAATCACTGCCAGGCTCAGCGCAAGGTCGACAAGGTTCAGGCTGGGCAGTGCCGCTGCACTGGTGTGCAGGGCCGCAGCGGAATCCGGTGCGCCGATGAAATGGCTGACCAACGCGCCGATGGTGACCACGCAGACCACGCGCACATATTGCATGGTGGCGACGATGCGCGAATCGGCACCGTAATCCTCGGACATCGCGACCATTGCCGAAGCCGCGCCCGGTGACGTGCCCCAGGCTGCGGTATTGCTCGGGATACCGGCAAAGCGCACCAGCACCAGCCCAACTGCCGCGCTCAGCACCACCGTGAGGATGGTCGCCAGCAGCATGACGTGCCATGAATGAAGGGCGGTGAGCAGCACACTGACCGACATGGCATGCGCGATCAGCACGCCAACCGTGCCCTGACCGAGTTGAAAGGCCCGCTTGGGCATGCGGATGCTGGCCCCTGATACGCCAAAGCCGATGGCGACCAGCATGGGCCCGAGGAACATCGCAGCAGGCATATCGAATAGTTTGAGCAGTTGCCCGGCAATGCCGGCCATCAGGATCAGACCCGCCCATTGCGTCAGCGGGGAAAGGGAGGAAAGCGAAAAGCGTGAAGCGTTTGACAAGGACGTTCTCCTTGATTGGGGTAAATCACATGCACACAGTATCGACTTCGCAACCCATCAAGTCTATTTTCTAATAATCATGAATTGATAACTTTGGTTGATAGATATGGACTTGCGCGATCTCACCTATTTCGAAACCATTGCCGAGCTGGGGCACCTCGGACGCGCTGCGGAGAAGCTCAATCGCAGTCAGCCAGCGCTGACCAAAAGCATTCAGCGCCTCGAGGAATCATTCGGCACGCGACTTTTTCAACGTGACGGCCGACGCATCAAACTGACGCCGGTGGGCGAGCTGCTGCAGGCGCGCGGCAAGGAGTTGCAGCAAAGCATCGCCCAGACCCAGCGCGAGATCCGGGATTTCGCCAGTGGCATGGTGGGCAATATTCGGGTCGGCTGCGCCGCGACCATGGCGGAATATTTGATGCCGAAACTGACTTCGGCCTTGTTGCAGCGTACCCCGGACGTCACCTTGAAACTGGTGATAGGCCAGGATGACCTGCTGCGCGAATCACTGCGCTCGGGGCAGCTGGACATGATCATTTGCGCGCTGGCGCCCGACAGTGAAGACGTCACCAGCTTTGCCATACTGCAGGACGAAGCTGTGGTGGTGGCCAGCAAGAATCATCCGATTTTCAAGCCGGCATTGAAAATGAGTGACCTGTGCGCGTATCGCTGGGTACTGCCGCCGGTGAGTGTTTCATCGCGCAAATGGCTGGACGCGACCTTCGCCGCTCATGGCCTGCCGCTGCCGACGGTGCAGATCGAAGCGAACTCGATCTCGCTGTTGCCGGGGCTGATTGCGCGCAGCAATCTGTTGAGCTTCATTGCCCGCGAGTCGCTGGAGTTCGGCAAGACCATGCAGCACCTGCGTGAAGTGCCACTGGAGCAAACCACCCTCAAACGCACCATTGGTGTGACGTTGCGCAAGGGCGGTTATCTGTCACCCGCGGCAGAGGGTATGTTGCAGATGCTGCGCGACAACGGCGGGGACTTTCTGGGGTGGGGCTGACAGCCTGCGCTCAGCCGCTCGCCGGCAGTGCCTGAAAGCCACTCAGGTACTTTGCCAGCGCCTCTGCGCCCAGCTCCACGGTCGAGCTGGTGCCCGCCCAACTGCAGGCGAGCATCAGGTTGCGCGGCAAGTCGAAGTCCTCAACCATAAAACCATTGGCGTCGAAACCGTTTTCATCGTGGGGAACCAGCTCGCGCAGCGACGCTACCGGTTCAAAGTAAGCCCACACCGGCTTGTTCAGTGCGACCGCCATACCGACTTCGAAGGCCGTGCCCGAATCCGGCTCCAGGCCGCGGAACACGTTGAGGTTGACCAGCATGGCAGTGCAGCGGTGGATCATCGCGACATTCATCGAGTAAATCTGCTGCGCGGTTTCATGCGCTGCTCGTCCGTGCGTGACCTCATTGTCAAACGGGTACAGACCCTCAAGCCCATGTGCGGCACACAGAGCCTTGAGATAGCGTCCATGTTCCAAGGCGTCGGTCCTGAACACGTCGAAGCCTGCGAGATAAACCAGTGGCGCGTGCATATTCGTCTCTCGGCTGCAGATATTATCGCGCCGATTCTAAGGCGGACCGTCTGCCCGCGATACATGCCATTGATCGGCCGAACACGATCAGCAGGCGTTTGCGCTGGAATCTGTACGGATAACCAGTATCCTTGTTCAGTCTGCTCATTTTTCATGTGAACGCTGGCCTTGAATACTTCGCCCCTCGACAATCCGTTTTATTACCTGGAAAACTTCCGGCGGGTCCTTGACTGGATTGCCCGGCGCTACGATGACCTGCTCGATGCGAGCGAGCGCCGTTTCATCAGCGAGTTTGCCGAGCTGCCGGTGTCCGCCCAGGGTTTGCTGGTGCGCATGGTGATGCGCAAAGGCGTGTTGTTTCGGGCCAGCAAACTCGGTTATGTCGAGATTGGCGACCCTCATGACGCGGTATTGCCGCTGCTGGCGCGGGAGTGGGTCGACAGCGCTCCGCCGCTGGGCCTGAGCGAGCTGTTCCAGCTGCTGCGTCGGGATGAGTTGAGCCACTGCTTCAAAGACCACGCGGTCAAGGGCCCTGAGCGCAAGCAGGAATGGTTCGAGCGCCTGCAGCCGATGTACCCGTCGCCGCAGTCCCTCGAACAATGGCACCCGACCTTGTCCGACGCCGTATTCGGCCTGAAGATCATGCCGCTGTGCGATCGCCTGCGCTTGCTGTACTTCGGCAATCTCTACCAGGAATGGTCTGAGTTCGTGCTGGCTGACCTGGGCATCTACCGCTACGAAAAAGTCGAGTTTTCGCTGGAGTCGCGCGGCATTAACCAGCGTGCCGACATTGACGTGTGCCTGCAACTGCATGCCTGCCGGGAAGCCCTGGAAACCTGCCTGGAACTGCATGCGCTGGCCGAGCGTGTCATTGCCATCGAGTGCGGCAACCCGTGGTTGTTCATGCGGCGCGGCAAACTGCTGTTCCGTATCGGGCAACAGGCCGAGCGCATGCAGGACTGGCCTCTGGCGATGGCGGTGTATCGTCAGTCGAGTTACCCCGGCGCGCGCTCGAGGCAAATCCGCGTGCTGGAGCGCAACGCCGAGTATGCAGCGGCGCTGGCGTTGGCGGAACAGGCCCGTCTCGCCCCGGAAAGTGATGCCGAAGTCCAGCACCTGTCACGCGTCTTGCCACGACTGCAACGCAAGCTCGGCCTGACGGCCGCGCGCAAGCGCACGGTGCGGGCCATTGCGCGGTTGGACGTGCAGGTCACGCCGGTGTCGGGGATGAGTGTCGAGCGTCTGATACGCTTGCACCTCGAAGAAGAGCAGGGCGGGGAAGTGCACTATGTCGAGAATGCGCTGATCAATTCACTGTTCGGGCTGCTGTGCTGGCGGGCCATTTTCGCGCCTTTGCCGGGTGCATTCTTTCATCCGTTTCACAGTGCGCCGAGTGACCTGTACAGCCCTGACTTCTATCAGCGCAGGGCGACGCTGTTCGATGCCTGTCTGATGCAACTGGAGTCGGATGAATACCTGGCGACCATTCGTGAGCATTTTCAGAGCAAATACGGTCTGCAATCACCCTTTGTATTCTGGGGAGCACTGACGCCAGAGCTTCTGGAGCAGGCACTCTACTGCCTGCCGGCAGAGCACTTGCTTCACTGGTTTCGTCGGCTGTTGCAGGACATAAAAGCCAACCGGACAGGAATGCCCGACCTGATCCAGTTTTTTCCGGAACAGCGTCGATATCGAATGATCGAGGTCAAGGGGCCGGGTGACCGCCTCCAGGACAACCAACTGCGCTGGCTGGACTTCTGTGCCGAGCATGGCATGCCGGTGGAGGTGTGTTACGTGCAATGGGCGGCTGACGACATTGTCTGTGTCAGTAGCGACCTGTCAGACCTTCAAGGGGCCTTGTGCCCGTCCTGACTGTCCTGGTGATCCGCATCATGAGGTTGTTTCGAATCATGAGGCTTGTCATCCGCACTGCCGTTCTTTCCAGGCAAGGGGTCCATGCCTTTGGTGCCGGGGCTAGTGCCTGGCGCGCCGGGGCTGGTTCCATCGACGTTCTTTTCCGTTCCGGTACCCGGGACTTTCGGACCGTCGCTGACCGGGTTGGTCGGGCCGGTCGAACCCGCAAATGCATTGGTGCCCGACAAGGCCAAAAATGCCGCGAGGCTTATTGCCCCCAATCTATTCCTGATCATGATGCAACCTCCGTAAGTACTGTGACTGAAACGGTGCCGCGAGAAGGGTAGACCCGCGGGCAGGGCATGGTCCTGCCCGCGTAAGACGCCTGGTTACTGAGTCTTGGTCTTTTCTGTAGTGGTGCTCTTGTCGTGCGTACCGTGGGCCGCCTTGTTGTCGTGCTTCATCGAACGCTCGGCTGCCGCTTCCTTGCTTTCAGTCTGCACGCCTGGAGTCTCGGACGAAGTGCGGTCCATCGGCTGGGTATTGGTGCCCGGCAGCTTGGTCGCATTCTTGTTGATCGGGGTTTCAGGGGTGGTGGTCGACTCGGCGAAGACGGCACCCGAAGCTACAGCCATCAGGCCAGCAAGAGTCAGGGCAGTCAGTTTGGTCTTGATCATGGTGCTTACTCCGTTGTTTTAAAGTACTCACGTTGGTCATTGGCCAGTGGCCATAGGTGCCGTCGAACCCGACGAACGGTAGATATCTTCGATGCATCAAGGCTTACGCCGTTGCTATCCACCTTGAGAGTGATCGCGCGCTTTTTTCGGTCATTCATGCCCCCTGAGCACTGCCGACAGCAAAGTTTTAAGTTGATTTAGCTATAACGTGACCGCTCGGTCATTTACAACGATTCTTAAAATCACACTTTCTTACATTTTTATAACGAAGCTGGCACTCCGCTATCTGATGAGTGGTGGCAGAACGCTATTTTGCCTGGCGCGACGCGAATGCCCCGTAAACATTGGCTTTTAAAGGGGTTTCCATCGCCAGCGACGTAGGAAATCACTTACAAAAAAGTTCCCTTACCGACACGATTCGTTGGATTGTCATTAAACAGCAACATTTGAGGTTTTAAATCCGCCTCGGGCCTCCTTAAGTGGACCACCACACAATCTCCTGGACTGAGGTATTACCGTGATTCTGCTGACTAAAAAACGCTTGTCGCTTCTGATCGCATCGCTGTGCCTTAGCGGTGTGGCTCACGCGACTGATGTAACAGGCGCTGGTTCGAGTTTCGTCTACCCGGTTATTTCGGCGTGGTCCCAGGACTACAGCAAGAGCAAGGATAACCGTATCAACTATCAGTCCATCGGTTCGGGTGGTGGTATTGCCCAGATCAAGGCGGCGACCGTTGACTTCGGTGCATCCGACGCCCCGATGTCTGCAGAAGACCTGCAGGCCGGCGGCCTGGGCCAGTTCCCAAGCGTGATCGGCGGTATCGTGCCGATCGTCAACGTCGAAGGCATCGAAAGCGGCGCACTGAAGCTGGACGGTCCAACCCTCGCCAAGATCTTCATGGGGAAGATCAAGAAGTGGAACGACCCTGAAATCGTCGCGCTGAACTCGGGCGTCAAACTGCCTGAGACTGCGATCACCGTCGTTCACCGTTCGGACGGTTCGGGCACCACGTACAACTTCACCAACTACCTGAGCAAAGTCAGCCCGGAGTGGAACACTGAGCTGAAGTTCGGTTCGACCGTACAATGGCCAGCAGGCGTGGGCGGCAAGGGTAACGAAGGTGTTTCGGCCTACGTGAAGCAGATCAAGGGTTCGATCGGCTACGTCGAGTACTCCTACGCGACCACCAACAAGCTGTCCTACACCCAGCTGAAAAACGCCGCCGGTGAATTCATCAAGCCTGATGCCAAGGCATTTGCTGCTGCCGCTGACACTGCCGACTGGGCAAGCGCCAAAGACTTCAACCTGATCATGACCAACGCGCCGGGTAAGGATGCATGGCCGATCACCGCGACCACCTGGATCATCATGTACAAGAAAGCCAAGAACGAAGAGAAAAGCACGGCTGCTTTTGACTTCTTCAAATGGTCCCTGGAAAACGGCCAGAAGCAGGCCGAGAAACTGGAATATGTAGCATTGCCGAAATCGCTGGTTGATCGCGTGGAAAGCTACTGGAAAACGGAATTCACCAAGTAAGTGATTCAACCCGTACCACCCCTGTCATCAGCCGCGATATCGGCTCGGTGACAGGGGCTTTTCCTTGCGAGTGGCCTCAACATGACTGAAAACACCCAATACCTGTCCGCTAACGTCTCCGCTGGTGAGTCCGAGGGCGAGAAGCGCGCCAAACGGGATCATCGTCATGACCTGTGGTTCAAGCGTTCATTGCAGGCTGCAGCGATGCTGGTGCTTGCTTTGCTGGGTTGTATTGCCTTGTCGACCCTGTGGGGCGGCAGTCTGGCATTCCAGACTTTCGGGTTTGGCTTTCTGACCAGCACCGAGTGGGACGTGAACGCCGGCAAGTTCGGCGCCCTGGTTCCAATCTACGGCACCCTGGTTACCTCTTTTCTGGCTTTGCTGATCGCCGTACCGGTGAGTTTCGGCATTGCAATCTTTCTTACCGAAGTAGCGCCGCCGTGGTTGCGCATGCCGATCGCCTCGGCCATCGAGCTGTTGGCCGGTATCCCTTCGATCATCTACGGCATGTGGGGGCTGTTTGTCTTCGGCCCGTTCATGGCTGAACACCTGTCGCCGTGGATCACCGAAAACCTTGGCGCACTGCCGCTGATCGGTCCGATGTTCCAAGGGCCGCCGCTGGGTATCGGCATGCTGACTGCCGGTATCGTGCTGGCGATCATGATCACGCCGTTCATTACCTCGGTGATGCAGGAAGTCTTCCGCACCGTGCCCGTGGCCCTCAAAGAGTCGGCCTATGCACTGGGCGGTACAACCTGGGAAGTGGTCTGGGACATCGTGCTGCCTTACACCCGTTCGGCCGTGGTCGGCGGTGTGTTCCTGGGGCTGGGACGCGCGCTCGGCGAAACCATGGCGGTAACCTTCGTACTGGGCAACGCGCATCAGTTCTCGGCTTCGCTGATGATGCCGAGCAGTTCGATCGCTTCGGTGATCGCCAACGAGTTCAACGAGGCCTACACCGACTTGCACCGTTCGGCACTGATTGCCCTTGGCTTCCTGTTGTTCGTCGTCACCTTCATCGTGCTGGCCCTTGCACGCCTGATGCTGTCGCGCCTTTCGCGTAAGGAGGGGTTATGAGTAAGGATGTGACCGGCAGCGAGCACCTGTATCGGGTTCGCAGTTTCAAGAACAAGATTGCGATGGTGCTCAGCTGTGGTGCCACTGCCTTCGGCCTGCTGTGGCTGGTGTGGATTTTGCTGACCACCATCATCAAGGGCATCGACGCGCTCAACCTGCAACTGTTTACCGGCATGACTCCGCCGCCTGGTACCGAGGGTGGCCTGGCCAACGCGTTCTACGGCAGCGTGCTGATGTCCGGCATCGGCCTGCTGATCGGTACGCCGATCGGCCTGATGGCCGGCATCTGGCTGGCCGAGTTTGCCCGTTACACCAAACTGGGCAACACGGTTCGCTTCATCAACGACATCCTGCTATCGGCACCGTCCATCGTGCTCGGCCTGTTCGTCTACACCGTCGTGGTACTGCCACTCAACGCGGTGACAGGCCATCAGGTGGGCTTTTCGGCGATTGCCGGTGCGCTGGCCCTTGCATTGCTGGTGATCCCGGTGGTGGTGCGTACCACTGACGAAATGATGCAACTGCAACCCTCGACCATGCGTGAAGCTGCGCTGGCGCTGGGTGTACCGCAATGGAAGCTGACCCTGCAAATCGTCCTTCGCGCGGCCAAGGCTGGTGTGGTAACCGGCGTATTGCTCGCATTGGCACGCATCACCGGCGAAACCGCGCCGCTGCTGTTCACCGCTTTCGGCAACCAGTTCTGGAGCAGCGATCTGCTCAAACCAATCGCCAGTGTTCCGGTGGTGGTTTTCCAGTACGCCATGAGCCCGTTCGATGACTGGCACTCCCTGGCATGGGCCGGTGCGCTGGTCATGACGTTGTTCGTACTGATACTGAGTCTGCTGTCTCGCTTAATTCTTCTGCGCAATAGGGCGTCCTGATGAACAACCTTTCCCTGGCCAACGAAAAAACCAAGATCCAAGTACGCGGTCTGGAGTTTTTCTACAACAACCAGAAGTCGTTGAAGTCCATCGACATGACCATCCCCGAGAAGCGCATCACTGCGATCATCGGCCCGTCGGGTTGCGGTAAGTCGACCCTGCTGCGCGTCTTCAACCGCATCTACGCGATGTACCCGAAGCAGGAAGCGCGCGGTGAAGTGCTGCTCAATGGTGAGAACATCCTGGCGCCAGGCTATTCGATGAACCGCCTGCGCAGTCATGTAGGCATGGTGTTCCAGAAGCCTGTGCCGTTCCCGATGTCGATTTACGACAACATTTCCTACGCCATCAAGCACCACGAAAAACTGTCGCGTCGGGAAATGGAAGATCGCGTCGAGCAGGCCCTGCGTGGCGCGGCTTTATGGGACGAGGTCAAGGACAAGCTCAAGCAGAGCGCGACCGGCCTGTCCGGTGGTCAGCAGCAGCGTCTGTGCATCGCCCGCACCATCGCGCTGCGTCCTCAGGTCCTGCTGCTCGACGAGCCGACCTCCGCGCTCGATCCGATCTCGACTGGTCGTATCGAACAGCTGATCACCGAGCTTAAAGAGCAGTTCACCGTGATCATCGTGACCCACAACATGCAGCAGGCGGCGCGTTGCTCCGACTACACCGCCTTCATGTTCATGGGTGAACTGATCGAGCACGGCGACACCGATACCATCTTCACCAAGCCCTCCAAGACCCAGACCGAAGATTACATCACCGGTCGTTTCGGCTGATCATCCGGCCAGGGCGGGCGCTTCCTGGCGCTCGCCCATGAACTCCTCGATCCTGCTGCGCAGCCAACGCTCGGCAGGGTCGCTGTCCATCACACTCAGCCACGTCATCGAAAGGTCCAGCCCCGGTGTGGGGAAGGGCAGTGGCTCGTCATACAGCAAACCCAAGGCGCTCATTGCCTTTGCCGCATAGTCGGACAGCCCCGAAATCATGTCGGTGCCGGCCATCAAAGCGGGCAGGGTGGCGAACTGCGGCACCGACAACACCACCTGACGCTTGCGCCCCAGCGCGGTCAGCCACTCATCGGCGAAACTACTGACACTCGCGACGTGCGACACCACGACGTGCGGGCGCGAGCAGTATTCGTCCAGGCTCATGGGGCTGGCAGGCTTGTCGGCGCGCACCAGCCTCGGCTGCACGTTACGCAGGGTCTTGCGCTTGGCGTTGGCCGGCAGTTCACGGGTCAGGCAGACGCCGACGGTGATGTCGCCGGACATCAGCACCTCGGAAATATTCAGGTAGTCGACATGCTTGACCACGATCACCACGCCGGGCGCTTCTTCGCGGATGGCCTTGAGCATCGCCGGTAACAGGCCGAATTCGACGTCATCGGTCAGGCCGATGCGAAAGGTCATCTTGCTGACCGACGGATCGAAGTCGGTGGTCAGGCTGAGCGCCGTGGACATGGCGTCCAGCGCGGGCGTCAGGTGCTTGAGAATCTCGTGAGCGCGTGCGGTGGGTTCCATACGATGGCCGACGCGGATGAACAGCGGGTCGTTGAGCAGACTGCGCAGGCGATTCAAGGCAGCGCTTATCGTGGGTTGGCCGAGAAACAGTTTTTCGGCTGCACGGGTGACGTTACGCTCCTGCATCAATGTTTCGAATACCACCATCAGGTTGATGTCGGCCTTGCGCAGTTCATTTCGATTCATTGCTGTTCCTTGGCATCAGACCTGGACGGCCAAGTCTAGGCAGTCCGCACAGAAGGCGTCCAGCATTTTGCCTCGGCATGATGAAACGTCTGCTTACGGTTCTTCAGGCAGGAAAAGGGCGAATCTGTAGGGGGAAACAGGGTCTACTGGCGGGCCTGCGGTTTAACGTAAAAACCGCCGCAGATTCCCGAACCCTAGCTACAGGAGGTGCCCCCTTATGCGGGCTGCAAAGATTGCCGGCATGTTGATGTCGTTGACGCTGTCAGGCGCAGCACTGGCTGAGACGCCCGGTTATGGCCAGCAACTGGAAGGTTTCACGTACCCCCATGCGCTGCACAAATTCAGTTTCCAGTCCCAGGGCCAGACACTGGAAATGGGTTACATGGACGTCGCGCCCAGCGGCAAGGCGAATGGCCGCACTGCAGTGCTGCTGCATGGCAAGAATTTTTGCGCTGCGACCTGGGAAGACACCATCAAGGGACTGAGTGCCGCGGGCTATCGCGTTGTCGCACCTGATCAGATCGGTTTCTGCACCTCGACCAAGCCGGAGCACTATCAGTACAGCTTCCAGCAGTTGTCGATGAATACCCATGCGCTGCTGGAAAAGCTGGGTATCGACAAGGCCTCTGTGATCGGTCACTCCACGGGCGGCATGCTCGCTACGCGTTACGCGTTGATGTACCCGAAACAGACCGAGAAGCTGGTGATGGTAAACCCTATCGGCCTCGAGGACTGGAAAGCACTCGGCGTGCCTTACCGCAGCGTCGACCAGTGGTATGAACGGGAACTGAAGACCACCGCCGAAGGCATTCGCGCCTACGAGCAGAAGACTTACTACGATGGCCGCTGGAAGCCTGAGTATGACAAGTGGGTCGACATGCTGGCCGGTCTGAACAAAGGGCCGGGGCACAAGATCGTGGCATGGAACTCGGCGTTGATCTACGACATGATTTTCACCCAGCCGGTGTTCTACGAGTTTCCCAGGTTGCAGGTGCCGACGGTGCTGATGATTGGCGACGCCGATACCACTGCCATCGGCAGCGATATCGCGCCGCCTGAGGTCAAGGCGAAGATCGGCAATTACAAGGTACTGGGCAAGCAGGTGGCGCAGATGATCCCGGGCGCCAGGCTGGTGGAGTTCAAGGGCAAGGGCCATGCCCCGCAGATGGAAGACCCGCAGGGCTTCAACAAGTCGTTGGTCTCCGAGCTTCAATAAGCTGCAAGAAATGCCCCGCAGCAACCTGGTCCGACAGCGACCAGGTTGTCTGCGACCGGCATTGTCGATTAAACGGCAATCTCTACCTGATCACCCTTGAGCCTTACCGGCCAGACGTCGAGCCGCTGTTCCGGGTATTCGATGCAACTGCCGTCGTGCAGGCGAAAGTGCTGCTTGTACAGCGGTGAGGCGATGACCAGCTCGCCCGCGATCTGCCCGATCAGACCACGACCGATCACGTTGGCCCCCGATTTGGGGTCGCGGTTGTCGATAGCAAAAAGCTGCTCGCCCTGCGCGGTTTCGGGCAGGTAGAACAGCGCGACCTGCGCGCCGTCCAGCCACGCCACGACGCCTGAATTGGCGACCAGATCCGCGCGTCCGCACAGGGTTTGCCAATGAGGCTGCGCTGCCGTGGGCGCGTTTTCGCCAGCGAGTATCGTCTGAGACACGTTCATCACACCACCTCCTTGAACAACGGGATAAGGGCCAGCTCTTCGGGTTTTGCCGGACGACGCTGAGCGCGTTCCTTGACGAACTGCACGTCAGGGTCAGCACGCCCGTCGTTGACGAAGGTGCGGAAGCGCTTGAGTTTTTCCGGGTCCTTGAGGGCGTTGGCCCATTCGCATTCGTAGCGGTCGACCACCAGTTGCATTTGCGACTCCAGCTCTGCGGCCAGGCCCAGGCTGTCGTCGATGATGACCGCCTTGAGATAATCGAGGCCGCCTTCCAGCGTTTCACGCCAGACCGAGGTACGTTGCAGCTTGTCGGCGGTGCGGATGTAGAGCATCAGAAAGCGGTCGATGTAACGAATCAGGGTTTCGTCATCCAGGTCGGTGGCGAACAACTCGGCGTGACGCGGACGCATACCGCCGTTACCGCACAGGTACAGGTTCCAGCCGTTCTCGGTGGCAATCACGCCGACGTCCTTGCTCTGCGCTTCGGCGCATTCGCGGGTGCAGCCGGACACGGCGAACTTGAGCTTGTGCGGTGAGCGCAGGCCCTTGTAACGGTCCTCAATGCGCAGCGCCATGGCGACGCTGTCCTGCACGCCGTAGCGGCACCAAGTGCTGCCGACGCAGGATTTAACCGTACGGGTCGACTTGCCGTAGGCATGGCCGGTCTCGAAGCCTGCCTCGATCAGCTCGCTCCAGATATCCGGCAACTCGTGCAGCTGTGCGCCGAACAGGTCGATGCGCTGGCCGCCGGTGATCTTGGTGTACAAGTCGTATTTTTTCGCCACCGCGCCAATCGCAATCAGGCCGTCCGGGGTAATTTCACCACCCGGAATACGTGGCACCACCGAGTAGGTGCCGTTTTTCTGCATGTTGGCCATGAAGGTGTCGTTGGTGTCCTGCAGTGGCACCAGCGAAGGCTCGGTGATAGGGCGGTTCCAGCACGACGCCAGGATCGAGCCGACTGCGGGCTTGCAGATGTCGCAGCCATGCGCGCCTTTGCCATGGCGAGTCAGCAGCTCATCAAAGGTCTCGATGCCTTCGACGCGGACCATCGAGTACAACTCCTGGCGGGTATAAGCAAAGTGTTCGCAGAGGCTTTTGTCGACCGCCACGCCGCGAGCCATCAGTTCATGCTCGAATACCTGTTTGAGCAGTGCGGTGCAACCGCCGCAGCCGGTGGCCGCCTTGGTGCAGAACTTGATTGCGGCCAGATCGGTGCAGCCATTGTCGATAGCCGAGCACACGGCGCCTTTGCTGACGTTATGGCAGGAGCAGATGGTCGCTGTGGCGGGCAGGGCATCGGCGCCCAGCGTCGGCGCGCCTTCGCCACGCGGCAGAATCAGGCTCGATGGGTCGGCCGGCAGCGGGATGCCGTTCTGCGCGTACTGCAGCAGCGTGTCGTAATAGCTGTTATCGCCGACCAGCACCGCGCCGAGTACCTGCTTGCCATCGGCCGACACCACCAGGCGACGGTAGCTGGCGGTGGCTTCGTCAATGAAGCGATAACTGACGGCCCCGGCCAGCGCACCGTGCGCATCACCGATGGAGCCGACATCCACGCCCAGCAGTTTGAGCTTGGTGGACATGTCGGCGCCGAAGAACGCGTCAGTATCCTGTTCGCACAGCTGCGCTGCCACGCCGCGGGCCATTTGATAACCGGGCGCAACCAGGCCGAACACACTGCCGTTCCAGGCTGCGCATTCGCCGATGGCATAGATATCGGCGTCGCTGGTGCGGCAATGCTCGTCGATTGCGATGCCGCCGCGTGGGCCGAGCGCCAGTTCACACTGACGGGCCAGGGCGTCTTGCGGACGAATACCTGCGGAGAACACGATCAGGTCGGTTTCGAGAAACTCGTCATTGGCAAAGTTCATGCGATAGCGGTACTGCTTGCCGTCGCTGATCGACTGCGTGGCGCGGGACAAATGCACGCCGACGCCCAGCGCTTCGATACGCGCTTTCAACGCAGCGCCACCGAGCTCATCCAGTTGCACCGGCATCAGACGCGGCGCGAACTCGACGACATGGGCTTCCAGCCCCAGCGATTTAAGCGCATTGGCCGCTTCCAGCCCCAGCAAACCGCCGCCGACCACGACGCCCCGGCGGGCTTTAGTCGCGGCATAGCGAATGCTGTCCAGGTCCTCCAGTGTGCGATAGACCAGCCGGGAATTGCCCCGGGCGCCTTCGATAGGCGGTACGAACGGGTAGGAGCCTGTGGCCAGGATCAGTTTGTCGTAACCGAAGCAGCCCTCGGCGGTGATGATTTCGTGACGATCACGATCGATCTCCAGCACCGGTACGCCGAGGTGCAGCGTCAGGCCGGGTTGTTCGTAGACAGACATCTCACTCATGGCCAGCGATTCGGCGTCGCGGCCCGTGAAGTATTCGGACAGGTGCACGCGGTCGTAGGCGCGCTGTGTTTCTTCGCCAAAGACGTGGATGCGATAACGATCGAGTGCGCCGCCTGCGATCAACTGCTCGACGCAATGATGCCCGACCATGCCATTACCGACGACGATCAGGGTTTTTACATCGTTGGGGGGGAAGACTGTGGTGTTCATAGCGAGTCCCGGCCGAGGCCAATCAGGTTTTTCAAAGCAAAAAAAAAGCGCCCGGAACCGTTCGGTTCCAGGCGCCTTTGCCTGTTGTCTTATTGGGTATTCGGGGGTGTCATCGAGCCACGTTGCCGGAAGCACCCGAGTAGCCCTCTGGTCTTTGCGAGACTGGCGATCCACGTCGATCAACCGGGGCGGCCCGACCACATTCATGGTGGGGTTGTTGAGAATTATGCAGAGGTTGTGCCAGCTTGCGCCGGCAGCGCTTCAAGCCCGAATTGGCAACGCCTGCAAAGCTGCGCAGCGTTTACGAAGGCGTCTGGCGCATGATTTTTCCTGCCTTGCATTGGTGCGCACAAAGGAGGCTGCGCTGTAAAGCTGTGCGCCGTACGCGGAGCGTGGGCACGATAACGGCGTGCCTGCGGTCTGTCATTGATTCTGCCCGCTGGGCGTAGGAGCGACCGGGGCGGCGATCTGCATTGTTCGCGAAGACGGCGGGCAAGACGACGCATTTCCTCAGACTGTACCGGCGCTTTCGCGAACAAGTTCGCTCCCACGGCCTTCGGCCAGAATCAAAAGCGGACTTGCGTATAACGCTGAGCGCTCCGGGTGGGAATGCCTGTCGTGACGCTCCGCGTCACAATTCTGCGCCGCGCCGCCTGCTCTATAGTTAAGCCGTGCGTCCAGAAGCCCAAGTCTGGCGTAACATTTGTATCACCCTGCAATTCCCCCAATAAGTCCGTGCTCATGAACATCACTATCACTGAAGTGCACCCCTCCGAGATTCCGCACACTGTCGATTTCGTCATGCTTGCGCGCGCCGGGATCTTCCCCTTGCTCGACACCGTCACCGTTCCGCCCGATCTGGCCGGTTTCGAGCAGGTGTATCTGAACGGTGAGGACGGCAAGTTTCTGATCGCCCGCAGTGAAGGGCAGATCATCGCAGCTGTGGGCTATCTGCCATACGATCATCGTTTCCCGCAGTTCGATTACCGCGGGCGCAAAACCGTCGAGATCGTACGTCTGTTCGTCACGCCGGAGTTTCGTGGCGACGGGCTGGCCAGCCGCTTGTGTCAGGCGCTCTGGGCCCATGCCGAGGCAGGTGGCATAGAGGTTTTGTACCTGCATACCCATCCGTTTCTGCCCGGCGCGATCCGTTTCTGGGAGAAACAGGGCTTTGCTGTAACCGGTGTGGAGAGCGATCCGGTGTGGAACACCACTCATATGGAGCGCGTTCTTTAAGAGGCCTTTATCAGAAGACAGAAAGGGGCTGGCAGGGCGCCAACCCCTTGTACCGATCAGTGCGGAGAACGCTGGCGCGCAGTCTTGAGCAGGTCTTCCGGCGTGATGTGGCCGACCACCGATTTGGCCGCCGCGCTGCCGGGGAGCGGCAAGTCGAGAATGTGACCTTTCATCTTGCCGATCACGTGCATTTCGCAAGGCTTGCAATCGAACTTGAGGGTCAGCACTTCATCACCGTGCACCAGTTGCATCGGCGCGACCTTGGTGCGCACGCCCGTCACACCTTTAGCCTGTTTCGGGCACAGGTTGAACGAGAAGCGCAGGCAATGCTTGGTGATCATCACCGGCACTTCGCCGGTCTCTTCGTGGGCCTCGTAGGCCGCGTCGATCAACTGCACGCCGTGGCGATGATAGAAGTCGCGAGCCTTATGGTTGTAGACGTTGGCCAGAAAAGACAAGTGCGACTCCGGGTACACCGGTGGCGGGGCGGTTTCGGCCTTGCGGCCACCACGCGGATGAGCCTTGATACGGGCTTCGGTCAGCGCCTCGATGGCGTCGCGGCGCAGGGTCTTGAGCTGCGAGTTGGGTACGAAGAACGCCTGTGGCGCGTCAAGCCTGACGTCCTGAGCATGATAGATCGTGGTGCCCAGTTGGGTGAGCAGGTCACGCAGCTGATCCAGCGCCTGCTCGGGCTTGTTGGCCGTGCCGAATGGCCCATCGAGGCCGACGGTGACGCTCACGCCTTCTTCGCTGGTGGCTTTCAGGCTCAAATGATCTTCGCGCAGCGTGACCTGCCACTGAACGCCGATACGACGCTCGGCCGAGGTCTTGAGCAGCGCTTGTTGCCAGTTGTGGTCCAGGTTGCGGTTCAGCGGATGATTGGGGCGTAGGCCGGAAAGGGCCGCGGGCATCTCGTTGGGCTCCACGCGATAGCGCCAGCGTTTCTGGCCGTCTTCTTCGAACTCGCCCTTGAGCTCGGCGATGTTGGCGCGGAAGCCCACCACTTCACGCTTGATCTGCACATTGAGGCCATCGCCGTTGGACAGCGGCTCATGGGTCACGGCGATCAGGTCGCGTTTGCCAAGCTTTTCAACGGCGCCCACCGCCAGACCGGTGAAGGTCGGCGTGTCGAACGCGCCGATGTCGATCTTGCGGTCGCTGACGAAATAATCGGTGCTGCCGCGATGAAAGGTCTTTTCCGGGTCCGGCACGAAAAAGTGCGCGGTACGGCCGCTGGACGCACGTGCCAGGTCGGTGCGGTCTTCGAGAATCTCGTCCAGACGCTGGCGATAATAAGCGGTGATGTTTTTTACGTAGCCCGCATCCTTGTAGCGCCCCTCGATCTTGAACGAGCGCACGCCGGCGTCCACCAGAGCACGCAGGTTGGCGCTCTGGTTGTTGTCTTTCATCGACAACAGATGCTTTTCAAAGGCCACAACGCGACCCTGATCGTCCTTGAGGGTGTACGGCAGGCGGCAGGCTTGTGAGCAGTCACCACGGTTGGCGCTGCGGCCGTTTTGCGCGTGGGAAATATTGCACTGCCCGGAGAACGCCACGCACAGTGCGCCGTGGATGAAGAATTCGATGGCCGCGTCGGTTTCGTCGGCGATTGCGCGGATTTCCTGCAGATTCAGTTCGCGGGCCAGCACCAGTTGCGAGAAACCGGCCTGATCGAGAAACTTCGCCCGGCTCAGGGTGCGAATATCGGTTTGCGTACTGGCGTGCAGCTCGATGGGCGGAATGTCCATCTCCATCACCCCGAGGTCCTGCACGATCAGTGCGTCCACGCCGGCGTCGTAGAGCTGGTGAATCAGCTTTCGCGCAGGCTCCAGTTCGTCGTCATGGAGGATCGTGTTGATGGTGGTGAAGATCCGCGCGTGATAGCGGTGCGCGAATTTGACCAGCTCGGCAATGTCACTGACCTCGTTACAGGCGTTGTGCCGCGCACCAAAGCTCGGCCCGCCGATATACACCGCATCGGCACCATGCAGGATGGCTTCACGGGCGATGGTCACATCCCGTGCAGGGCTGAGCAATTCCAGGTGGTGCTTGGGTAACGACATGGCAACGGGATCCGGCTGCGGGCAAAGCGCGCATTGTAGTGCCACAGACCGCGCGGTGCACCTGTTGCAGATTGCAGCAGGTGCCGGACTGACCATCGGCGCGGTTTCAGCGCGAGCGCAGGCGCAGAATCTTCGCCCCGTCACTGGGGTCGGTCAGCCAGTGCGCCACGACGCCGAAGGTGCTCAGCAGACGTTCCGGGGTCAGCACCTCGAGCGGCGCACCCAGCGCGACCAGCCGACCCTTTTCCATGACCGCCACACGGTCGCAGTCCAGCGCCTGATTCAGATCGTGCAGGGCAATTACGGTGGTCACCGGCAAGGCTCTGACCAGGCCGAGGATGGTCAGTTGATGCTGGATGTCCAGATGATTGGTCGGTTCGTCCAGCAGAAGGATCTGCGGCCGTTGCGCCAGCGCCCGGGCGATGTGAACGCGCTGCCGCTCGCCACCGGACAAGGTGTGCCAGGCGCGTTTTTGCAGGTGCAGCATGTCCACATCCTGCAACGCCTGGCGAACGATCGCATCGTCCTCTGCACTCCACGGCTGGAGTGCCGACAGCCAGGGCGTGCGGCCCAGTTCGACGGCGTCCAGTACGGTCACGGCGTCGCTGGTTTCAGCCTGCTGCTCGACCACCGCCAGCAGGCGCGCCACGTCCCTGCGGCTCAAGGACTCAAGTGCTTGCCCGCCCAGGCTGACCGAGCCGCTGACCGGCTTCTGAATACCGGCCAACAGCTTGAGCAGGGTGGATTTACCCGAGCCGTTGGGGCCGACCACGGCCAGGGTTTCACCCGCGGCAATGCTCAGGTCGACATCGCGCAGCAGCGCCGCGCCACGAACCGAATAACCCAGACCGGAACAACCGAGCACCGGTGCACTGAGCGGATGAGGTAAGGCATTCATCGCGTGCTGTTGCCCCGGATAAGAATCAAAGCGAAGACCGGTGCGCCGATCAGTGCGGTAATCACCCCGATCGGCAGCGCCTGGCCCTTGATCAGTGTGCGCGAAAGGATATCGGCAGCGATCAGGAACAGTGCGCCGCTCAAGGCACTCAGCGGCACCAGCCGTGCGTGCCGGACACCGACCAGCATGCGCACCGCGTGCGGGATCACCAGCCCGACGAAACCGATGGAGCCGACAATCGAGACCATCACTGCGGTGACCAGCGCGGCGGTAGCGATCAAGATGATCTGCACGCGCCGTACCGCGATCCCCAGTGATGCCGCCGAGTCGCTGCCGAAGGTGAACGCGTCCAGCGCTCGCCGGTGCCAGAGGCACACCAGCAGACCGACCAGCACCGTCGGCACAGCCAGCCAGACCGAGTGCCAGCGCACGCCACTGAGGTTACCCAGCAGCCAGAACATGATGCCGCGTGCCTGCTCGGAGCTTGCCGATTTGGTGATCAGAAACGAGGTCAGAGCATTGAACAGTTGCGAACCGGCGATCCCGGCCAGAATGATCTGCCCGGCTGCCGTCGTGCCGCGTGAAGAGTGCGCCAGCAGGGCGACCAGCGAAAATGCCGCCACGGCCCCGACAAAAGCGCCCGCCGACATCGAGATCGCACCTGCACCGAAGCCCAGAATGGCGACCAGTACTGCGCCGGTCGAGGCCCCTGCGGAGATCCCCAGCAGATACGGGTCTGCCAGCGGGTTGCGCAATAGCGACTGCAACACCACGCCACAGATCGCCAGCCCGGCCCCGCAGGCCGCTGCGACAATGGCGCGGGTCAGCCGGTAGTTCCAGACGATGCCTTCGTCGATAGGGTCGAGCACATAGCCGGCGGCCCAGAGTTTGTTGGCCAGCACCTGAAAAACCACCTGCAGGCTGATCGAGGTTTCGCCGATCGCGGCCCCGATCATGATCGCCAGCACCAGCACCGCCGAAACCCAGAGCACATGAACCAACGCTATCGGCAATCTCATTTGGCAGCGTTGAAACGGTTGGCGGCGTCAGCCAGTTCCTCGAACCCGGTGAACAGACGCAGGCCGGCCTGCATGCCCTCGGCGTCGATGATCACGATCCGGTCATGCTTGACTGCGTCCATGTTGCGGGTCACCGGATCGGTCTTGAGGAATTCGATTTTTTTCAGGTAATCGTCGGCCGGGAAACGGCGGCGATCCATGCGCGCGATGACCAGAATGCTCGGGTTGGCCTTGGCGATGGTTTCCCAGCCCACGGTTGGCCACTCTTCGTCGGACTGGACAATATTGCGCATGCCCAGGCTGTTGAGCATGAAGTCTGGAATGCCTTTGCGGCCTGCCACGAAAGGGTCGCTGGCAAGGTCAGAGCTGGAGAACCAGAACAGCGCCGAGACGTCGTTGGCCTTGTTCTGCCTGACGTTGGCAATCGCTGCGCTCAGGCGGCCCTTGAGGTCGGTGACCAGCGCGTCGCCGCGATCCTGCACATCGAAAATCTGCGCCAGTTGCTCGATGCTCTTGTAGATGGTCTCGATGCGGAATGGCTCCAGGCGTGTGCCATCGGCGCCGACCAGATTGTCCTTGCCTTCGCAGTCGGACGGCAGGATGTAGGTGGGTATCTTCAGGTCATGGAACTGCTCGCGGGTGCCGACCACGCCCTGTTTGCCGACCATCCACTCCAGCTGCACGGCCACCAGTTCCGGTCGCTTGCCGATCACTGCTTCGAAACTGGGCTCGTTGTCGGCCAGGCGTTCGACCTTGTCGTTCTGCGCCTTGAAGCGTGGCAATACGTTGTTGAACCACAGCGAAGTGCCGACCAGTCTGTCACCCAGACCCAGCTCGTAAAGCATTTCGGTGCCGGCCTGGCCAATGGTTACAGCCTTGGTTGGCGCATGCGTGAAGGTCAGGGTCGCGCCACAGTTTTCAAGGGGCAGCGGGTACTGAGTAGGGGCAGCGAGGGCCAGGGTGGACAGCGTCAGGCTGGCAGCGAGTGCGGCGAGGCGGGGCAACGACATGAAATGCGGTCTCCTTTGGAGCAGGTGCCAGGGCGCAATGCACATCAGGAAACACATCCCCGGAAGATAACCGGGCACGGCAGGAAATGCCGACGCGTGCGGATGTCCTTCCCGGACACCCCGCCGGTTAGTTGGTTGAATCGGGTCGGCAGGTCTCCTGACTGACACGTCATCGCCAGGCTCCGGCCTTCCCGGATCACGATCCAGTGGCAGTCATGGAGCAGGCTCGGTGCCTACAGTTGCGGGGGCAGTTTCGTTTTTCGCCTGGTGGAAAAAGGCGCGCGAATTCCCTGTTAGTTCCTCTCGGAAACCGACGCGCGGCATGGTAAACGATAAGCGTTTTAGTGGCTAATCCTTTGCAGCGCCGCTGCAGCAGACGGTCGGCCAGTTCAAAATCGTCCTGATGAGCACGGAACTTTCGGCAAAAACGCTTAAATTATCTTCATGTTCATGCCCGTAAAACCGCAAACCCCCATTCCAGAGCGCTCGCGTGAAAAACATGGCGCTGGGCCACAACACGTTTTTCACATCTTCTTCACTGCATCGGGACGATGCTGAACCTATCTTGCCTGCATGGGAGCGGCGAAGACCTCGGGCACTCCCTGGGTCAACGCCACACATAGGTTCATGGCAGGAGTGGTCCCTTGACCAACACGATAATCAACAAGAATGTACTTCCCCGTTCGGGCATCAGTCAGCGCTACAAATTGCATCGGCACATCGTATCGATGTCCGTTGCCGTCGTGCTGATGGCTATCTGCGCGTGGTTCTACTCGGCGTTCTCCGGCGTGCATGTAGTGGACCTGGGGGTCGGTAGAAACCTGAGCGTATCCGGCCTTGGCGAGCACTGGCGACAAGGCAATGTGGTGGTGATGATTCGCCACGCCGAACGCTGTGACCGCTCGAGCAACCCGTGCATGAGCGACGCCGACGGCATTACCTCCAACGGCCGCGATACCGCGCTGGCGGTGGGTGCCGGGTTGCAGAAGATGGGCATGGACCACGCGCGCATGATCGCCAGCCCCAAGACCCGCACGCAACAGACTGCGCAACTGCTGGCAGGACACGCGGTGGTCGCTGAGGACTGGATCAACGACTGTGACAGCGGCTTCATGAAGGCTGTGCAGGCCCACAAGGTCAGCGGCGAGAACATGGTACTGGTCACTCACAGTGGCTGCATCGACCAGTTCGAACGCAAGGCCGGCGTACCTGGCGGCGAGCGCTCCAGTGAGTACGCCCAGGCGTTTTTCGTACAAATAGACGGCAACCACCCGCCGAAAATTCTCGGCTCCCTGAATGCCGGGCAATGGGCAAACCTCAACAGCGAGCAATTCAATTGACGACATCTTCCAGTGCCAGACTGCGGTTCTACGGCATAAACCTGGGTGTACCGGTGTTTTTCGCTCTACTGGTCTTCGTTACTTTCGACCTGACCACGATCGACCGGCAACTGACTGACCTGTTTTTTGATTCGACGGCCGGGGTGTTCCCCATCGGCCAGAGCCATCTGTTCGAGAACATCACGCACAGATGGGCGCGGATCCTTCCGAACTGGACCGGGGAGCTGGCGATCATCGGTGCGGTGCTATCCTTTGTCTGGCCGTTGCTGGAAAAATATGATGATTCGCGCCTCGCGAGGCGGCTGACGGGCTCTCGGCTGGGCACCTGTTTGCGCTTTGCGCGCAGGCACCGGCTGGACTTCTTTTTCGTCATCGTTGCCTTTGCGCTGAGCACCGGCATGATCCATTACCTGAAAAGCCACACCAGCGTTTACTGCCCTGTCGAGACCACCCTGTACGGTGGCAGCCAGGCGCACATCGAGTGGTTCAGAAACTTCAACCTGCTCCACGAGGCCGGCGCCGGGCGATGCTGGCCGGGCGGTCATGCGTCAAGCGCGTTCAGTCTGCTTGCCCTGTACTTCGTGGCTCGTCGCTATTGCTGGCAACACTCGAAAATCCTGCTGGCGGTCATTCTCCTGCTCGGGATGATTTACGGCACCACGCGGGTGCTGCAAGGCTGGCACTTCATGTCGCACACCTTCTGGGCGGGTATCGTGGTGTGGCTGAGCACGCTGCTGGTTGCCTTGTGCTTCTATGGCCGATCGAGGTTGCAACAGCCGATTAGCCGGGCAGTGGCCGTCAACAAACCTGATGCATTCGGCACTCGGCCTGCAGACGCATTGGCAGCAGATGCCCGGTCGGTCGGGTAGAAAAATAACAAGGCGCGGCAATGAACATTCTGGTTATTGAAGACCATCGTGATATCCACGACAACCTGCTGGAGTTCTTCGAGCTCAGGGGGCATGCGGTAGAAGGGGCGCTGGACGGCCTGAGCGGGTTGCATCTGGCCGCCTCGAAACGCTTCGATGCGATCATCCTCGACATCATGCTGCCCGGCATCGACGGCAACCAGATCTGCCACAGCCTGCGTCAGTATTCGAAGTCGGAAGTCGCGATTGTGATGCTCAGCGCGCGCGATGAACTGGATGACCGGCTCACCGGTTTCAAGGTGGGGGCCGACGACTACATCACCAAGCCGTTTGCAATGTCCGAAGTGCTCGCCAGGGTAGAAGCGATCGTCAGCCGACGGCAGCGCCAGGACAACCGGACGATGGTGGTTGCCGACCTGCAGTTCGATCTGGACACCCTGGAGGTCACCCGCAAAGGGGTGCCTTTGAAGCTCAACCCGACCAACATGAAGCTATTGGAACTGCTGATGCGCAAAAGCCCGCATATCGTCAAGCGGGCCGAGCTGGAAGAGGCGCTTTGGGGCCGTGATGCCCCGAACAGCAGCAGCTTGCGCAGCAATATCCATGTGCTCAGGCGGTTACTCGATGGCGGCCACGACACGCCGTTGCTGCACACCGCCCATGGCCTGGGTTACAAACTGTGCGTGCAGCGCTGAGGCGGACTCATTCGAAGTTGAACAGGCGCTGGATCAGGGTCGGTGTGCTGCCAGTCCAGCGTTTGAACGAGCGGCGGAAATTGGCCGGATCGTTGAAGTTCAGGTAGTCCGCCACAGCTTCGTTGCTCATCCCCTTGATCTGATACAGGTACAACGCGACGTGCTTGCGGGCCAGATCGTGCTGCGCCTGAAAGTGCGTGCCGTGCTTGTGCAACTTGCGCTTCAGCGTGGCCGGACTCATGGCGAAAGCGTGAGCGACCTGTTCCAGGCTGGTGGCCTGTCGCACATGTTCACGCAGGTGCTGGTGCAAGCGGTCCAGCAGACTGAACGACATGCCCAGCGCTGCGAGTTGCCCGTCGGCTTCCTGTTGCGCGACCTGCACGGCGATGGGGGAGGCGCCAGGCCAGGCATGGGTGAGGTAATGCCTGGGCAGGCGCATCATGTCCAGCGGGCGGCCAAATGCCGTGTTTTCGCCCAGATGAACCCAGTACTGCTCGATGTAGCGTGGCTCTTCGTGACAGAAACTGCATTCCCACGGCAAACGCTCGCCGCTCAGCGACTGACTCATCGCCACCAGGGCGGTCATGCCGGCTTCGAGCAGGAAGCGCTGTTGTTCGTCTGCACCACAACTGTCCAGCCAGTAGAGATAGGCGAACTGTTCGTCCAGCTCCAGACGCGGTATCAGCAGCGGGCTGAGCAGCGCCTGTTGGCGGATCAGTATCTCCAGCGCCTGATGCAGATTTTGCGCATGCCGCAGCGCGTGACTGGCCGCGCCGTAGTGGCCGGGAAACAGCCGCTGGCCGAACAGGAAACTGGTGTCGTCGGCTTCCATCTGACGTTGCGCGTTACCGATCAGGACGAAGAACTGCTGTGGACTCAGGCGCGTCTTGCCCGCAACGATATCCTCGTAGAACAGCCCGGTTCCTTTGAGCAGACGATGGCTGTCAATGCCGCGCGACAAAGCCAGATCAATCAGCGTCGCCGGCTGGTAGTGGCCGGGGATGAAGCGGCTGTCGATTTCATACCAGTCACTTTTAAGCGTCATGGCAGGCGCTCAGGCAGTGCAGGTCAGAGGGCGTCGGGCGCGGGCCAGCGACAGATTGAGGCGGCGCAGCAGGTTGTCCGGCGTTTCATTAAGTGCCATGACGACCGCCACGCTGGCCGACAGGTGAATGCGTTCGCCCTGTTGCCGGGTCTTGTGCGCCAGACTGGCGACCGCCTGCTGCAACTCAAGCGCCAGGAGCTTCGCCTGGCTTTCTCCGGTGTTGGGCAATAACACCACAAAGCGGTCGCCAGCCAGACGGCAGAGCAGGTCCTGGCGGCGCAGATTGAGTACCAGCAAGTGGCTGAGCGCCGACAGCACCTCGTCGCCTTCGGCATGCCCGAAGGCATTGTTGATCGCGCTGAAACCATCCACGTCCAGCGCCAGCAGCGACAGCGGCTGCTGTTGGCAGACACTCTGTTCCAGGCTGACCACCAGTTGGCGTTTCAGGTAGTCGGCGCTGCCCAGCGGGGTGAGTTTGTCGTACAGCCGGTGTTCCCGGAAGCCGCGCTCGCGTTTTTCCATTTGTGCGCTGATCGCCAGTTGTTCGCGATGCCAGTGGTAGATGCCCAGGGTCAGCAGGATCAGGCCGACCGGCATCGGGCCGGATTCCAGCCAGTGATCCCATTCGATCGCGGCGGGCAGGCGGATGAATTCGTCGAGCGCGTCGATCCACCACGAGAAGAACACGCAACTCAGGCCGATCGACAGGTAATTGGTTACCCGGCCGGCCGGTCTGCTCTTGAACACCAGAAACAGCCAGACCAGCGATAGCAGGGCAGAGCCACCTTCACCGACGATGTCCAGCCATTGCCATTCGCTGACATGTTTGACGGTGCCGAATGCCAGAAACGCCAGCAGGCCGAGATTGGAGGCGACCATCAGCACGGCGAGTTTCCAGCGATGAGGTTGGATGATCCTGAACATGAACAGACGGCTCCCGAGGTGCTGATTATCGGCCAGCAGAACAGATGCACATGACACTTAGGTGACGGGTAACGCGGACCGCGAAAGGTCGAATCAGCTCACGTGTGTTGCAGGTTTTTGCTTCGCATCTGACGTGTACGCCACCCCGGATCAGCGCGAGGACTCAGCCGTCACTAACGTCGCACTCTGCGTCGTCAGTGCCATCGCGATCGAAAAGCGCTGCGTCGTCAGTGCCATCGCGTTCGAGAAATACTGCGTTGGCAGCGGTCGCGGTTAACGCATGAGGTTGTGTCGCATCAGAGTTACCTGCATGTCGGCGTTTGATTCTGGCCAGCGGCCGTGGGAGCGAGCTTGCTCGCGATCTGTCGGGAACCGACAGTAGAATCGGCGCATACGATGTGCCAGACACACCGAGCCTTAGTAAGACCTACAGCTCCAGCCCCGCCGGAAAGTCAAATCAGCTCATTTACTTGCCCCATTCCCCTCAACCCCCCTGTTTTCAGTCCCTTAGCCCGTTACCTGTCACAGAACCGTCACTGCACGACTCTAGCTTGCGCCTCCAGTTGCCGGGCCATTTGCCTGGTCTGTCGGGTTTATGGGGGAGGACTTACATGCACAGGCGTCGCAGCAGGGCCCAACTGGTCGGTTTCACACTCAGCGCGCTGGCGTTTGCAATCGGCAGCGAACGTTTGCAGGCCGCCGAAGCCGATACCACCGAGCACGTGCAAGTGGTCGGGCAGGCCGCGAGCATCGACAACGCGCTCAAGGAACAACGCAGCTCCGACAGCATCAAGAGCGTGGTGCATGCCGACGGTGTTGCGCAGTTACCGGACCAGAACGTCGCCGAAGCAGTGCAGCGCCTGCCGGGCGTCAGCGTCGAGCGCGATCAGGGTGAGGGGCGCTTTGTCACCGTTCGTGGCCTGGCCCCCGACCTGAACAGCGTGACCATCAACGGCACCATGGTGCCCGCCCCGGAAAGTGATCGACGTGCCGTGGCA
The DNA here is from genome assembly GCF_020515755.1 of Pseudomonas sp. B20. Taxonomy (NCBI): domain Bacteria; kingdom Pseudomonadati; phylum Pseudomonadota; class Gammaproteobacteria; order Pseudomonadales; family Pseudomonadaceae; genus Pseudomonas; species Pseudomonas sp. B20. The sequence continues at coordinate 34,576 of NZ_JAHPJG010000004.1, forward strand.
CTGGATGTTCTGCCCGCCGAACTGGTGCAGTCCTTGTCAGTGATCAAGACCCTGACCCCGGACATGGACGCCAATTCGCTGGGTGGCACCATCGATGTCGAGAGCCTCTCGGCCTTCGACCACAAGGGCCTGTTCTACACCGGCAGCAGCGAGGCCAGCTACGACAAGAACACCCGTCAGACCAGCCCCAAGTTTTCCGGCGCGGCAAGCAATCGTTTCAGCCTCGGCGACGGCATCGACAACTTCGGCGTGGCGGCAGCGCTGAGCTGGCAGAAGCGTGACTTCGGCTCCGACAACGTCGAAACCGGCGGTGACTGGGATGGCGCGCGGCTGCAATCCTTCGAACAGCGCGACTACGACATCAGTCGCGAGCGCGCCGGTGGCGGGCTGAACTTCGATTACCGGCCCGATGACGTCAGCAAGTATTACCTGCGCACCCTGTACAGCCGCTTCAAGGACGACGAGGTCCGCACCACCAACGGTTTCGAGTTTGCCGATGCGCAGAGCGCAGGGCAGACAGGCGATGCCGAGGGCACGCGCAAGCTCAAGGCGCGTACGGAAACCCAGGAAATCCAGTCCTACGTGTTCGGTGGCGAGCGCATGGTTGGTCTGTGGACCCTCAGCGGCCAGGCCGGTTACAGCGAATCCAGCGAGGACAGCCCTGGCCATATCGCAGGCGCCACGTTCGTCGGCAACGATGATTTTGCCGACAGCGGTTTCTATGACCGCGACAAGCCGCGGCCTATTGTCGGCTCCGCGTTCTACGACAACTCGAACTTCACCCTGGACAAGGTCGACTGGGAAAAGCAGTACACCAAGGACACCGAGAAGAACCTGCGTCTGGACCTGGCCCGCGATTACGATTTCAAGGGCTACGCCTCGCAATTCAAGTTTGGCGGCAAGGTCAGCCGCCGCGACAAGAGCAATGACCTGGAAGTATGGAAATACGAGGATTTCGATGATCTGGGTTTCAGCGACCAGCAACTCAACCTGACGCAGTTCCAGAAAGGCAACATCGACTACCGACTGGGTAACTTTGGCAGCGGCATCAGCCCCGGTGCAATCAAGGGGCTGATCGGTGGCCTGAACGCTGCCGATGCCTACGACGAGGCCGAAAGCCGGGCCAATGACTTCAAGATCAACGAAGACATCAACGCCGGTTACTTCATGAATACCCTGGATGTCGACAAGTGGCGCTTCATCGCCGGCCTGCGCTATGAAGGCACTGAAATGGACGCCAAGGGCACCGGTGTGCGTGATGGCGCTTTCGAGTCCAGTACCACCAACCGTCGCTATCACCACTGGCTGCCGGGCCTGCATGCCCGTTATCAGATCGACAAGAGTACCCAGCTGCGCGCCGCGTGGACCAAAACCGTGGTACGTCCCACCTTCGGGCAACTCGCACCGGGTTTTGTGATCGACGATGACGAAGCGTCTTTCGGTAACCCGAATCTCAAGCCGCTGGAGTCGAGCAACCTCGACCTGGGCATCGAACACTTCATGGGCCGCGCCGGCACGGTGTCGGCGTTCGTGTTCTACAAGGACATTCAGAATTTCGTCTACAACACTGACCTGGCGGGCACCGGACAGTGGGCGAACTTCTCCGAAGCCAACACCTTTGCCAATGGCGACAAGGCCAAGCTGTATGGCCTGGAGCTGGCCTACTCGCAGAAACTCGACTGGCTGCCTGCGCCATGGAACGGTCTGCTGCTGGGCGCCAACGCCACGTTGAGCCGCTCCGACGCCAGCATCAACGGTTTCGACCAGAGCACCGGCACCAATCGCAAACGCGATATCGACCTGCCCAGCCAGTCGAAAACCGTCGGTAACGTCATGCTCGGCTGGGAGAACGACAAACTCAGTCTGCGTCTGTCCGCCAACTACAAGTCGGCCTACCTCTACGAGCTGGCGGCGATCGGCGACAAGGACCATGACCAGTACGTGGACGCGCAGACTTTCGTTGATTTCAGCGCGCGCTACTCACTGACGAAGAACCTCAAGGTCAGCTTCGAGGCGCAGAACCTCACCGATCAGCCGTACTTCGTCTACAGCGGCCATCGTGCCTACAACGGCCAGTACGAAGAGTACGGCCCGACTTACAAGGTCGGCCTGACCTTCACCCATTTCTGATCGATCTGAAGCGCTCATTCAAAGGATTCAACCGTTCATGATGATTTCGCTATCACCCAAGCCAGTGTGCCTGGCGCTCTTGCTTTGCCTGACGGCCGGGGCTGCGCAGGCCGCGTCGCCGATGGACCTGAACCTGACGCGCTGGGCTGAAAACGCCTCGTTCAAGGCTCAGTCTGTCGCCTTCTTGCCGGACAGTGACGGCAGTCGGCGTCTGGCCGCGAGCGTCAAGGCCGGCCTGTTGCTGCTGGATGAACAGGGCCGCGAACTGGCAAAAATGCCGGGTTCATTTCAAGGGCTCGACAGTCGCTCAACGGGCGACAACGTCCTGGTCGCGACGCTGGACAACACACGTCAACAGGCACTGCTGACCCAGCTCGATCCGACGAAGATGCACTGGTCGAAGCCGGTCTACCTGCCGACACGCGACTATTCAGTGGCCGGCCTGTGTCTGTACCGCGATGATGCCAGCAACCTGTTTGTGTTCCTGGTGGGCGAAGAGGGCAAGGGCGAGCAATGGCTGATTGGTGCGAACAACCGGCTCAACGGCGAGCCGCGCCTGGTGCGCAATCTGCCGCTGCCTCCCGATGCCGAGTTTTGTCAGGTCGACGATGCCGCGCACAGGTTGTTCGTCAATGAAGCGAACATCGGCTGGTGGGCCTACCCAGCGCATCCCGAGGCTGATGTCGCCCGGCAGCCGGTGGCATTGCGCGAGCCGTTTGGCGAGCTGAAACAGGCCGCCGGGGCAATGGCCGTGGTGCCTGGCGGTCTGCTGGCGCTGGACCCGAAGGGCAAGTCGTTGCATCTCTATCAGCAGCAGGATGATGAACAGCAGGCAGCCTGGACGCCGGTGGCCGATCTGTCATTGATGAACCTGAAGAAGCCCGAAGGTCTCTCGGTGCATCAGGACAAGGGCGGTTTGCAGGTGCTGGTCAACGACAAGGACGGCGAGCATCTGTATCAGGGGGCGCTGAACTGGACGCCTGAACCGGTCGCGGTTGCTGCGCCGCTGCCGAGTGTCATGCCGGCCAGTCAGAGCCAGTCGGTCGGGCGTCAGGGTGACGCTGCCGATGACCCGGCGATCTGGGTCAACCCGAAAAATCCGGCGCTCAGCCGGGTGCTGGGCACCAACAAGAAGCAGGGTCTGCTGGCCTACGACCTGAGCGGCAAGCAGTTACAGGAACTGCCGGTCGGGCGTTTGAACAATGTCGATGTGCGCCCCGGTTTCATGCTGGGTAGCAAGAACGTCGATCTGGCGGTGGCGAGTAATCGCGATCGCAACAGCCTGAGTCTGTTCAGCATCGATCGGGCCAGCGGCACGCTTCATGAGGCGGGGGAAATTGCCACGCCATTGGCGGAAATCTACGGCGTCTGCCTGTTCAAGCCGGCCAGTGGCGAGCTGTATGCCTTCGCCAATGGCAAGGACGGCAGCTTTCTCCAGTACCGGCTCAGTGCACCGGACGGCAAGGCCAAAGGCGAGCTGGTGCGCCGCTTCAAGGTCGACACCCAACCGGAAGGCTGCGTGGCCGATGACCAGCGTCAGCGCCTGTTTCTCGGTGAAGAAGACGTTGGCGTCTGGGAAGTCGATGCGCGGGCGGATCAGCCTGCGACGCTGTCCAGTGTGATCAAGGTGGGTGAAGTGGTGCACGCCGACGTCGAGGGGCTGGCGCTGTACCAGAGTGATGGTCATGACTATCTGCTGATTTCCAGCCAGGGCAACGACAGCTATGTGGTGGTGGATGCCGAGCCGCCTTATGCACTGCGCGGCGCATTTAGGGTCGGCCTGAACGCGAAGGCAGGGATCGACGGCACCTCGGAAACCGACGGCATCGAAGTGACCGCCATGAACCTCGGCGGCCCCTGGAGCAAAGGCATGCTGGTGGTTCAGGACGGACGCAAGCGCATGCCCGAGCAGGCGCAGAACTTCAAGTTCGTGCCGTGGGCCGAGGTCATGAAGACCTTGAAGCTGCCGTAAGTCGTTTGTCATCAAGCGGTGCTAATCATTCGTTCCATTACAGAGGACTACCCCAATGCACGCCACTCTCGAACACATGACCATCTGGGGCCTGATCAGCGATGCCAGCCTGCTGGTCAAGGCCGTGATGCTGATTTTGCTGCTCGCCTCGCTGGTCAGCTGGTTCCTGATCATCCAGCGCAGCCTTGCGCTGCGTCATTACGAGCGCTCACTGGATGCCTTCCAGCAACGCTTTCGCAGTGCCGCCGACCTGGCGCCGCTGCAGGCCCAGGCATCCGCTGCGCAGGGCGATGCGGGCGGGATCGAGGACGTGTTTCATGCGGGGTACGCCGAATACATGCAGCTCAAGCAGCGGCCGGGCATCGAGCCTGATGTGGTGCTCTCCGGCGTCGAGCGCTCGCTGCAGGTCGCCATCAGCGAGCAAGAGCTGCAATTGGAAAAAGGCCTGCAGTTTCTCGCCACGGTAGGCTCGGTCAGCCCGTATATCGGCCTGTTCGGCACCGTCTGGGGGATCATGAACTCCTTCATCGGCCTGTCGCAGGTGCAGCAGGCCACGCTGTCGACCGTCGCGCCGGGTATTGCCGAAGCGCTGATCGCCACCGCCATCGGCCTGTTCGCGGCCATTCCGGCGGTGATCGCCTACAACCGCTTTGCCGCCCGTGGCCAGACCCTCACGGCGCGTTACTACAGCTTCGGCAACGAACTGCAGGTGCGCCTGAACCGCACTCTGCAAGGCCTGACACGCAACATGGCCGCTGCGGCCTGAGGACTTGTCATGCTGGTCAAACCACAACGCAAACATGGCCCGAAGGCCGAAATGAATGTCGTGCCTTACATCGACGTGATGCTGGTGCTGCTGGTGATTTTCATGGTGACGGCGCCGATGCTCACCCAAGGCGTGAAAATCGAGTTGCCGAAAGTCGCCAGCGAAGCGCTCGTCACCGACACCCGGCAGCGTATCGTGACGTTGTCCGTCAAGGCGCAGGGCGGCTACTACTGGAACCTGGGCGACACCGTCGACACTCAGGCGCAGACCGATCAGGCCGCGAGCCTGGAGGACATGCAGGCGCGCATTGCTCAACTGGTGGCCGAGCGCAACGACACGCAAGTGTTCATCCGTGCGGATGATAAAGCCGATTACGGTCGTGTGGTCGCTGCCATGGCGGCTCTGCAACGCAGTGGCGTGACGCAACTGGGGATGGTGACCGAGGCGCCGCAATGAACACCCTGACCCTCGACTATCAGCCGCCGCGCCGCGAATGGGGGACCGGGCCCTGGCTGCGCCGCAATGGCCTCGCGGCGGCGGTCGCGCTGGCGTTGCATGGCGCACTGCTGAGCGGTCTGATGCTCGGCTGGAGCGCCCGGGAAAAACCGCCCGAACAGGTCAGAACCCTGACCACCCAGTTACTGATTCTGCCGCCAGCGCCAGCGCCTGAGCCAGTCCCGGTGGCGGCGGCACCGGTAACCGAGCCTGTGCAGGCGCCGCCACCCCCTGCACCGGCATCGTTGCCGGTCAGCAAACCGCTCGAAGCTGCGAAACCGCAGGCAGAGCCGCAGCGTCAACCTGACCAGGCTGCAGTGGCCCGCAAGCGCGTCGAAGAGCAAAAGCACGAGCGCGAGCAACTGCAGAATGCCCAACGCCTGCGCGAGGCCGAGCAGCGCAAGCAACAGGAACAGCAACTGGCCGCACAGCAACGTCAGCAGATCGAGCAGCAGCGTCAGGCTGAACAGGCACGCCAGTCCGCCGAGCGTGCCCGTCAGACGCAGCAGTCAGCACAGCAACAGGCTGCCGCTGCCGACAGCAGCCAGTACCAGCCGCTGAGCAAGGAGGCCCCGGACTATCCTGAACGGGCACTGGACAAAGGCATCGAGGGTGATTGCACGGTGGTCTACGACGTGTCACCGCAAGGCACAGTGATCAACCCGCAAGTGCAGGGTGCCTGCCATCCATTGTTCATCCGTCCGTCACTGGCCGCAGCGCAAACCTTTCGTTATCAGCCACGGGTTGTCGAGGGCAGGGCGGTGACCGTGCCCGGGGTGAAGAATACCTTCCACTATCGGATCAAGTAGGGCTACCGTGTCAGGCAGGCTTCTGAACCGTGCTCCTGTTTGGCCGGAAATGGCATCCGGATGAACGAGCAGGATTTTTTTCTGCTCTGCTTGACTTCCTTTTCCGAATCAGTAACATAGCGCTCATTCCGCGATAGCTCAGTTGGTAGAGCAAGTGACTGTTAATCACTGGGTCCCTGGTTCGAGTCCAGGTCGTGGAGCCAGACGATATTTCAAAGGCGATGTGTAGGCCTTTGAACAAGAAAAAACCCGCCTGATGGCGGGTTTTTTCGTTTTGGCGCTAATGCAACGCGGCTTCAGCATTCCTGGCTCGCGGCGCCTCAATACGGCGAAATAGTCCCCAACAAACCCACCGCGATTGCCAACAATAAAAAACCTATCAAAGAAAGTCCGAGCTTGCCCATGAGCGTCTCCTGCTGATCGATCCGTCTGTAACGAGCCGCAGGCGCCGCTTCTGGCGGTTGGCCTGCGCGTTTGAAAGCGCTGCCATTATCGTGCTCGGACAGATTCTGATACAGATTCAGAAACAGCTTAAAAATACGGATCAGTTGCCTTTGTGCAAGGCATGAAAACGCTCAGAACGACGCGATGATACGGCCCAGCATCGCCATGGCCTGCTCGCTGCGTTCGTCCCAGGGCGTGCCGTAGTTGAGGCGCGCGCAATTCTTGAAGCGCCGTGACGCGGAAAAGATCGGGCCGGGTGCCAGGCTGATGCCCTGTGCTAGCGCGAGTTGAAAGAGCTGCAGCGAATCAACCTGCTCGGGGAATTCGAACCACAGAAAGTAGCCGCCGACGGGGCGGGTGACGCGTGTCGCCGCCGGGAAATAGCGGGCGGCAGCGGCGAGCATCGCGCCTTGTTGCAGTTCGAGAGTGTCACGCAGTTTACGCAGATGGCGGTCATAGCCGCCGTGCTTGAGGTAGTCGGCGAGCGCCGCCTGAGCGGGGACCGAAGGGGAGAGGGTGGTCATGAGCTTGAGGCGGTCAATCTGCTCGGTGTAACGCCCGCCTGCCACCCAGCCGACCCGATAGCCGGGTGCGAGGGTTTTGGAAAACGAGCTGCAGTGCATCACCAGTCCGCTGCGGTCCAGGCTTTTCACCGGGTGAGGCGCCTTGGCGCCGTAATACAGTTCGGCGTACACATCGTCCTCGATCAACGGGATTTGATACTGTTCCAGCAGGTCGTAGAGCCTGATCCTGTTTTCCTGAGTCATGCTCGCGCCCAATGGGTTCTGAAAGCTGCTCATGAACCAGCAAGCCTTGATCGGCAGGCGTGTCAGGCTGTCCTGCAGCGAGTCGAGGTCCACGCCGTCACGCGGATGCACGGGGATTTCGACGGCTTTCAGCTTCAGACGCTCCAGCACCTGAAGGCAGGCATAGAACGCCGGGGCTTCGATGGCGACCAGGTCGCCGGGCTCGGTGACGCACTGCAGGCACAGGTTCAGGGCTTCCATCGCACCATTGGTGATGACCAGTTCGTCCGCCGGCAAGCGCACGCCACTGATCATGTAGCGCAGGGCGATCTGTCGGCGCAGTTCGGGATTCCCGGTGGTCATGTCGCTGACGATGCCCGCAGGCGTCAGCGCACGCACAGCTGACGCCATCGACTTTGCCAGGCTCGCCAGCGGATACAGGTGCGGGCTGGGAAACGCCGAGCCGAACGGCACGGTGTCCGGGTCCTTGAGCGAGCCGAGCACTGAAAAGATCAGGTCGCTGACGCCCAGTTCGGTGCCTTCGCTGGTGTGTCTGATCAGTTCAGGCTCGGTCAGTGCATTGGCGGCATGCTCGCGCACGTAATACCCGGAGCGTGCGCGGGCCTGAATCAGTCCCTTGTCTTCCAGCAGGTAATAGGCCTTGAAGACCGTCGCCGGGCTGACGGACCATGTGCGACTCGCGACGCGTACGGACGGGACTTTTTCCCCGGCGGGCAGGACGCCGCTGCGAATCATTTCCGAGATGTCGGCGGCGAATTTTTCGTAGCGTTTCATAAGCGGCTTCGAATGAGCAAGGCTGCATCATGAGCGAAACCGGTCATAACGAACAGAGACACAACAGCTGTAAAAAACAGTATCAGATGGCTTTTTTGCGTGTTTCAGGGTGTTGCGCCATCCGTCACTCAGGTCGTTCGGGGAGATGACTTGCCCTTGAATCACTCAAACGGATAGGTCTATGATGCCAGCGCCTTACGACCCATCGAAGGAAATAGACGTGTCCCGTTCCAACTGGCTGCCTACGCCGCCTTAGCGCTACGCCCCCCTCGCAACACCTGACTGCCTTCTTGCTGCAGTCGCCCGTTGCTGCGCCCGTTTTCTGGTCGCCGCCACTCCCAATCTGACTACTCAATCGAAAACCGATGCTCCTGCTCGTCCGGCAACTGCTGCCGTGCGTCTTGCTGCGTCTGTCACAGGTATTTCCATGCTCGAAAAAATCAAAGCTACGTGGTTTTCCAACGTTCGTGCCGATGTATTGGCCGGGCTGGTTGTTGCATTGGCCCTGATTCCAGAGGCCATCGCGTTCTCCATCATCACCGGGGTAGACCCGAAAGTCGGGCTTTACGCGTCGTTCTGTATCTGCGTGGTCATCGCTTTCGTGGGCGGACGCCCGGCGATGATTTCTGCAGCTACAGGTGCGATGGCCTTGCTGATGGTGAATCTGGTCAAAGAGCACGGGCTTCAGTATTTGCTGGCCGCCACCTTGCTCTGCGGCGTATTGCAGATCATCGCCGGCTATCTGCGCTTGGGTGAGTTGATGCGCTTCGTTTCACGCTCGGTGGTTACCGGGTTCGTGAATGCATTGGCGATTCTGATCTTCATGGCCCAGTTGCCGGAATTGACCCATGTGACCTGGCCGGTGTACGCGATGACCGCGGCGGGCCTGGCAATCATCTACCTGTTCCCGCGCGTGCCGGTGCTGGGCAAGCTGCTGCCTTCGCCGCTGGTGTGCATTCTGGTGCTCACCGCAATTTCCATTTACATGGGGCTTGATGTACGAACCGTGGGAGACATGGGCGCAATGCCCGACAGCCTGCCGACCTTCATGTGGCCGGACGTCGCGCTCAATCTCGACACGCTGCTGATCATTCTGCCGTATTCCGCCGCGCTGGCTGTGGTGGGCCTGCTGGAGTCGATGATGACCGCGACCATCGTCGATGACCTGACTGATACCACCAGTGACCGAAACCGTGAGTGCAAAGGGCAGGGCATTGCCAATATCGCCACGGGTCTGATCGGCGGCATGGCTGGCTGCGCCATGATCGGCCAGTCGATGATCAACGTGAAGTCTGGAGGCAGAACACGCCTTTCAACCCTCAGTGCGGGTTTGCTGCTGTTGATCATGATGCTGTTTCTGGGCGAATGGCTGGCGCGTATTCCGATGGCGGCGCTGGTGGCGGTGATGATCATGGTGTCGATCAGTACCTTCAGTTGGGGATCGATCCGCAACCTCAAGGAATACCCGCTCTCGACCAACATCGTGATGGTGGTCACCGTGGTGGTGGTCGTGGCGACCCACAACCTTGCCTACGGTGTGCTGGTCGGTTCTCTGCTTGCCTCGATGTTCTTTGCCAGCAAGATCGCTCACTTCCTTGACGTCACGTCGCACCGTGATCCCTTCCACAGCCATCGCACCTACTACGTCACCGGCCAGGTATTCTTCGCTTCCGCTGACCGTTTTATGGCCTCATTCGACTTGCGTGAAAGCCTCGAGACACTGGTCATCGATCTGCGCGAGGCGCATTTCTGGGACATCACCGCTGTGGCCGCACTGGACAAGGTGGTTTTGAAACTGAGAAAGGCAGGCATCAGCGTCGACGTTATCGGCATGAACCGGGCCACCGCCACGCTGGTGGACCGGTTTGGTGTGCACGACAAGCCGGACGGCATCGACTCGTTGATGGGGCACTGATCTGCGGGGCCGGGCAGGCAGGCTCAGCCCGGAATCTCCAGGCGGATGACGGATCCTCCGCCTGGCCTGTTGCGGACCTCGATAGTGCCGTCATGCTCGAGGCAAATGGCTCTGGCGATGGACAGGCCAAGGCCGCTGCCTCCCGAATAACGCGCCCGCGAACGTTCGGCACGCCAGAAGCGGTCGAATACCTGTTCGAGGTTCTCCGAGTCAAAGCCGGGCCCGCGGTCCGAGACGGTCAGTTCCATGCGCCCAGCGCTGGCTTTGCCGACAATCAGCAGCTCTCTGCCCATCGCCGAATAGCGCAGCGCGTTATCGACGAGAATATTCACCACCTGACCGATCCGGTCACGGTCGGCGTTGACGGTCAATTTCCGCGGGATATCGATCGTCACGGCGACACCTGCCTCATCGAGCGGCGTGGCAAACCAGCCCAGACGTTCGACCACCAGTTTCTCAAGGGAAAACTCCGTCTTGTCCAGGGTCAGCTGACCCGCGCTGGCGAGCGAGAGCAGGTGCAGATCACTCACCAGTTTGTTCAACTGGCCGAGCTGGCGATGGACCATTTCCAGTTGTGCCAGGTCACGCGGGAACACTTCGTCGATCATGCCTTGTATGCGTCCCATGGCGGCATTCAGTGGCGTGCGCAACTCATGGGCAATCATGGCACTGGACTCGCTGACTTCCAGTTCGTAACGGCCGAGCTGAGTGGTCATGGTGTTGAAGTCGCTGACCAGCGCCTGCAATTCGTCCGGGCCGTTGGTGCTCATCGGCAGGCGCGTCTTGAAGTCACCCTGGGCGACCTGACGTGCGCCCCTGGCAATCGAGGAGAACTGGCTGGAAAGCGGACGGGAAAACAGAAAGCCGAAGAATATGATGATCGGGATCGCGATCGACACCAGCGCTGCCAGCACCCACCATTCCTTGTTGGCAATGCCCGGCAGCAGGTTTTCGATCGGGTAATACTCGAAGAACAGTTCGCGCAGCTTGACCATGTCCAGGGTGGGCTCGGCCTGCAGCCGCAGGAATTCCATGCGCACGTCGGCCGGCATGGCCTGCAGGGTGAGCCAGTCAGAGACCGTGACGTGCAGCCACATGCAAAATGCGATGACGATGACCGCACCGACGGCGAGCATGCTCATGCGCATGCCGACCCAGTGCCACAACGGTTTTTGTCTGTGCCTGAAAAAATGTCGCATGAGGATCACCTGAACCGATAGCCAACCGAACGGACGGTGACCAGCACGTTGTCCACGCCATGGATCTCCAGTTTGCGCCGCAGGTTATGCACATGCGCATCGACAACCCTGGCCAGCGCCTCGCTGTCGGGAAGGCAGATTTCCAGCAGTTCTTCGCGAGTGAAGGCCTTGGACGGCGTTTTCAGCAACGTCGAAAGGATCTTGAACTCGGTAGGTGTCAGGTCGAGTACGGTCTCTGCGCCATCCGGACCTTCAATGATCGCGGTGACGGCGTCCAGCTCTACCAGCAGGTTCTGGTAGCGCAAATGACGCTCGTTGTTGCCGTTCTGCTGGGAGCGCCGCAGAACCGCATGCACGCGGGCCACCACTTCCCGAGGGTTGTAGGGCTTGACCACGTAATCGTCGGCCCCATAGCGCAAGGCACCGAGTTTTTCCGGTTCGTCGCCCATGGCGGTGACCATGATCACCGGCGTGTCGCTGCAGCGCCGGACTGCCGACAGCACGTCCGTGCCACTGACAAGCGGCAGCATGACGTCCAGCAGAATCAGGTCGGGTTTCCACTGACGGTGCATATCGATACCGCGCTGACCGTTTTCGGCCAGCCCGACGTTGAAACCGTCACGACGCAGGTAAGCCTCGAGAATGCTGGCACTGTCGGCGTCGTCTTCAACGATAAGAATGCGTTTTCCTGACACGAGAGCGCCTCTTGATCAAATCTTGATAATTCACGAACGGTTTGTTGAAAGTCGACGTTCAGGATGCTGTCCAGAGCCCACTGTCGCGGACAGATCCTATGCCGATGAGTGCACCGCTGTCCAAGCGTATCCGCAACCGCCGCCGGTATTGCCTGGCCATGCTGGCGAGCCTGGTTCTTTCGGGCTGCTCGTTGATACCGGCCTATCAGCGTCCGGCGTTGCCGGTCCCTGTCGATCAGGTGTCTGCTGTGGTCGCGGCTCCGAATACCTCCACAGCCGTCGTGCTCAGTGCCGACGAAGAAGCGCTGGCTGGCGAGTTATCGCCGAAGGGCGAACTGCGCCGGTTGCTGCAATCGGCCCTGGCGTTCAATCGCGATTTTCGTGTGGCGGTGCTGCGTGTGGAGGAGGCCAGGGCAATGCGCGGCATTACCCGCGCCGATCGCTTTCCGACCCTTGCCGCAGGTGTCGAGCGCGATCGTCAGCACTTCGATAATGCGGCCGCCGACGAGCGTTATGGTCAGGACATTTCCATCGCGTCGGTGGGCGTCTCTGACTTCGAACTGGATTTTTTCGGGCGCGTGCGCAGCCTGTCAGAGGCGGCGCGGCACGATTATCTGGCCAGCACCTACGGCCAGCAGGCGGCACGCAGTGCGCTGATTGCGGAAGTCGCCCGCGCCTGGCTGGCCGAGCGTCTGGCCGCTGCCGTGCAGCAGGATGCGCAGGCGGTTCACGAGGCCCGGCTGATGCTGGTCAAGGCGGCCGAAGAGCAGCAGCGTCAAGGTGCGCTTTCGCTGGATGATCTGATGGCACAGCGCCTCGACACCCTGAGCACGCAACAGCAGGTACAGGATGCGGCAAGCGATCACGCCAACGCGTCGCAGGCCTTGTTGTTACTCACCGGTTATTCGACGGTATTGCCCGTCAGCACGCCAGACACCCCTGCGCTGAGCGCCGCGCTGGTCGATACGCCGGCCTGGCTGTCTAATCTGCCGTCTCAGCGCCTGCTGGAGCGTTTTGACATCCGTCAGCGCGAAGAAGCCCTCAAGGCCAGCAATGCCAACATTGGTGCTGCTCGTGCGGCGTTCTTTCCGTCGATAAAACTCAGTACCGGCGTGGGCTTGCAGAGCGACAGCCTGCGCACCTTGTTCAGCAACGGCAGCGGTGCGTGGCTGTTCACGCCGCAATTGAATCTGCCGCTGTTCGACGGCGGGCGTAATCAGGCCAACCTGGATCTTGCCAAGGTGCGTCAGCAGATCGCAGTGGCCGAGTATGAAAAGGCCGTGCAGAACGCCTTCCGTGAAATGTCCGCCGTGCTGACCCGCCGTCAGCAGGCCCTGAACCATGTCCGCAACGAGGTCGAGCGGGTTGCGCTGGTCCAGGAAAAAGTGCGGCGCCTGTCCTTTGAACTCAATGCGGGCGCCGTCGAGCGTACTGCATTGCTGGTTTCCACTCTCCGTATTGCCGAAGCCGACGCAGCCGCTCGCAAGTCTCTCGACGCGCTGCAGCAAAACCGCGTCGATCTGTTTCGAGTGCTGCACGGAGCAGAACCGACAACCCCACCCCAATCCTGAATGACACCGGAGTATCCCCATGAGCCCTGCAATCTCTCGTACTCACCTGCGGTCTGCGCTGCTTAAACCTGTGCTGACCGTGTTGATCACCTCTGCGGCCATGACCCTGGCCGGTCAGGCCTGTGCCCAGGACAGCACCGCTGAAAGCCAGTCGATGCTGGGTGACCGGTTCAACGTCAATTTCGGGCTCGGCATGGCCGTGCTGCCGCGCTACATGGGGGCCGATGAATACCGCAGTCAGGTGGTGCCCATGCTGACGGTCCAGCGCGGCATCTTCTTCGCCGACACCACACGCGGTCTGGGGCTGCAATGGCAGTCGGATTCCGGGTTCGGCGCCAGCGCTGCACTCAATTACGATTTCGGTCGTACCGAGAAAAACAGCACGAATCGGCCTGGTTCCAACGAGCTGAGAGGGATGGGCACCGTCAAGGGCGCGACCGTTGGCGACTTCATGGTTTCTCAGCAACTCATGCCGTGGCTGTCCGTCAGTGCCGAGGCCGAACTGCGGGTGGCTGGCGAACAACGTGGCAATCGCTATCGGTTGGGCTTCGAGGGCATCGCTTATCACAGCCAGACCGATACGGTGACCCTCGACATCGATGCGCACGCCGGTGACGGTCGTTACAACCAGACCTATTTCGGCGTGAGCCCGATCCAGAGTCAGCGCACCGGCTTCTCCCGTTTCAACGCAGACAGCGGCATTTATGCGTACTCGGCGGCGCTCGCCTGGCAGCATACCTTCGACGCCCACTGGTCAACCGTCGCCAGCGTCGGGGTGACGCACTACACCGATCAGACCCGTGGCAGCCCACTGGTCGAGACCGATGCCGAAGGCAGTGGCCTGATTGCCTTGAATTACGCTTTCTGAAGGGTTGAAGCCTGCCATGCGATTGAATCCTGATGCGTTTCTGGCTCTACGGCGGTGTGTGTCACGCGCTTGCGGCGTCGTGCTGATCACCCTGATGATCGGTGGCTGCGGTGATAAACAGACGGCCAGTGCTCCGCCTGTCCGGGCAGTCAAGGTTGAGATGGTGCGGGCGGGAGAGGGCGCTGCGCTGCGCTTCATCGGCACCGTTCGAGAGCAGGAGCGCGCCAGTCTGGCGTTTGAATCGGCAGGCACCCTGACAGAGCTGCGGGTCGATATTGGCGATAGCGTCAAGCCGGGCCAGGTGCTCGCCCGCCTTGATCCGCAGCCTGCGCAATTGCGCCTGCAGGAGGCGCAGGCCGCTTTGCGGCTGGCTCGGGCTCAGGCGCTGGAGCGCCAGCGTAACTACCAGCGTCAGCAAAATCTGCTCGCAGCGGGCAGTGTCGCCCAGAGCGTGGTCGAGTCGGCCCAGTCGTCCAGTGAACAAGCCAGCGCCGAGCTGATGCGCACGCAAGCCGAGCTGGACCTGGCCCGTCGCGAACTGGATCGCACCCGGTTGATCGCACCCTTTGCCGGGCGCGTGGTGGCCCGTCATGCACAACCGCAGAGCTTGTTGCCCGCCGGGCAGGTGCTGCTGGATATCGAGTCCGCCGCAGAGCAACAAGTGGTAGCTGCTGTTCCGTTGGCACTTGCCAATTCGCTTGAGCCGGGCGACCTCGCCAGCGCCTCCAGTAGCGCAGACGGTACGGTAGGGTTTGATCTCGCCCTGGAAGGCATTTCGCCCCGAGCTGATGACGGGCTGGTCAGAACGGCCGTGTTCCGAGTGCTGCGACCTGCCGGCAGGCTGCCCAGTGGCGTCACGCTACTTGTGCAAATGCATCCCGCTGCCGACGCACAAGCACTGTCGGTTCCGGTGCAAGCGTTATGGATGGGGACCAGCAGCCACCTTGCCGAAGTCTTCGTCTACCAGCCGGGAGGAACAGTCGCCGTCCGCTCTGTCACGCTGGGTACGGTCAGAGAAGGACGGGCAGTGGTCGTCAGCGGGCTAACCGCTGGTGAGCAAGTGGTCACTGCCGGCGCTGCTTTTCTGCAGGACGGTCAGCCCGTCACGCTATTTCATTCAGACACTCGCCTGAGCGGTGCCGCGCAATGAACCTTACTTCCCGCGCCATGGGCGCAAGCCGCCTGACCCTGTTTGCCGCCTTGCTGATTTTGCTGGCCGGTGTCGCGACTTTTTTGAGCTTTCCTTCTCAGGAAGAGCCGTCGGTGACCGTTCGCGACGCACTGGTCAGCGTGTCTCTGGAAGGGCTGTCCGCAGAGCGCACCGAGGAACTGCTCGCCAGGCCGCTCGAAGAGCGTATCCGTGAACTGGCCGAGATCAAGAACGTGCTCACCACGGTCCAGCCTGGCCGAGTGATCGTGCAGGTCACGGCGTATGACAACGTCAAGGATCTTGGGCTGCTGTGGCAACGGCTCCGGGCGAAGGTGAGCGAAACGAGCGGTGGTTTTCCGCCTGGCACCCAAGGGCCGTTTGTCGATGATGATTTCGGTCGCGTGGCCGTGGCTTCGGTCGCGATGACCGCACCGGGTTTCACCATGAGCGAGATGCGCGGCCCGATCAAACGCTTGCGCAATCAGCTTTATGCGCTCAAGGGCGTCGATCAGGTCCAGCTATATGGTCTGCAGGATGAACGCATCTACCTCGATGTCGAGCACCAGACGCTGGCCGCCGCCGGACTTTCCCCGCAACAGCTGCTTCAGCAACTGCAAGCCCGCAACCTGATCGCGACAGGAGGCAACCCGGTCATCGGGCAGCAGAGCACCACGCTTTCGATCAGTGGCGAGGTGCTTTCGCTGGAGCAGCTTCGGCAGTTCCCGGTGCAGTTGCCCAATGGTCAGAAGGTCGCGTTGCAGAACCTGAGCCGGGTATCGGTGAGCCCTGTCGATCCGCCGGAAACCGAAGCGATCTACCAGGGACAGGATGCTGTCGTGCTGGCCGTTTCGATGCAGCCAGGCCTCAATGTGCAAACGTTCGGTGATGCCTTGCGCAAGCGACTCGGTGAGCTGGAGCAGCAACTTCCGACGGGCTTTACCTTGCACGTGGTGACCTTCCAGTCCAGCGTGGTCGAGCACGAGATGAGCAAGATGTATCACGTCATGGCCGAGACGGTGGTGATCGTGATGTGCGTGGTCATGCTGTTTCTGGGCTGGCGCACCGGCCTGGTGGTTGGGGTGATTGTGCCCTTGACCATCCTCAGTACGCTGCTGGTCATGCGCGCACTGGGGATCGAGCTGCAGACGGTGTCGATTGCCGCGATCATCCTGGCGCTGGGCTTGCTGGTGGACAACGGCATTGTCATCGCCGAAGACATCGAGCGACGCCTGCATGCGGGCGAGGATCGACGAAGTGCCTGTGAGGAGGCAGGGCGCACCTTGATGATCCCTCTGCTGACCTCTTCACTGGTCATCGTGCTGGCGTTTTCGCCCTTCTTTCTGGGGCAGACCAGCACCAACGAATACCTGCGTTCGCTGGCGGTTGTGCTCGCCACTACGCTGATCAGCTCGTGGTTGCTCAGCGTCACGGTGACGCCCCTGTTGTGCTTTTACTTCGCCAGGATGCCGGCCGTCAAAGCGTCGGCGGACGAGGCCGATGAGTATGCCTCGGTGTTCTACCGTGGCTATCGCAAGGTCATCGAGGGGTTGCTGAATCACTCGTTGCTCTTCATCGCCTGCATGATGGGGTTGCTGGCGTTGGCGGTCGTGGTGCTGACCCGGGTGCCGTACGATTTTCTGCCGAAGTCAGACCGCATGCAGTTCCAGATTCCGCTGGTGCTGGAGCCCGGCAGCAGCTCGCGAGACACGTCGCGAGCGGTGCGTGATATCAGCCAGTGGCTGAGCAGCGATCAGGATGTGGAACACAGTATTGGTTATGTCGCCAGTGGCGGGCCGCGGATCGTGCTTGGCCTCAATCCCCCGTTGCCGGCGCCGAATATCGCGTATTTCACTGTCAGCGTGCGCGAGGGTGCCGACCTCGATGCGGTGATCGAGCGCACACGGCAGTTTATCCTCGCGCAGCACCCCGAAATCGAAGCGCAGCCCAAACGATTCTCGATGGGCACCACTGAGGCGGGAATTGCGGTCTACCGGGTCATCGGTCCTGACGAGAACGTGCTGCGCGGTATTGCCCGGCAGATCGAGCAGGCGTTGTTGGCGTTGCCCGGAACCCTGGATGTGCACGATGACTGGCGGACCCGATTGCTGCGTTACGACGTTGTCGTCGATCCGTACAAGGCCCTGCAGGCCGGTGTTGCCACTCAGGACATCGCCCAGGCCCTGCAACTGAGAAACAGCGGGCTGTCCGTGTCGTCGCTGCAGGATGGCGATACTGCTGTCGCCATTGTGGCGCGCGAGCAGAGCACGCTGAGCAAACCGGGCAATGATCTGGACAGCACATTGATTTACCCGGCTTCCGGGGGCGTGCCGTTGATGTTGTCGGCCATTGCCACTGTCGAGCCCAGGGCCGAGGCATCGACCCTCCAGCGGCGTAATCTGCAACGCGCGATCACGGTGGTCGGACACAATCCGTCAATGACAGCGACCTCGATCGTCGAGCAGTTGGCACCGCAGATAGCTGCAATCAGCCTGCCGGCGGGTTACCACATCGAACCGGGTGGCGAAATAGAAGACTCGGCCGAGGCCAATCAGGCGCTGTTGCAGTACATGCCACACGCACTGGTTGCGATGCTGTTGTTGTTCGTCTGGCAGTTCAATTCGTTTCGCAAGCTGCTGATCGTCATCTCCAGCGTGCCCTTCGTGCTGATCGGCGTGGCGCTGGCATTGGTGCTCACCGGCTATCCGTTCGGCTTCATGGCCACCTTCGGGCTGCTGTCGCTGGCCGGCATCATCGTCAACAACGCCGTGCTGCTGCTCGAACGTATCGAGGCTGAGCGCGAGCAAGGCCTGTCGGTGCGTGACGCAGTGGTCCATGCCGCGATCAAGCGCTTGCGGCCGATCGTGATGACCAAACTGACCTGCATCATCGGGCTGGTGCCGCTGATGCTGTTTGCCGGCCCGCTCTGGGAGGGCATGGCGATCACCATCATGGGTGGCCTTGCGTTGGGTACGCTGGTGACACTGGGCCTGATTCCGATCCTCTACGCGTTGCTGTTCGACCGCTTCGAGCGCTGGCGCAAGGCGAGCTGAACCATGACGGCCGGTACGTGTGTAGGGTATGGTCCTGAAAAAACCTCGATGATCGAACACAAGGATGAAACACATGCGCTCATTTTCCCGCTCGCCACTGGCTGCTCATCTCGCCCTGGCGCTTGCGTTGACAGCCCTGGCACCGGCGGCCATGGCCGAACCGCACAAGGCCATCCAGGCCGATGCCGAGCAATACAAGGACGAAGCCTTGAAGCTGCTGGAGCGTCTGGTGAACATCGACTCGGGTTCCGGGTATGTCCCGGGCCTGACCAAGGTCAGCGACATCGCGATCGAAGAACTGAAAAAGCTCGGAGCCACCATCGAGCTCGTTCCAAATACGCCAGAAGCCAGCAACCACGTCATCGCCACCCTGAAAGGCACCGGCAAGGCGAAGATTCTGCTGATGGCGCACATGGACACCGTGTTCAAGGAAGGCTCCGCGGCCGAGCGACCGTTTCATATCAAGGACGGGCGTGCCTACGGCCCAGGCGTGATGGATGACAAAGGCGGCATCGTTGCCGCTATTTATGCGCTGAAGGTGCTTCACAACCTGAAGTTCACCGACTACGCACAGATTACGGTGTTGCTCGACGCCAGCGAGGAGACCGGCTCAGGCGTCGCTACCGAGCTGATCAAGAAAACCGCGAAGGAGCATGACGTCACCCTTAACCTCGAACCGGGTCGTCCGGCCGACGGTCTGGTGGTGTGGCGCAAAGGCTCGGCCACCGCGCTGGTCGAAGTCAAGGGCAAGGCCTCGCATGCAGGCGTTGCGCCTGAGCTGGGACGTAACGCCGCGACCGAAGTTGCCCATCAGATCCTGCAACTCGGCAAGCTGGGTGACGAGGAGAAGAAAACCACCATCAACTTTACCGTGCTCAAGGCAGGGGATCGCACCAACGTGATTCCTGATCAGGCCAGCGCCAAGGCTGATGTGCGTGCTGCCGTACCGGAGGAGTTCGACCGCGTCGAACAGGACCTGGCCAGGGTGTCGGCCAACAAGCTGGTGCCTGATACCGAGGTCAAGACCAGCCTGGTCCGTGGCCTGCCACCGATGCCACAAACCGCGCAGTCCGATGCACTGGTCGCGATGGCACAAGGCATCTACGGTGAACTGGGTCGCACCCTGACCATTGAGGGCAGCGGCGGGGCGGCGGATTCAAGTCTGTCTGCCAGCGTGGGTACACCAACGCTGGACGGCTTCGGGATTGTCGGCGGCAATATCCATACGCCCGAAGAGTATGCCGAAGTAGGCAGCGTGGCGCCGCGGATCTACTTGCTGTCGCGAATGATCATGAAGTTGTCCGGGCAACAGTGATTCGACAGGCCTCCCGTGCGTGGCGCGGGAGGCTGTAGAGTCGATGACTCGCTTTTAAATAGACACAGGCTGCAGAGACCCGATACTGCATACAACGGCAGGCGGCGCTGATTCTGACATAGCGGCTCATTGTCGAGTGGTGGCCGACAACTAGTGTTATTACTCATCCCCGTTTTGCTCATGCGCCACACCACAGGGTTTGATCGAAACCTGCTGCCTCTGTCTTACACTCTAGCCATGCAAAAAAGACCGTCGTCGCGGCTCCAGAGCCCTGGAAGGTCAGCATGCTTGCGCCTGTTTCCTTAACCCATAGTCATTTTATTAGTGTGTCTGCGGCCTTGAGCCGAGCCGGTTTTCGCGTGCTAGCCGATCAGCATTTCTGCATATATTTAATTATGACCTTAATGCTATGTCGAAAAGATACGCTGTCCCCTATCAATATTAAGCACATGACCCTTGAGCGCTGGCTAAAGGTCAGTGTTGTAAAAATAAGCTTCAAAAAAAGTTCAGCAAATCGGATACAAGGTCGATACAAATATTTGACGCCGCTATGATGGCGTTCTAATATTGCCCACCTTTTTGATATCAATTTGCTACCGCAAGGACGCGCCGTGTATCCTCATGCCCTCAAACTGGCTTTGCTGCTACTGCTCGCCATCGCGCCAGCTACCTCGCTTGCAGCCACTGCCCCCGCCAGTTTGCCAGGTGACCAGGATCTTATTCGTGACCGTCAGGATCGCCTGCTCGAAGAGCAGCGCCGCCGTCTTGAAGAGCTCAAGGACCTGCCGGGCAAACAAGCCACGCCCGCTGCCCCGAGTTCTCCGGCCGATACACGTTGTTTCACCATCAATCGTATTGAGCTCAAGGGCGCCGACTCGCTGTCGGCCGCCGAGCGCGATGCGCTGACCAAGCCCTATATCGGCAAGTGCCTTGGTGTCGCGCAGCTCAATGAGCTGCTTAAAGTCATCACCGATCACTACCTCGAAAAAGGCCTGGTGACGACTCGCGCCTACCTGCCGCAACAGGACCTGTCGACAGGCGACCTGCAAGTGCTGGTCATCGAAGGCAAGCTGGAGCATCTGCGTGGCGATGCCGCCAGCGGCCTGTCGGCGCGTGAGCTGGCCATGACGTTTCCCGGTAAAGAAGGCCAGATGGTCAACCTGCGCGAAATCGAGCAGATGGTCGATCAGCTCAATCGCCTGCCATCCAATCAGGCGCAGATGGAACTGACCCCCGGCCAAGTCGTCGGCGGCAGTGACGTAGTGGTCAAGAACACTCCGCAAAAACCATGGCGGGCCAACCTGTCGCGTACCAACGAAGGTCAGCGCAGCACCGGCGAGCAGCAATGGAACGCCGGCCTTGAGTGGGATAATCCGTCGGGGCTGGCCGACCAGTTCAGCCTGCGCGGCGGCCACGATGCGATCAGCGATCGGCAGAAAGCCTCCCGCAACGCCTCGCTTGCCTACAGCCTGCCGTGGGGCTGGTGGACGTTCAGCTACCTGTACAACACCAGTGAATATCGTTCGGTGGCGCAGGCCTCGAACGTCAACTTCAAGCAGGACGGCGATAGCCAGAACCACCAGTTCAAGGCCGAGCGGGTCGTGTATCGCGACGCGCTGAGCAAGACCTCGCTCAATGCCGGTCTGTCCTACCTGCGCACCAACAATTATGTCGAAGGCAGCAAGCTGGCAGTCAGCAGCAATCGCATCACCGAGGCGCAGTTCGGCATCAACCACGGTCGGCGGGTCGGCTCGGCGTTCGTCAACATCGATCTGGGCATGCAGCAAGGCATCGGTGCACTGGACGCGCAGGGCAACCACGATCCTCGCCCGGGTGAGGCCGATGCGCGGTATCGCAAATACACCGGCACCCTCAGCTATCTGCACCCCTTTCAACTGTGGGGCGAAAACCTCAGCTTCACCAGCCTGGCCACCGGGCAGCGCAGTGAGGATGTGCTGTTCAGCTCGCAACGCACCAGCCTGGGCGGATCAGCATCGGTGCGCGGTTACAAGGATGAGTTTCTGTCTGGCGACAGCGGTGGTTACTGGCGTAACGAGTTGCGCCTGACTCGCCCGGTGGCCCTGGACTGGCTGCGCCCGGTGTTCGCCGAGTATGGCGCGGCTGCCGGTTACGACCAGGGTGTTATTCGCAATGACCGTTACAACGGCAATCAGCATGGGCGCTTGTCCAGTAACTCGTTCGAGCTGTTTACGCGTGGCCAGCACGTTGCTGCCTCAGTGACGTTCGCTCATTCCCTGGAACGTCCCGATGTGATCGAGCGCGAAGCGCCGATCTATTTCCGTATGGACTTTTTCCTCTAACCACACCGTATTCAACCTACCTGTTCCGAGGTCATTTACATGGACGTTCACCAACTGGCTCTGCTTGCTCGTCAGCCTTCTGCTGTGCTGGTCGAGCGCCGGTCTTTCTGGGGAATGCCCAAGCGCGGCCTCGCGCTGATTCTCGCCAATGCGATGTTCTGGCAGCCGATGCTGGTTCAAGCCGAAGGCATCGTGGTCAGCGGCACGAATACCAGCCTGAACCAGGCAGGCAATGGCGTGCCTATTGTCAATATTGCCGCGCCCAATGCCAGCGGCCTGTCACACAACCAGTACCAGCAGTTCAACGTCGACAGCCAGGGCGTCATCCTCAACAACTCCACCAACCAGACCCAGAGCACTCAACTGGGCGGCATCATCGTCGGCAACTCAAACCTGCGCGGCACGGCGGCCACCACCATTCTCAACGAAGTGGTCGGGGCCAACGCCAGTCAGCTTAGAGGCTATACGGAAGTGGCCGGGCAGGCGGCACGTGTCATCGTCGCCAACCCCTACGGCATCAGTTGCAACGGCTGCGGTTTCATCAATACCCCGCAGGTCACGCTGACCACCGGCAAACCGGTGCTGGATGCCAACGGGCAGTTGCAGCGTTTCAATGTGCAGGGCGGCAGCATATCCATCGACGGTGTGGGGCTGAACGCAGACAACGTCGACCAGTTCGACATCATCACCCGTAGCGCGAAGATCAATGCCGAGATACACGCCAAGCGCCTCAACATCATTGCCGGTCGCAACGATGTCGACGCACAGACGCTGAACCCCACCGCCTTGCCTGACGACGGCAGCGCCAAACCGGAACTGGCCGTCGACAGCTCGGCGCTGGGCGGCATGTATGCCGGCGCGATCCGTCTGGTGGGCACCGAGGCGGGTGTCGGCGTCAGGCTGGCTGGCGATCTGGCGGCCAGTGGCGGAGATATCCAGCTTGATGCCAACGGCCACTTGAGCATGATGCAGACCGCTGCCAGCGGTGCTGTGGCGGTCAAGGCCAACAGTGCCGAGGTCAACGGGCCGGTTTATGCTGGGTCGTCACTGGGCATGACCACGGCAGGTGATCTCATCACCCGGCAGAACGTCGCCGCACGCGATGCACTGACACTTTCCGCAGGCGGTCAGATCAATAACACCGCGGTGATCGAGGCGGGAGTCAATGCAGACAACAGCCGCAACACATCGGGCGATGTGACGCTGTCTGCCAACGGTCTGAACAACAGCGGCAGCATCACCGCCAGCCGCGCCCTGCAAGCCAGCATCAGCCAGACCCTGAACAATCAGGGGGCCACACTGAACGGTCAGTCGAGCACACGCATCGTAGCTACTGCCATCGACAATCGTCAGTCAGGCCGAATTTTGAGCCAGGGCGGCACTGTCGATATCAACGCGTCTCAGGTGCTCAACAGCCAGAGCGGGCTGATCAGCAGCAATGGCACTATGACGATCACTGCGGGTTCGCTGGACAACAGCCAGCAAGGCAAGCTGTTCAGCAGCAGCGCTTTGTCCGCCCGTATTTCCGGGCCGTTGCTCAACCAGTTGGGGCTTATCAGCGCCAATGGCGATCTGCTGCTCAACGCGGCAAGCGTGGACAACCGCAGCGCGGAAATCTCCAGTCTCGGCAGTCTGACCTCGACCGTCAGCCAGTTCGACAACCGCGAAAAAGGCCGTCTGCTGGCCAACGGCGCGCTGCAACTGACCTCTGACCACCTGAACAACCAGAACGGCTCGGTCGCCGGACAGCAAGGCGTACAGCTGAATCTGGGGCAACTGACCAACACCGGCAACGGCAGTGTCTACGGCAAAAGCAACCTGAATGTGGCCGTCAACGGCGCTTTGGGCAACGATCAGGGCGTGCTGCGCAGCGACGGCACATTGGCCGTGCGCGCGGCCTCTCTGAGTAACAATAGCGGCAGCGTGACCAGTGCCGGCACGGCTACCGTCAGCACAACGGGCGCAGTCGCCAACCGTGGCGGACAGATTCTGAGCGATGCGGGCCTGACGCTTTCCAGCGGCAGTTTGGATAACAGTCAGAGTGGTCGCATTGCCGGCAATGGCGTGGTGCTTACCACTGGCGCTTTTGACAACCATCAGGACGGCCGCCTGACCAGTACCGGCGCGCTTCAACTGAACGCCGGGCTGGTCAACAACAGCGACGCCGGTCGCATCGCCAGCGCCATGGCGCTGACTGCCGTGGTTACCGGCCTTGATCAGACCAACGATGGCCGACTGTACAGCAACAGCGATGTCAGCCTGGACCTGAGCAATGGCCTGTTGACCAACCAGGGCGGCCAGATCACTGCACCTGGTCAGTTGCTGCTGAAAAACCTCACAGTGGTCAATAACCAGAGCGGCAAGATCTCCAGCGCCAACAGCTTCACGCTGGCAGCCACTTCGCTGGACAACACCGACGGTTCGATACTCAGCGATAAAGCGCTCGTTGTGCGCATCGATCAGTTGCTGACCAACCTTCGCGGTCTGGTTTCTGCGACCGGTCTTGATCTGACAGCGGGCTCACTGAACAACCGCAATGGCGAAATATCCAGCCTTGGCAGTCTGACGGCCAACGTTGGCCAGTTCGATAACCGTGAAAAAGGCCGCCTGCTGGCCAGTGGCGCGCTGCTGTTGACTGCGGACGGCTTGAACAACCTGAACGGGATCGTTTCCGGTCAGCAGGGCGTGCAACTGAACCTGGGGCAATTGAACAATACCGCTGGGGGCAGCGTTTACGCTAAGGATGCGCTGAACCTGACGCTGGGCGGTGTGTTGCAAAACGATCAGGGCGTATTGCGCAGTGATGGCGCAATGGACCTCAAAGCAGCCGGTCTGGCCAACACCAACGGCAGTGTGAGCAGTGCCGGCACAGGTGCGCTCAATTTCAACGGTGCGGTGGTCAATCAGGGTGGACAGATAGTCAGCGATGCACAACTGACACTCACCAGTGGCAGCCTCGATAACAGCCGGAGCGGTCGTATTTCCGGTAAAGGTCTGGTGCTCGGTACTGGAGTCTTCGACAACCATCAGGACGGCCGCCTGACCAGTACCGGCGCACTCCAACTGAATGCCGGGCTGGTCGACAACAGTGGCGCCGGTCGTATTGCCAGCGCCATGGCTCTGACTGCCGTGGTTACGGGCCTCAATCAGACCAATGACGGGCGCTTGTACAGCAACAGCGACGTCAGCCTGGATATGAGCAATGGCCTGCTGAACAACCAGAGTGGGCAAATAACCGCTCCCGGTCAGCTGCTGCTGAGAAATCTGAACGTCGTCAATAACCAGCGCGGCAAGATCTCCAGCGCCAACGATTTCACGCTGGCAGCGACTTCGTTGGACAACACTGACGGCTCGCTGGTCAGCGACAAAGCGCTGATCGTGCGTATCGCTCAGCTGCTGACCAACCTGCGCGGGCAGATCTCCGCCAACGGCGTCACCCTGAGCGCCGTAGCGTTGGATAACCGCAACGCCGAACTGTCCAGCCTGGGCAGCCTGACGGCCACCATAGGCCAGTTCGATAATCGCGAAAAAGGTCGCCTGCTGGCCAATGGCGCGCTGCTGTTGACCGCGGGCGGCTTGAATAACCTGAACGGGATCGTTTCCGGGCAGCAGGGCGTGCAACTGAACCTGGGCCAACTGAACAATACCGGTGGGGGCAGCGTTTTTGCCAAAAGCAGTCTTGGCCTGACCATCAGCGGGGCACTGAACAATGATCAGGGTGTGCTGCGCAGCGACGGTTCACTGACCGGGAGTGCAGCCTCGCTGGCCAACAGCGCGGGCAGTATCAGCAGCGCCGATGTCGCGTCGATCATTATCAATGACGGAGTCGTCAACCGGGGCGGGCAGATACTCAGCGACGCGCAACTGACACTCACCAGCGCCAGCCTCGATAACAGCCAGAGCGGGCGTATTGCCGGTAATGGTCTGACACTCACCACTGGCGCGTTCGACAACCATCAAGACGGTCGCCTGACCAGTACCGGCGCACTCCAGTTGAATGTAGGGCTGGTCAACAACAGCGATGCCGGTCGTATCGCCAGCGCCATGGCGCTGAGCGCTGTGGTCACCGGCCTGAATCAGACCAACGATGGCCGTCTGTATGGCAACAGCGATGTCAGCCTCGACCTGAGCAACGGCTTGCTGACTAACCAGGGCGGCCTGATCAATGCGCCGGGCCAGTTGCTGCTGAAAAACCTGAACGTGGTCAACAACCAAGGCGGTGAAATCTCCAGTGCCAACGGTTTCACGCTGGCGGCCACTTCGTTGGACAACACCGAGGGTTCGCTGCTCAGCGACAAAGCGCTGATCGTGCGTGTCGATCAGTTGCTGACCAACCTGCGCGGCAAGATTTCCGCCAATGGCCTCAATCTGAATGCTGCAACGCTGGACAACCGCAGCGCGGAAATTTCTAGTCTGAGCACCCTGACTGCCAACATCGGCCAGTTCGACAACAGCGCGAAAGGCCGTCTGCTGGCCAACGGCACAATGCTGCTGACAGCCGATAACCTGAATAACCAGAACGGCGTGGTTTCCGGACAGCAGGGCGTTCAGCTGAATCTGGGACAGCTGAACAACTCCGGCGCTGGCAGCGTTTATGCAAAAAACACACTGGGTTTGACTCTCACCGGGGCATCGAATAACGATCAGGGCGTACTGCGCAGTGACGGCACGCTGGACCTGAAAGCAGCTTCTCTGGCCAACACCGGCGGTCGAGTCACCAGCGCCGGTGCTGCCACATTGAAAGTCGATGCTGCCGTCGTCAACCAGGGCGGGCAGATCATCAGTGATGCGGGTCTGACGCTTTCCAGCGCCAGCCTGGACAATAGCCAGAGCGGTCGCATTGCCGGCAATGGTGTGGTGCTCACCACTGGCGCTTTCGACAACCATCAGGACGGCCGCCTGACCAGTACCGGCGCGCTTCAACTGAATGCCGGGCGGGTCAACAACAGCGACGCCGGTCGTATCGCCAGCGCCAAGGCTCTGACTGCAGTGGTCACTGGCCTGAACCAGACCAACGATGGCCGTCTGTACAGCAACAGCGATGTCAGCCTGGACCTGAGCAACGGCGTGCTGACCAACCAAGGCGGTTTGATCAATGCGCCGGGGCAGTTGCTGCTGAAAAACCTCACGGCGGTCAACAACCAGAACGGCGAAATTTCCAGTGCCAACGGTTTCTCGCTGGTGGCCACTTCGCTGGATAACACCGATGGTTCGGTCATCAGCGACAAAGCCTTGATCGTGCGCATCGCCCAGTTGCTGACCAACCTGCGCGGCCTGATTTCTGCCACCGGTGTCGAGCTGAGTGCCGCGACGCTGGACAACCGCAACGCGGAGCTCTCTAGCCTTGGAGAGCTGACCGCAACCGTTGGCCAGTTCGATAACAGTGGCAAGGGCCGTTTACTGGCCAATGGTGCGTTGCTGCTCAACGCCGACAGCCTGAACAACCAGAGCGCAGGTGCCGTTTCCGGCCAGCAGAGTGTGCAGTTGAACGTCGGGCAACTGATCAACACGGGCGGTGGCAGCGTCTACGCCAAAAACAGTCTGGGTCTGAAAGACACGGGCGTCCTCAGCAACGATCAAGGGACATTGCGCAGCGATGGCACGCTGGTGTTGAGCGCCGCTTCTCTGGGCAATACTGCCGGTAGTATCACCAGCTCTGGCAACTCGTCCCTGACGGTCGATGGTGCCGTGGTGAACCGTGGCGGGCAGATTCTAAGTGATGCAACCCTGACGCTGACCAGCGCCAGCCTGGACAACAGCCAGAACGGTCGTATCGCCGGCAAGGGCGTGAAGCTCGTCACCGGTGCCTTTGACAACCAGCAAGGCGGCCGCCTGACCAGTACCGGAACCCTTCAGCTCGATGCAGCGCTGGTGAACAACAGCGAAGCCGGGCGCATTGCCAGCGCCATGGCCCTGACTGCCGTGATCACCGGCCTGAACCAGACCAACGATGGCCGTCTGTACAGCAACAGCGATGTCAGCCTCGATTTAAGCAAAGGCATGCTGAACAACGACGGCGGTCTGATTACCGCACCGGGCCAGTTGCTGCTGAAAAATCTCAATGCAGTCAGCAACCGCAGCGGTGAAATTTCCAGCGCCAACGGCTTCACCCTGGCCGCTACGTCGCTGGACAACACCGCTGGCTCGGTGCTCAGCGACAAAGCGCTGATCGTGCGTGTTGACCAACTGCTGACCAACCTGCGCGGTCTGGTATCTGGCAACGGCATCGATCTGACGGCCAATGAGCTGAATAACAACAGCGGCAGCCTGAGCAGCGATGCCGACCTGCTGGTAAACGTCACTGGCCAGCTGTCGAGCCGCAGCGGCGAGCTGACCAGCGCTGGTAACACGACGCTGAATGCGCTGAGCCTCGATAACGCCGCTGGCCAGGTCATGGCTGACCGGTTCCTGAAACTGGTGATCACTGAAACCATCGATAATCAGGCCGGAACGCTGGGCGCAGGGCAGGGTATCGACATCGGTGCTGCGAGTCTGGACAACCGCCAGTCCGGTGCACTGGTCACAGATGGCCAACTGACTCTGAAACTGAGCGGCGCACTGGACAACCGCGCGGGTGGCAGCCTGCAAGCCAAAGGCTTGATGGACCTGTCGGGCAAGACGCTGGATAACCGTGGCGGCCGTATTGCCGCGCAGAACCTGTTGATCGTGCATAGCGACAGCGTCGATAACCGTGGCGGTGCGATTCGTGCCGAGAAAGGCCTGCAGCTGTTCGTCGATGCCCTCGACAATAGCCAGACGGGTCTGAGCTCCACGCAAAAAGGCCTGATCAACAGCAATGCCGGTCTTGAACTGGTCGGCACGCGTCTGGACAACCAGAACGGCCTGCTCAACGCCGCTGGCCTGATGCAGTTGCAGGTCGACAGCGTTGTCAACGGCAACGGTCGTATCGCCAGTCAGGCTGACATGATTGCCAATATCGGCAGCCTTACCCAGCAGGGCGGCGAGCTGGTTGCGCAGGGCAATCTGACCCTGACCGGCAAAACCCTCGACAACCGTTCGGGCGGCCTGGTGGGCTCTACAAAAGCGCTGAAAATCGATGTTGCCGACATCGACAACAAGGCCGGTGAACTGTCCAGCCAGATCGGTGTGGACATCATTGGTCAGACGCTCGACAACAGCAACGGCGGCAAGGTCCTGGCCGGTACGGCGCTGGGGCTGAAAGTGGCGCGTGTGATCAACCTCAACAAAGGCCTATTGTTCGGTAACACCCTGCGTCTCGACGGTGCGCGGCTGGATAACGCAGGCGGTACGCTGGCCAGCCAGAAGGACATGAACATTGATGTGTCCGGTGCGCTGGACAACAGCGCTGGTCTGCTCAGCAGTGAAGCGGCGTTGACGATCAATGCCGCCTCGCTGCAAAACGCAGCAGGCAGCCTGTCCAGTGCCGATGCCTTGAGCGTCACCACCACCGGCGCTCTGGAGAACCAGGCGGGCGCCGTTACTACCGACGCCACGCTGACACTGACCAGCGCCAGCCTGAACAACAGTCAGGCGGGCAAACTGGCTGGCAAGGGCGCCACGCAGGTCACCACCGGCACGTTCGACAACAGCCAGGGCGGTCGCCTGACCAGCAGCGATACCCTGCGATTGACGGCAGGCAAGGTCATTAACCAGAGCGCCGGACGTATTGCCAGTGCGCTGGCGTTGACGGCCAGCGTGACCAGCCTCGACCAGCAGGGGGGTGAGCTGTTCAGCAACACCTCGCTGAGCCTCGACCTGAACAACGGCCAGTTGAACAATCAGGGCGGTTTGATCAACGCCCCCGGCGTGTTGCTGCTGAAGAATCTCAACGGCGTGGCCAACCAGAACGGCGAAATTTCCAGTACGCAGGCCTTCACCCTGAACGTCGACAGCCTCGATAACAGTGGCGGCAAACTGCTCAGCAGTCAGGCCCTGACGCTGATCGTCAACAAGGCGCTGAGCAACGTCAAAGGTACGATTTCCGCTGCCGCGCTGAACACTCGCAGCGACAGCCTGGACAACACCGAAGGCTTGATCAGCAGCCGCGCAGCTCTGGACTTGATGGTCAATACCGCCCTGACCAACGTCAAGGGCACGCTGGTCGGCGACGCTGACATGACGCTGAACGCCGCGACCGTGGACAACCGCCTCGGCCAGATCGCCAGCAAACAGAACCTCAACGCACGGATCGGCAGCCTTCTACAGCAGAACGGCCAGATGCTTGCCCAAGGCACATTGACCTTGCGTGGCGACGCGCTGGACAACCGTCAGAACGGTTTCATCGGCGCAACCCAAGCCCTCGATATCAATGTCACCAGCATCGATAACCGTGGCGGTGAACTGTCCAGTCAGGATGAGATGACCCTGACCGGCCAGCAACTGAACAACAGCGACAGCGGTCAGGTGCTGGCGCAGAAAGCCTTGAATCTGAACGTTGCGCAGATCACCAACCGAACGAACGGTCTGCTCTCCAGCCAAGGCGGCTTGACGCTGGTCGGTAGCACCCTGGACAACACCGGTGGTGCGCTCAGTGCCCTCAAAGCCTTGGGTATCGACCTGTCTGCAGCACTCGATAACACTCAAGGCCTGATCAGCAACGAAGATGTCCTGACGGTAAAGACCAGCAGTCTGACCAATACCGCAGGCAGCATTTCCAGCGCTGGAAAACTGACCCTCGACAGCAGCGGGGCAATCAGCAACCAGGGCGGCAAGCTTTTGACCGACGGCGTACTGGACCTGAAAAGTGCCAGTCTTGATAACAGCCAGAAAGGCAATATCAGCGGCAAAGGCCTGCTGACGCTAAGGACCGGGGATTTCGACAACAGCCATAACGGTCGCGTCAGCAGTAGCAATCGCCTGGACCTGACGACCGCACGACTGACTAACAGCGATGGCGGCAGCATCGGCAGCAGCCAGGCACTGACCGCCAGTGTCAGCCGCCTGAGTCAGCAGGGCGGCAGTCTGTTCAGCAACACCTTCTTGAGCCTGGACCTGAACAACGGCCAGCTGGACAACCAGGGCGGTTTGATCAACGCGCCGGGCGCACTGCTGCTGAAAAACGTCAACGAGGTTCTGAACCAGAACGGTGAAATCTCCAGCGCTCAGGCATTTACCCTCAACGCTCAACAACTGGATAACAGCGGCGGCAAACTGCTCAGCAACCAATTGCTGACCCTGCGCATCGCCCGTGCGCTGACCAACGTCAAAGGCATGATCGCCGCAGCCGGTGTCGATGCCACCGCCAATACCCTCGATAACACAGGCGGTACACTGACCAGCCGCAACAACCTGGACCTGACGGTTACCGGCCTGCTCACCAACCGTGACAAAGGACTGATCAACGCTGCTCAGGTGCTCAAGGTGGGCGCGGCCAGCCTCGATAACCAGAGCGGTCAGGTGTTGGGCGGCACCAGCCTTATCCTCAACGCTACATCGATCAACAACACCGCGAAGGGCCTGATCAACAGCACCGGCACCCTGAACCTGACTGCTGGCAGTCTGGAATCCGGCAACGGCGGCGAAGTGTCGGCCACGCGTGACATGACCCTGGTACTCAATGCACTGTCGCTCAACGGCGGACGCGTGATGGGTGATGCCGGTCTGTCCATCGACATGCAAGGCAACGACCTCAACAACCTCGGCGGTTTGATCACGGCAGACGGTTCGCTGACCCTTAACCGCATTCGCGACCTGAATAACCAGTCTGGGGAGGTCTCCAGCGCACAGAGTTTCAGAGTCGACGGCCGCACCCTCGACAACAGCAGCGGCAAGCTGATCAGCAGCAACTTGCTGACAGTCAACGCGACCAACCTGCTCAATCAGAACGGCCTGATTTCCGGCTGGCAGGGTCTGAACGTCTCCGGTAACCGCCTCGACAACCGCAACAACGGCACCTTGTCCAGCCGCAACGGCAACCTTGTTACAACCCTGACCGGTGAATTGCTCAACGGCAGCAACGGAGCGTTGGTCAGCCAGAACACACTGAGCGTAACCGCTGACAGCCTCGACAACAGCGGCGGCATCCTCTCCAGCGGCGCCGGTCAGACGCTGACCGTAGCCGGCCTGCTGAACAACAGCCAGAACGGCCTGATCGACAGTGGTGCCGGGATGACCATCAAAGCCAATGCCCTGAACAACGCGGTCGGTAATCTGACGGCCCAGCAGAGTTTCAGCGTCGAAGGCAGCAGCCTCGACAACAGCGCCGGTAATCTGAGCAGCAAGGGCGAGATGACACTCGACCTGCTGGGCAGCCTGACCAACACCAGCGGCAAGCTGGCCAGCGGCGGTAACCTGCTGTTGCGGCGCAGTACCGCGATCAACAACCAAGCCGGGCAACTGATCAGCCAGAGCCTGATGACCCTCAATACGTCTGGGCAACTGGACAACCGTAACCGCGGCACTGTTGCTGCCAACAACACACTGACAGTCGTCGCGGGCGGCAGTGTTTTCAACGATGCCGATGGCTTGATCTATAGCCAGAGCGCCGATGCACATTTGAATGCAGCGAGCCTGTCCAACGTTCGCGGCGCGGTACAGAGCGTCGGCGCACTGAGCGTCGATGTCGCGGGTACCGTCGACAACCAGAATGGTCGGATCATCGCGCAGAACGGTGACCTGAACCTGAGCGGCGCCAACCTCTACAGTCAAGGCGGAGTGCTGTCCAGCCTGCAAGGTCTGTTCACCGCGAAACTGGCCGGTGTGCTGAAAAATGGCTATGACGCCAACCGCCAGGGTGGCGTCATCCAGGCGCAGCGCCTCAACCTGACCGCGCTGGGCGGCTTCGACAACTACGGCGGCCGAGTCTCCGCGCGCGGCGGCGAAGCGCTGATCACTACCCCCGGCTTCGACAACCGCAACGGCGGCCTGTACGCCAAAGGCCTGGTGCGGGTCAACGGTGGCAACTTCGACAACAGTGGCGATAACGACGGCCAGATCGCTGGCGGCCAGGTCGAACTGAACCTGAGCGGCGCGCTGAACAACCGCTTCGGCATCATCGAAAGCGACAGCACCCTGGCCGTGACCGCTGCCAGCCTGGACAACCAGACCGGGCAACTGCGCGCGCTGGGCGGTGGTGGCGCCACAAACTTCCAGATCGGCAACCTGTTCGACAACCGCAACGGCACCCTGGAAAGCGCCAACAGCGACCTGATCCTCAATGCGGGCAGCTTTCTGAATGGCGGCGGGTCGCTGCTGCATACCGGTAATGGCACGTTTGATATTTCTACGGCCAACCTCACCAATGCTGGCGGCAGCATCGTAACCCGTGGTGGTTTGACACTGAGTGCTGATAGCTGGACCAACATTAACGTCATCCAGGCCGGGCGCCTCACCGTCAACGTCAATAACTTCAGCCAGACTGCCAGCGGCCAGTTGCTGGCATCGACCAGCCTTGTGGGTAATGGTGGCAATTGGAATAACGATGGATTGATCGCCAGTGACGGCTCGCTAAGCCTCAACCTCGGCGGTACATACGGCGGCAATGGCCGTCTCAGCAGCCTAGGAACGCTCGGACTGAGTGCGGCACAAGTGAACCTGAGCGCCGCTTCGACCATATCCGGCGGCGGTGAAACCTCGGTGACCATGGGGGGGCAACTGAACAATGCCGGTCGCCTGACCTCGGCGACTAATCTGACCATCAACGCGGGGAGCATCAACAACCAAGGCACGCTGGGCAGCGGTCAGGCGTTGACTGTGACCACCGGCTCGCTGGTCAATGACCGTGGGCTGATCTTCAGTGGCAACAACATGAGCCTGCGTGTCAGTTCGCTGAACAACAGCTACGCCAACATCTACAGCCTGGGCAATCTCACGGTTGACCGTAACGGGCAAGGCGCGCTTGCCGACAGCATCGTCAACAGTTCTGCGTCGATACAAAGCGACGGCAGCATGAGCCTCGCGGCGAGCACAATACAAAACGTCCGCGCCCTGTTGACGACCAGCAATGGCGGTATCTATACCGCCAGGATTGATGAGGGGGCGTGCAATCGCGAGTTTTATAACAACGACTGCGGCGGTGGCAAAGCAACTCATACCTGGGAAATAACCCAGCGTGAAAAGCTTGAAGTGACCGCAGCCAGTGCTGCGTCCGGCATTACCGCTGGCGGTAATCTGAACATCAACGGCGGTGATCTGTTCAACCAAAGCAGCACCATCGTCACCAGCGGTAACCTCAACGCTACGCTGAACAACCTGAACAATACCGGCATAGAGGCCAGCGACACCGAAACAGTGCGCGTGTACCGCAGCGCCCGTACTAGCAACGCCGGGGCCTGGACCAACGCCGCAAGCGACTTCACTGAAAAGTACTGGTTTACCAGCAGCGGTTATAACGCCAACAACCTCAGCGGCCTGGAACCGGCAATGGCGGACTTCATCGCCATCACCGAGACAGAGATGCCTGAGTTCCGCAAGGTCACTCAGCTGTCAACCGGCGACCAGAGCTATGCCGCCATTATCCAGGCCGGCGGCGCGGTAAACGTCAACGCGAGCAAGAACATCGGCAACAACGTCGTACGCGCTGGTTACAGCTACGTGAGCGGCGGTTCTCGCACTGACACCAATGCTCCGGGCAGTCAATTCTCCACACGCATTACTGTCAATCAGCAACTGCCGCCAGACCTGGCCCAACAACAAGTCAATCCTTTGAGCCTGCCAGGCTTCAGCCTGCCGACCGGGCAGAACGGCCTGTTCCGCCTGAGTGGCCAGACCGGCACCGCAGCCACTGTCGCTCAACCTGTAGGCCTGCCGCAAAGCTGGACAATGGGCAGCGCAGCGGTGTCCGTCGCGCAACGAGAGCACACCGTTTCAGACGCACAGGCAAGCACCATCCAGATTGGCTCGGTGGGCCAGATATCCAACGCCACCCGCCAGCTTGCTTCCGTCACACGGCAAAGCGCAGGCGTAAGCGCCAATGCAACTGCTTTTGATACCAGCGCTCCAGGTGCCGCACCTATTGGTGGGCTAGTGCTGCCAAGCCATACCTCTGATTCCGCAGGTGTCACCAGCGTCGGCAGCGTGACCGGCATTGCGACGGGCAATCAGGGCAGCGGCGTATTGTTGCCTGTCCAGAATGCAGGATCGACGGCAGGTGTTGCGGCTATCACCGCCATTTCTTCCGGTAACTCGGCCGCGGAAAACGCTGGAATGGTGCAGGGCACTCAGGTCAACAAGGCCGGTCAGATTGTAAATGGTACGCAAGGTAGCTTGGTCAGCGTTGTCAATCAGGCTACGACCGGTGCCCAGTCAGGCGCGACTGCTGCAGTCACCCAGGTGGTTGTAAGTGCTCAAGGCGGAACGGTCATTGCACCGGTTCGCAGCGCTGTGGCTGCTCCGGTCAGTCCTGTCACTGCTGCTGTTCTAAACCCTGTCACGACCACGCCTGCTTCAACCGCTATCACTCAGCCCGCCACAGTGGCGCAGGCCAGCGCTATTACGCCGCTCGTTTCGGCGGCAGCGCAAACGGTGACCCGAGTGGAAGGCCTGCCCAGCAGCAACTTCGTTTCCAAACCGCAAAAATACCTGATCGAAACCAACCCGGTCCTCACTGAACTCAAGCAGTTCATGAGTTCGGATTACCTGCTCGCAGGCCTGGGCTACGACCCCGAAGTCAGTGCCAAGCGCCTGGGCGATGGCTTGTATGAGCAACGCCTCGTCCAGCAAGCAGTCGTGGCCCGCACCGGTCAGGCGTTCATCGATGGACAAACCTCCAACGAGGCCCAGTTCAAGTACCTGATGAACAACGCAATCGCCAGCAAGCAGCAGCTGAACCTGGCGGTCGGCGTATCGCTGAACTCACAACAAGTCGCAGCGCTGACCCATGACATCGTCTGGCTCGAAGAGCATGAAGTGAATGGCGAAAAAGTGCTGGTGCCGGTGCTGTATATGGCTCAGGCCGACAATCGCCTTGGCCCGACCGGGGCATTGATTGCGGGTAACGACGTCTCGCTGATCGCGGGGCAAAACCTCGACAACGTCGGCACCTTGCGAGCGGCCAATAACCTGTCGGCTGCTGCTGGAAATGATCTGGTCAACAGCGGCCTGATAGAAGCTGGCAACCGTCTGGACCTGCTGGCAGGTAACGACCTGATCAACAAGTCCGGGGGCATTATCGCCGGACGTGATGTGACATTGACCGCCCTGCGCGGCGATGTCATCAACGAACGCACGGTGACCAGCCATCAGAGCGCGTCAGGCGACGCGACCTGGCGTCAGGACTTCGCTGACAGCGCGGCACGTATCGAAGCGGCCAACGACATGTCCCTGCAAGCGGGTCGTGACGTGAAAAACACCGGCAGCGTGTTGCAGGCCGGTCGTGACTTGAGCATCGCTGCGGGCCGTGACGTCGCTATCGACTCGGCCCAGACCGAGAAAGGCCAGACACGCGGTGCGAACTCCAGTAACTCCAGCATCACGCAACTGAGCTCCACGGTCAGCGCCGGACGCGACCTGACGGCCCAGGCCGGACGCGACATCAACGTCATCGCCAGCAGCATCGACGCCAAGCGCGACATCGCCATGGCCGCGACGGAAAACCTGACCCTGTCCTCGGCGGCTGATGAACAGCATTCCTACGGCAAAAGCAAGAAGGTGACCGAGCAGGAAGACCATGTCAGCCAGGTGTCGAGCAATGTGACGGCGGGTGGTAGCGTGGCGCTGAGTGCAGGCGCTGACTTGAGCATGATCGCTAGTAGAATTAATGCCAAAGACGAGGCGTATCTGTACGCGGGTAATGACGTCAACGTGCTTGCCGCACAGGATACCGATTATTCGTATTACTCGAAAACCAAGAAAGGGTCTTGGGGCAAGAAGAGTACGAATATGACTGAGAGCGACAGTGATGTTGCTATCGGGTCTCTCATTCAGTCAGGTCAAAAAGCCACGATTGTTGCGGTCAATGATGTCAATTTTGAGGGGTCAAAAGCCAACAGTGACAATGGTGTGCTCGCAGTTCAGGCTGGGCATGACGTTAATCTGACTGCGGCGCAGAACAGCCAATACAGCGCCACCGCCACTTCTAAGTCTGGCGGGTTCGGTTTATCCACCACTAGCAAGATGAAGAGTGACGCTTCGACCCAGAGTTCATTATCTGCATCGACGCTGAGCGGCAACACGACACTCGTTCGGGCTGGGAATGATCTGGTGGTTTCGGCCAGTAATGTCATTTCCACTGAGCAAACGACGTTACAAGCCGGCAACAATGTTGTCATCGACAGTGGCACTGAAAGCTTCAATGCCCAGCACAGCCAGTCGACTAAAAAATCCGGCCTGATGAGCACTGGTGGCATCGGTGTCACCTTAGGAACAGCGAAAAACGCGTTTACCCAAGACTCAGAAAATCAGACTCAGAAAGGCAGCACTGTAGGCAGTGTTCTGGGCGACGTGAATATCACCGCCGGTAAAGATCTGACGGTCAAGGCTTCTGATGTTGTTGCTGGGAATGACGTCAATCTGATTGGCCAAAATGTCAGCATTCTTCAGGCGCAAAACAGGAGCACAAGCACACAGAACCAGGAAAGCAAGAAAAGCGGCCTTACGCTTGCTCTCTCGGGTGCTGTAGGAGAAGCAATAAATACCACGGTGCAAAACGCGCAAGCAGCTAAAGGTGAGGACGATTCCCGTCTTGCGGCGTTGCAAGGTGTTAAGGCTGGGCTGAGTGGCTATCAGGCCTACCAAGCTGCCCAAGCGATCGACTCCGGTGCTGCAAGTGGTAGTTTTTTTGGCATTGCGCTTTCGTTAGGCACCCAAAGTTCCAGCTCCAAGCAAGTGCAGGAACAGAATGTAAGCCAAGGCAGCTCAATCACTGCCGGAAATAATCTGAATATTGTCGCTACAGGCAGTGGCGCAGGTGCTGGTTTGGACGGTGATATCAACGTCGCCGGCAGCAAGCTTCAAGCTGGCCAAGACATGCTGCTTTCGGCTAATCGTGACATCAATCTGCTAGCTGCAGCTAATACACAAAAAGTCGACGGATCTAACAAGAGCGGAGGCGGCGCGATTGGTATTAGCCTCGGCGTCGGCAGCGGCGGTGGTGGTTTGACCGTCTTCGCTAATGCCAATAGCGGGACAGGCAACGAAAAAGGCAACGGTACCACCTGGACTGAAACCAACCTCGACGCTGGTAATAAGCTCTCATTGGTCAGCGGTCGTGATACGACTCTTGTTGGGGCCCAAGCCAGTGCTCAGCAAGTCGTAGCCAATGTCGGTCGGGATTTGTCTTTGATCAGTCTGCAGGACACCGACAAATACGACTCTCATCAGCTCGATGTCAGCGGCGGTGCGAGTTTCAGCTTAGGCACCATGACGGGTAGTGCATCGCTCAGTGTCAGTCAGGACAAGATCAAGTCCAACTTTGAAAGCGTGCAAGAGCAAACAGGTCTCTTTGCTGGTAAGGGCGGTTATCAGGTAACAGTGGGCGACCACACCCAACTGAACGGCGCTGTGATTGCCAGCACCGCAGCCGCTGACAGAAATATGCTCAGCACGGAGACTTTAGGTTGGACAAACCTGAAAAATCAGGCGGAATTTACTGCCCAGCATCAAAGCGCAAGTGGGAGTACAAGCGGTAAAGACGGCTCCAAGTTCATGGGGAATATGGGTAGCCTCACGCTTGTCGGCGCCAACCACAGTGGCAGCGATAGCAGCACAACGTACTCCGCAGTCTCTGATGGGCGTCTGACTATTCGCGATGTCTCAGGACAGCAGCAAGACATTTCTACACTGAGCCGCGACGTAGATCATGCCAGCAACGCGCTCAGTCCAATTTTCGATAAGGAAAAAGAGCAAAACCGACTACGTCAGGCTCAGTTGATCGGAGACATTGGCAGCCAAGCGATGGACATCGTCCGAACGCAAGGCGCGATTGATGCCGCAAATGCACAAAAAGATCCGGTAGCGATTGCTGCGGCGCGTGAAAAGCTGGTCGCTGAAGGGAACACGGACCCATCTGCCAAGCAAATCGCGGAGCAAATTAGCGTCACAGTGATGCAGAAATACGGTACGGGTAGCGATTACCAGCGTGCTGCTCAAGCCGTCACTGCAGCGTTGCAGGGGCTGGCGGGTGGGAATATTGCGCAAGCGTTGACCGGAGCTGCCGCGCCGTATCTCGCAGAGCAAATCAAGCAAATGACCGTAGGCAACAAGGACGCCAACCTGATGGCACATGCTGTCTTGGGCGCGGTGGTTGCTCAGGCGCAGGGTAACTCCGCGTTAGCGGGTGCTGCGGGTGCGAGTGTCGGGGAATATATAGCCAATCAGCTATACCCGGGCAAGAAAACGTCGGAGTTGAGCGAAGAGCAGCGTCAGACAATCTCGGCGCTGTCGACGCTGGCAGGTGGTTTGGCGGGCGGACTGGTGGGCGGGGATGCCGCTAATGCTGTTGCCGGAGCATCCGTAGCTAAAAACGCAGTTGAGAACAACTTTCTACGCGTACCTGAAGCAGAACGAAAAAAGGTGCTGGAGCGTAAGGTCACGAGCGGCACCATCACCGCCCAAGAGGTCGCCGAGCTAGCTTCCCTGAATAAAGTCGATAAAGAACGAGATGCGGAAATTAAAGCAGTCTGCACGGCTGGTAATCTAGGCGGCTCAGCATGCGGTCAGTTGATAACTGTTGCAAAAAGCGCGGCTGAGCGATATGGAGAAAGCGCCAGTTATTCACTGCTTTACAAGGATCTCTATCCGCAAGACTCGCAGAATTTAGATGCTATTTTGCATGGACTTGATTCTGATAGTATCACTAGGGATACGGCAATCACGGCGATTACGCAGGCGTCAGGTTTAAGTCGCCAAGAAGTCGAAAACCGATACAATTTCGCCATGACGGCTCAAGCATTGACAGCGGTGCTTGCAGGGGCGTATCTTCCCAGAGGCACGTCTGTAATAAGCAAAGAGACAGTCGCTAAAGACCCTGTTTCACTAGCGGGACAAGCTGATAATGAAGCGGGGATTTTAGTTGATAGGAACGTAATCGTCGGGGGTGCAAAAGCTACTGGTGGCGCTGCTGGAAAGGTAGATGATGTTGTAGCTCCATCGTCTAAACCTGAATGGTTGCAACGGCTTGATGCGGGTAATGAGTTTAATAAGGTACAGTCTAAAAACTACCCGAATAACGAAGTTTATATTCAGCGACCTGACGGGAATGGCTATTATCGTGTTGATTCGTATAATCC
The DNA here is from genome assembly GCF_020515755.1 of Pseudomonas sp. B20. Lineage (NCBI taxonomy): Bacteria > Pseudomonadati > Pseudomonadota > Gammaproteobacteria > Pseudomonadales > Pseudomonadaceae > Pseudomonas > Pseudomonas sp. B20. The sequence goes on from NZ_JAHPJG010000004.1 coordinate 74,963, forward strand.
CATAAAAGGCGAAATCGTCTCTCGTAAATTGACACAGCTTTCTGAGGTTTCAGAGGCGACAGCAAAGAGCTACATAAATGAGGCCATTACGAAATACCCTTCTGGTGCGACCATTGCGAAAGTTCCATCTAGTGGGTCTTTGGGTGGTCAAAAATTGCAAGGTACTGTTATTCTGGAGGTTCCTCCACAGAATGGAGTAATTCCAAAAGCCATCTTGGACTCTGCCAATAAAGCAGGGGTTTTAATTAGAGATACTAATGGGAAGGTGTATTGATGGAGCTACCTATTTATTATTGTAAGACTTGGTTTCGGATGAAGAAGTTTGCGATAGAGCCTATGGATGAATCTCTGGCACATTCTAGGCATCTCTCGGGTGAGTCATATACGGCTCTCATTGGCTCGGACTCTGCGCCATCTTGCTTTGTTGAGTTCTCCATAGATAAAGGAATGGTTGGTGTCGGTTTTTTAGATAAAAAATGTCGTGAGTACCTGACCTACCAATTTAAAGTAACAGATTCGGATAACTTATTTTTGACTATGGCGACTCATCGTGAGTTTGAAGGGGATGGAGACGAGGTCATAGGTGGGGAGTCCTATATTTTCAATGAGGAAGGCGGTCTTGTTATTAGGCGAGAAAAATTTAATCCTCATGAGATTGAAGAGGCTAGATCAAGTTTCGAACCGTCTCGAAATTATGAAAAAATTCCCAAGTTTGGTTGTTACTCTAATTTAACAAAAGCTGATAGATGAAACAGGCAGGTGAGTTCCATTATAAATTTTAAGGGGTCTGAGTTGATATGGCACCGGCCTTGCGCCGGTGTTTTTGCACCCTGTCTGCACCCTTTTTGCCGCCTTCTTGCATCCTATTTGCATCCTTTCTGCAGTCAAGTTGCATCCCTTTTGCACCCACCCTGACGACCTACGGTCTAGCTGCTCAATACGCCCTTTTTGAGCATGATTTTTCGCTCCTTAACAGGAGCAAAATCTCAATACACAACACGCACCTCTCGCGAGGTGGATATTTTCTATATGTATCAATTAGTTATCCGGTTTCTGTCTTCTAGGTGCTGCTATACACTTGTAATACGAAATGCAGGTTTCACCCAATAAACACTGACGTATGGCGTATAGCTTTTGCTATACGCAGCTGCGAAGCATGGGGGGGCCGGTTTATTCTTTCAGATCGGCCCTTTTTTCTGGTTACGCACTGGGTGGTCGGCTCCTGTTATCCGCCCCCATGATTTTTGATGCCTGGTACTTGAGAATCATCCCATCCAAGCGCGGCAGGCAAAAGCTCGCTGATGGACGCGGTTCTAAACCTGATGCCGGAAGAAGAACGCATCCAATACAGCGCCATGACCGGCCAGAGTTTGTTTTATCTCGGCGAAACGGATCTGCAGCACAAGATCCTGGCCATCGCCGAAGAAGAGGGTGTACGCCAAGCGGCTTATGCCTTGAAACTGCTGCAATCGGACGGCGAACTGACCATTGCCAGCACCGGTAAGGACGAAGCCACCGGCAACTTGATCACCAAACAATACACGGTCAAAGGCCCGGTGATGCTGATGCTCACCACCACGGCGATCGACGTGGACGAAGAACTGCTCAACCGCTGTTTGGTGCTGACCATCAACGAAAGCCGCGAACAAACCGAAGCCATTCACGCAGCCCAACGTAAAAAACAAACCCTCGACGGCCTGCTGGCCGACGCTGAAAAACAGGCGATTACTCGCCTGCATCAGAACGCCCAGCGCCTGATCAAAACCGTGGCGGTGGTCAATCCGTTTGCTGATCAACTGACGTTTCTTTCGGACAAAACCCGCACTCGGCGCGACCACATGAAGTACCTGACGCTGATTCGCTGCATTGCCTTGCTGCATCAGCATCAACGCCCGATCAAACACGTCGAGCATCGCGGCAAATCCCTGGCTTACATCGAGGTCACGAAGGGCGACATCGTGTTGGCCAATCGGCTGGCCCACGACATTCTTGGGCGCACCCTGGACGAACTACCGCCGCAAACGCGGCGGTTGCTGGAGCTTTTGCAAGGCTGGGTCGAGGCCCGGAGTCAGGCGCAGGGACTCAAAGAAAAAGAGTTTCGGTTCGGTCGCAAGGACGTGCGCGAGGCCACTGGCTGGGGGGATACCCAGTTGAAAATCCACTTGGGCCGACTGACCGAACTGGAATACCTGCTGCTGCACCGCAAGGGGTTAGCCCATGAATACACCCTCACGTATGACGGCAAAAGTGGCAACCAACCGCACCTGATGGGCTTGATCGATGCCGACCAACTCGACAACACATCCGCTCGGTCGGGGGATTCAGAAAAACGGTCGGGCTCAGGTCGGGCCATGGTCTGTAGTCAGTCGGACACCCTGAACCACGCGCAAAGCCACGCCGTTTCTGGCCTTGAGCCGAAAGCGGTCGGCCTGAACGAAAAACCACTGACCCTGTCGCCACAAAAAAACCACTCCGCGTTGTCCAGCGCCGTCTAAGTCGAGGTGGTTATGCCGAAAAAAGGCGAGAGCAAAAAGCAGCGAGTTTCGGAACAAATTATCGGCCCGCTGGGCGATCCCGGCAGCCTGTATTTTCAGATGAAACAGTTCCTGCAATGCCAGCGTGAACGTGGTTATTCCGAACGCACCGTCGGCAATCGCGAAAGCCTGCTGATTGCGTTTATTCGCTGGTGTGATGAACGAGGTTTGACCCGGCCACAAGAAATTACCCGACCGATTTTAGAGCGCTACCAACGTCATCTTTTTTTGTATCGAAAAGCCGATGGCGAAGCGCTATCAGCTCGTAGTCAAACTGTGCGCATCACGCCGATTCGAGTCTTGTTCAAGTGGCTGACCAAAACCAACCGTATTCTTTACAACCCGGCTTCTGACCTCGATCTACCGAGGATGGAACAGCGTTTGCCGAAACACATCCTCAGCAGCGACGAAGCCGAACGCATCCTCAATGTGCCGGACACCCAAACCCCGACCGGCATCCGCGACCGGGCCATGCTGGAAACCCTCTACAGCACCGGCATGCGCCGTATGGAGCTGATTGGTCTGAGTTGGAGCGCCATCGATTACGAGCGCGGTACGGTGATGATTCGCCAGGGCAAGGGCAAAAAAGACCGCATGATTCCCATCGGTGAACGGGCTCTGGCTTGGATCACCAAATACCGCGACGACGTCCGGCCCCATTTTGTTTTGGGCCAGGACGATGGCACGTTGTTTTTGACCCAGCAGGGCGAAGGATTCAGCCCCAATCGGCTGACGCAACTGGTGCGCGAACACATCGAAAAAGCCAACATTGGTAAGCGTGGCAGTTGCCATTTGTTCCGCCACACCATGGCCACACTGATGCTGGAGAACGGTGCCGATATTCGTTTCATCCAGGCCATGCTCGGGCATGTCAGCCTGAACACCACGCAGATTTACACCCAGGTCAGTATCCGGGCGCTCAAGGAAATTCATACCTCGACCCATCCGGCACGTTTGCAGCGTCAGAACACAGCCAGCCAAACCATGGCTGAACCCCTTCCTGACGACCCCGTTGAGGCTCTGTTAACCGCTCTGGACTCCGAAGCGGATGAAGAGAGTGAGCAGGCCTGACAATGCGATGGTGGGAGGTCTGCTGTCAAAGGCCACCGGAGGAGATTTCAGGACTGGTGCGTTGGCTGCAGGTGCTAACGAAGCCTTGGTTGTACACCTGAATAGCCTGGTCAATGGTAATGAAAACTTACTGACCATGAGTTCTCAGATAGTAGGCGCCCTGGCCGCTGCCACTCAGAGAGACGCTGATGCAAACTCGATTGACAAGGGTAGCTGGATAGCCAAAAACTCAACGCAATACAATTTCTTGAATGACCATGACACCAAGGAAAGAAAAAGCGCACGAGAGGCTTACGAAAAAGATCAGGGGATTGACGCTGCGAGAAAACTGGTATCACTCGAGAAGTCGGATCAGCGCAGCAATAATCTGCTGGACGCTTACAAAACCAACCCCGAGTCTTTGACCAAGGCCGATCTTTCGGAGCTGCAAGCCTACCTTCAGGTATACGCTTACGAATTGACGAAAAGTGTCGGCCAAGAGCAAGCACAGGCTAGGCTGACCAATCTCCTGCAAAGCACCACGCCTGCAACTCAGGGCTTTTCCTACGCAGGCACGACCGAAGCCAAAAACGCCTACAGCGACGCTGCACGAGCTGAGCTTGATGGCGTATTCGCCCAGTTGAGCTGGTTCCGGACCAAGACTGCCGAGGAGCAGATTTACGCTAACGCAAAAGGCACTCTGCTGGTCAACAATGAGCAGCAAGGGTTGGCGAATATTGGCGGTCCTGCTATATATGCCTTGTCAGGGCCGCTGGGAATTGGAATCCGGGGCATTGCTGCGATCAATGGCGCTGCGCAATTCAAATATGGCGCAGGGCAGGCGGTCGATGGCGATACGTGGAATGCGGTAGGCAACATGGTGGTCGGTTCCCTCGAAGTGATGGGGGGGCTGAGTGCAAAAGCTGCGGTAGGTGGGCAAAGGAGCGAGCCGTTAGGACAAGGGGCAAAAGAAACCGCAGCAATATCAAGTGAGGCAGCAAGTATTAATGCTCAAGCTGCTTTGAGGGCAAAGCTTTCAGGGTTGCAGAAAGCACAACAGACAGCCGCTGTCACAAAGACGCTCCCTGATGGACGAATTCGTTATTACACACAGGAAGTACCTGCTCGAACTGAAGGCGCTACCCGTGGCGCATCGTTTGCCACGGAGTATAATCCTGCGACTGGCTCCACTAGGCAGTGGATGGAAAGCTATGATCATTCAGGAAATGTCATTCGAGTTCACCCTAAAAGCATTAATGGGCAGCCAATTAGCGCGCAGCACTATCCTCCTACAGGTGCAGAATTGGAGAGCTGGAAATAATGTATTCACAAACTGATCTAGCTATGGACCTGGAAAGAACACTGGTCAAAGGTTTCGATGTCGCCAGGGTTTCTAAGTTGGCGTTCGAAATTTATCAAGATCATGGTCTGGAAATTACGTCATCTATGGATCGCGCACTACTTACATTGATGGCAATGGACGAGGGTGAGGAGTTTGAGTTAACCGAACCTGAGTTTTTGGCTCTTATTTCAGAGATTAAAACTATGTAGATGGTGCAAAAGCAACTGGTGGCGCTGCCGGAAAGGTAGATGATCTAGCTGCTAGTGGCTTAAGTTCAGCGTCAAGCCTTCCAAGTGGAACAGGTCTTGGTGGTTTCAAGGTCGGCTTAAGTGCAGACGACATCACTGCTATAAATTCACAGTTTGGCGGTTCAGTTTCATTCAGAGAGGTTGATACGGCTATTGCAAATGCTGCCAATTATGATGGTTTTTATAATAAGGCTGGCTCAATGATCAGGGATATTGCTGGCGGGCATCTGTTTGATAATGGAAATAAACGGACTGCTGTTGAAGTGGTTGAACAGTTGATTATAAAAAACGGCGTGGATGGCCCGCCAAAACAAATTATTTGGAATGTTGTGGATAAGGTTGCGACGGGGAAGCTAACTAATGTCCAAGATATTTCAAAAGCATTAAGAGGGCTGGATTAATGTCTTTTAATGAGCTTTCTGAAAAGTATGCGGCCCGTTTCGGTTCGCCAAGTATGGATAGCGTTGGGCTAGAGGGGTTTATTCAAATATTAGAGTTGGTGGCGATGAAAAATAAGGGTTTTTTCATATTTAAGGTAGATGGTGAAAGAGAGTGTAATATTTATACTTTTATTTTAAATGTGTCGACAAGTAACGATGTTATAATAAGAAAAGACACAGATAGCATACGGGAAGGTATGGAATTCTTTTTCTCTGAGCTTGAGCGGGTCGGCATATATCCATAACCTGATATGTAGATATTTTGCTTGGTCTCGATAGCAGGACTCGCACTGGTATTTTCTGTAAATGTGATTGGAATTGCACCGGCCTCGCGCCGGTGTTGTTTTATCTGCTTACTGCAAAACCTCCCTTCCTTCCTTCGCTGCTCGCTTTGGTCGTGGCCTGAGCGATTAAAGCATCAAGCATCTGCGCAACAAATTTCTTAATGGCGGATTATCAGTGTTATCCGATTTGGAATATGTCCCCTGGTGAGTATGGGGATATGGCTCCTTGCGAGCTTCCGATTTCTAAAGATCTTCAGGAGAGTCTGTTGAAATGGGTCGCAATTTATGACGAAATACTGGACGTTGAATATCCGCCAAACTCCGGGTTCAAGAGTGAGGGGTTGGAGCGTGATTTTAAACTCGAGGGGGAGCGATTAGTTATGGATTTGAGGAGCGAGCTCGGGCCGGAATTTTCTGTGTCTCTTAAAATATAGTTGGTGTAAAAAGATATTTGGGTTCAGTTAGTGTGTCTCCAAAGTCAGTCTAAGATGATTGCTGATTTTTGAAGCGACAGGGAGCACAAACCGTTACCCGAGTAGAAGGCCTGCCAAGCAGCAATTTCGTCTCCAAACCGCAAAAATACCTGATCGAAACCAACCCGGTCCTCACCGAACTCAAGCAGTTCATGAGTTCGGATTACCTGCTCGCAGGTCTGGGCTACGATCCCGAAGTCAGCGCCAAGCGCCTGGGCGATGGTCTGTATGAACAACGCCTTGTCCAACAAGCCGTTGTGGCCAGAACCGGTCAGGCGTTCATCGATGGACAGACCTCCAACGAGGCTCAGTTCAAGTACCTGATGAACAACGCCATTGCCAGCAAAGATAAACTGAACCTGGCTGTGGGCGTGTCGCTGAGTTCACAACAAGTCGCAGCGCTGACCCACGACATCGTCTGGCTCGAAGAGCACGAGGTGAATGGCGAGAAAGTGCTGGTGCCGGTGTTGTATCTGGCACAGGCCGACAATCGCCTTGGTCCGACCGGGGCATTGATTGCGGGTAACGACGTCTCACTGATCGCTGGTCAGAACCTCGACAACGTCGGGACCTTGCACGCCGCCAACAACCTCTCGGCAGTCGCAGGCAACAACCTGATCAACACCGGCCTGATAGAGACCGGCAACCGGCTCGATCTGCTGGCGGGCAATGATCTGATCAACACCGCTGGCGGCATCATCAAAGGTCGCGATGTATCACTGACCTCGATCAATGGCGATGTGATCAACGAACGCAGCGTCACCTCGATGGACAACAGTGCACGTGGTCAGCGCCACAACGAGTTCGCCGACAGCGCCGCGCGCATCGAAGCCGCCAACGACATGAGCATTTCGGCAGGCCGCGACGTCATCAACAAAGGCAGCGTGCTGGAAAGCGGTCGTGACATGAGCATCCAGGCCGGACGCGACGTCACCATCGCCCCGACCGAAGTCACCAACAGCCTGTTCTCGGACAGCAAACACAACAGCAGCGACATCACCCAACTGGGCTCCACCGCCAGTTCCGGGCGCGACCTGACCGTTCAGGCCGGACGCGACATCTCCGTCATCGCCAGCCAGATCGACGCCAAGCGCGACATCGCCATGGCCGCGACCGAAAACCTCACCATCAGCTCTGCGGCAGACGAAGAACACTCCCTGTCGAAAAGCAAGAAACTGACCCGCCAGGAAGATCACGTCAGCCAGGTTGCCGCCGATCTTGAAGCGGGAGGCAGCGTTGCCTTGCAGGCTGGCCAGAACCTCGCCGTGATCTCCAGCCGTATTACAGCGGGTAAAGAGGCGTACCTGGTTGCCGGTGAAAACCTGGACATCTTGGCTGCGCAGGACAGTGATTATTCGCTGTATGACAAAAAGAAGAAGGGGAGTTTTGGGGCGAAGAAAACCAAGCGTGACGAAATCACTGATGTGAAAAACATCGGCAGTGAAATTACCACTGGTGGTGATTTGCTGCTGTCGAGTGGGGGAGATCAGAAGTACCAAGCTGCGAAGCTGGAGAGTGGCAAGGACCTGACGATTGAAAGTGGTGGTGCGGTTACGTTTGAGGGCGTTAAGGACCTGCATCAGGAGAGTCATGAGAAGAGCAAAAGTGACCTTGCCTGGAATTCGAGTAAAGGCAAGGGCAATACCGACGAAACCTTGCGCCAGAGTGAGCTGGTGGCCAAAGGCGAATTAGCGATCAAAGCTGCCGATGGCTTGAAGATTGATCTCAAGCAGATCGACCAGAAGTCAGTGAGCGAGACCATCGATAGCATGGTGCAAGCCGATCCGAGCCTGGTGTGGTTGAAGGACGCTGAGGCTCGTGGGGATGTCGACTGGCGTAAGGTCCAAGAGGTACACGAAAGCTTTAAATATAGCCACTCGGGTCTAGGCGCGGGCGCTGTGTTGGCCATCATGATCATCGTGACTGCTTTAACAGCGGGCGCAGCGAGTGCTGCATTGGGTTCGGCGGCCGGGGCTACAGCAGGTTCAGGTACCGCGATGGCCGCCGCTGGCACCTCCGCCGCCGGAGCGGCAACTGCCGCTGGGTGGGGCAATGTCGCGCTGACGGCCGTGGTGACCTCCGCCGCCAGTGGTGCTGCAGTCAGTACGATTAATAATAAGGGCAATCTCGGTGCCGTCGTCAAAGATATGACCTCTAGTGACGCCCTCAAGGGGTATGCCATTTCTGGCGTCACGGCGGGCCTGACTGCGGGCTATTTCGATGATTGGACTGGCACCACGACGGACCCTTTGACTGGCAAAGTCACTACCAACCTTAGTACCTGGAAAGGGATTGGTCAGTTCGCGGCAAACCAAGGCTTACAGAACGGCACGTCAACGGCACTGAGCAAGATCATGGGCCAAGGCGGTGATTTGGGTGATGCGCTGCAAAGCACATTGTTCAATACCTTGGCGGCAGCCAGCTTCCATGCTGTTGGGGATTACGTTCCAGCTGCCGACGGCAGTCTGCAGAAGACCGTGGTCCACGCCATGGTCGGCGGGTTATTGGCCCAAGTCAGTGGAGGTGACTTCAAAACTGGTGCTTTAGCAGCGGGTGCTAACGAGGCCTTGGTGGCAGATCTCAATAAGCTCGTGAAAGCCGATCCGAATCTACTGAGCATGAGCTCGAAGTTGGTGGGTTTACTCGCCGCATCCACGCAGAGCGGAGCCGATGGTGAGAGCCTGAAAACAGCTTCATGGGTGGCGGAGAATGCTACCCAGTACAATTTCGGTGATCATCTGCCACCAGGTTTGGCCGCCTATGGGCAAGCGGCGACTACCCAAATGGAGTACATGCAAAACCAGGGAGCCTCACCTGAGCAGATGGCTGAGGCCGGAAGGGCGCTCGCGCGAGGTGAAGGATTTGAGGGTGTTCAGCCTGCGACCGAGTTCGTAAAGGCGTGGGGCGAGTTCGTGGCGGGGGAGCTTTTTGGCTTAGGTTTAGGCGCTATACTAGGCAAGGCTGGTTCGTTTTTTGCTGCAGGTGAAAAAGGCATTTCTCCGGTTGTCACTGCCGAGGGTAAAATTGGGGATGCAGCATTTACTGATGTAAACCAAACCGCTCGCCCAATCGCTCAGGCAAATCCAGAGGAGCCAACCCTGATAGCTGACCGAGTAGCGACCAAGATTGAAGCAACAGGAAAACCATTGCCGAACGGAAATATGGCCGACGCTCATGCAGAAATTGGAGTCATACAGCAGGCATATAATGCTGGCAAGACTCAGGGGGCTGATATGGCCATGAACGTTGCAGGTAAAGACGTGTGTGGTTTTTGCAAAGGTGATATAGCAGCGGCGGCAGAAAAAGCCGGATTGAAATCTTTAACTGTTCAAGCGATGGATGACGTAACTGGACTACCCAAAAAATATAATTGGGTGCCGGGAATGCGGTCGATTAAGGAGGTGCCATGAGTATGATTTTTGGAGGGCATATTATTGACTCTAATAGCGGTCGCCATCAGCTAGAAGTTGTCGTGGATCCTGAGGAGTTTGTTGTTCGGGATGTGTTAAGTTTTATCAGTGAGCGTTCAGGGGTTATCACCATGCGCCGTCAGTTAGAGTGCGAAGGTCAGCCCTATGAGTTGGTGTTGTATGTCGAGAGTGGAAATTTTTTACTGATGCTTAGCGAATATGGTAGCGAGGGTGAACATGATGTGAGAACTTTAACTGCTCTCAACTCGAAAAACGAATTTGTCAGTATTTTAGGTGATATGTATTCTGTTAGGTCGGTCACCCGTGATTTAGAACTTGTTTACACTGTTTTTATAGAGTTTGCTCGTACAGGAAATGTATCCAAAGATACCATGGCGTAAGCTCAATCCAATGTCGTCTGACCAGTTGGTGAAAAAGCAATTCGTGGCGCTGCCGGAAAGGTAGATAGTCTAGCTACTAGTGGCTTAAGTTTAGCGTCAAACCTGCAAAGTGGGACAGGCCTTAGTAATTTAAAAGTCGGCTTATGGTCCAGGCCATGTATCTAAAAGAGACGAGAATAAATAATTATTAGTCTTCCAGAATTGAATGAGCTTCTTTTTGCTCGTAATTACTTGCACGTAATTGGTATCGAGTTAAATATTGACGGGATGGGATATGATTTATTTCTATCGATTTCGGCCTCTGAAAAGGTGGGGGCTGATGTCGTTAGTATCAGATATCATAGATATTAGCCAATTTACGTCTCGTGATTTTGGCTGCGGATTAACTCAGTTGATGCACGTGAACGTTAATAAGCTGGATTCTGGCTTCGATAGGATGTGTTATCAATTGAGTGGTATCGAGGATAAAAAATTGTCGTTTTGCTTCTCACGATTTTCGCTTGATTAGCTGGTGCAATAGGAGTAGCAGCCACAGGCAGGGCTATCATCTGTGCTATCTGATAACTTGAATTTTTATGCGGGCTCGAAAGGTATTTAGTTTATGCAAGATAGAGTTTCGAGCGCCTTCGAGTATGATCAAGCTCTCCAGTCAACAATTGAGGGGTTGAAATTAGAGCGGAGATTTCCAGATGACTAGCCTTCTATTTCGGATGGTTGAGAAGGATGGAGCGATTTACAGCTTGGACAATATACGATTGCTTGCTGCATCTGATACTGGCGTTCCGAGCAAAGTTTTTCCGATTCAGAGGAGCTATAAAGAGGTTTCTGATGAAAAGAAATAAGTATCTATATTTTTTGTTTATGTCTTTTGCCTTGTTAAGCATGGTTTTAGGTGTAAGTATGTTTTTTTCAGTTATGATCTCCGCTTTTTTCTCGGTTTTATTCAAGACCGACTCGGCTTGGGTGTGTTATGTAGTTGGCGGGCCTTTGACTATTTTGTTCGCGGTTTTTTGGACTGTTAAGCGTTGGGCTTCTGTGAAGGCTTTTGTGATGCAATGAATTATCTCCGAGACGTATATTTTGTCGACCGTCGTCACAAGGATAGGACATAACTCGATGACGGAAAGCCGCAGACAGTAGAGCAATTTTGATCATCTTTTAGCGGAGAGGTTGCTCAGAGCAGAACATCCGCTCGATCATTACTGACTACGAGAAGATGTTGAACGATCGTTCAATGGCTATCAGTGCCTGCACAAGCCGAGCTTGCGTCGAGCACATCCAGAAAAGTGCGGTTCGAATAATCGTGCTAATTGCTACCGCGCGGGACCCCAAATAGTTTCCAATCGTCGGTTACGGTTGCAACTGGTAGTAAAATTTCAGTATAGAGTCACAGAATGGAATGTCGAAGTAAGATGACATGCGCCTCATGCAAGCGCTGGTGAAAAATTCTTGGTTCTAGTTTAGGTTGTGGACGGGCAACGCAAATAATAATAGGAGGTAAGCTGCTGGGGTAAGATGGTTTGTCGTCGAGAAAGCCTTCTAGTTCAACACATGTGTCGGTGGGTTTTTAGATATGAAAGGGTCTGCTTACTACGCTGCGCTGCCAGAGACTATGACTAATAGCGACCTTGATTCTGAATTTAGAGAGTTGTTAGAAGGCCTTGAGTCTGGCGTTGTAGATAGGTCTGCTATTGTAAGGTCTTTATTAGAGCTAAGTGATAGGCAATGGCATGCTTATAGCGTTATAGAGGTTGGGCTTAGGGGCGAGTCGAACGATGTTTGATATCATTGTGGGATTGCTATGATCTAGATATGGCTGAAGATGCGATTAATACTATGGTGAGATTAGGATTTGAGGAAGTAAGTAAGTTTCTTGGCTCGATTTCACCATAATGTGTGTCATTGGAAGTTTTTAATGAGGTTTCACTTGCTCTATCTGAGCTAGGTGCTTCGGTTTCAGATCCATGCAGTGGCATGCGTTAGAGGGTCGTAAGCGATGAAGAAAGTTGCTGCTAGTGTTGGCTGAGTCCCGTCAAGTGTAAGCATTGCCAACGATTTTATTGAAGAGCCCATACGAAGAAGTGGATGCCCTTATCAAGAAGTTAGTTCGGAATCGTGCAAGTTATGATCCACTGGCATGCCGTGGTGGGTTGCAAGACAAGCATCAGGCCTTGAACGATAGCAAAGCCGGTATGGTTAAGGCCCTTGGAGAGAATACGTGTAGTGATTAATGCTCGGCTGCCGAAAGCGGCTCTGCTAAGCTAGGCTCGCTTCTAAATTCGTTCGCTTTTAATGGCGAACGAAAGGATATAGTTACTCGCTTCTAAAGACCTTAATTACAACGAAAAGCGAGTGGCTGGCCATGTTCGGTTGCAGTCATTTTGGAGCGAGTCAGGTTTTGCGGGAGGGGTCTTGCTAGCGGCCTTCGCGGCAATGGGGAAAGCATCGATATGCTTTCAGATGCTGGATTTATTAAAGAATGTATTTTATTAAATATAATTTCGCTGATGGATAGGTTTTGATAACGTGTATCTTCGAACTAAGAGCATGATTGATTTTCTTATCCATTCTAAAATAATTCTACCTTGCTTCTGTTTAAAAGCTGTCACCCTAGCAAACCCCCCACTCCGGACACCCCCGTCCCAAATCATCCGAACCCCACTCCGCAATACCCACCCCTCAATAAACTAAACTACCCAGCGGCACCCGCTCGCTGTCCGGGCCTGAGGAAGTTGTCAGCCTTATCCTTATCGTTCTACGCACCTGCCAATGCTCGGTTTAAAACATAACAGAACTACCTATTCGCACGAACCGCATAAGGATAAGGCTTGGATGACAATGACTCCAGTGGATGGATCGGCTACCTTCGAGGTTAACAACCCGTTCAGAAAACCCAGGATCTGTTTTGACTGGGAGGACCTGCGTTACTTCGTAATGTTTTCCACGGTCAGTTCCCTGAGTGGCGCTGCAAGGATGCTGGGTGTGGAGCACGCCACTGTTTCGCGCCGTATCGCTTCGCTGGAAAGGTCTCTGAATGTAAAGCTTGTCGACCGTCGCAAGCGTTTGTATGAACTGACTGATGAGGGACGGCGTGTGGCGGCGATCGGGCGACAGATCGAGGCGCAGACCCAGGCCGTTGGCCGTCTCGCGGTTGCGGCTCAGGTAGCGCAGGGTGTGGAGGTGACCATCAGTGCGCCGCCGTCGGTGGCGGTCGAGAAGCTGGTGCCGCAATTGGGGGCATTTCGGGCGATGCATCCCGGCATTATGTTGCGCTTGTTGGGCGATCACCAGTATTCGTCGTTATCCAGTTGCCAGTCTGACCTGTGTATACGGTTTTCCAAACCTGTTGAAAGCGGCATTGTCGCGCGGCGTATTGGCACGGCTTCCTTTTCATTTTATTGCGCACGTTTTTATCTGGAGCAACGCCTCCCGGAGCATTATGAGTTTATTGCTTATGACCATGAACTGATGAGTGACAATCAGAATGGTTGGCTGAGGGATATCGTCGGTGAACGGCCCTTTGTGCTGGAGGCCAAAACAGTGGAGTTACAAATTCGTGCTGCGGAAACCGGTGTGGGCATCGCGTTACTGCCCAGTTTTGCCGTAGAGGACAATAATCGCCTGTGCCGGGTGGAGTTGTCGGCTCCGTTGGAAGTCGATGTCTGGCTGGGCGTGCATGAAGACCTGCGCGCGGTGGCTTCCATCCAGGCTGCCATGAATTATGTGGAAAGCTGTTATCGCTAGCCAGGCCTGACTTCGCGCTGGTTATGGTGTCGGCAAAACAGTCGTGCGGTGAAAAAATTCCCATCCCCTCATCAAATATCGACAGTTTACAAGTTCGGCTGTTTTGACGAGGATCAATGTCGAGTGGAGCAGTTCATGACTCGAAACTCCGAGACGTTAAGGTGTCGGCTCGGCAAGGTTTGTTAGATGGCGCGCTGTTGGATAATTATAAAAACTCATGCAGTGGCAAGATCATCTCAAGCACCCTGATGACACCCTAAGGACAGCCGGAGATTCTCATGGCCGACGTAAAAATTCTCGACGTTACCTTGCGTGACGGTGGTTATCGGAACAACTTCAACTTCACAGAAGATCAGGCGCAGATAGTGGTCGCTGGCTTGGCCAGTGCGGGTGTCGACCTCTGCGAAATTGGTTATTGCAAAGGATCCTTCGCCCCGAAAGGCGAGCACGGTCTGACCAGTGATGTAGGCGCAGGCTTCATTGAAAAGATTGCGCAGGCGGCCAACGGACGTATCGAACTGGCCGTCATGGTTCACCCCAGAAACATCACCACGGATGACTTCGCCATGCTCAAGGAGCAGGGCGTTTCGATGATCCGCGTCTGTTTGAGGCGCGATCAACTGGATGAGGGGCTTGTGACCTTGTCGCTGGCTCGCGATTACGGCTTCAGTGTCAGCGCCAATGTGACGCATGTCACCTCGCAGACGCCAGGCAGCGTGCTTGATACGGCAGTGCGCGCGGAGGGGGCCGGCGCAGATATCGTTTGCTGTGCGGATTCCAATGGCCACATGTTGCCAGCCGATGTAGACCGACTGTTCAGTCGTCTCTCAAGCCGGCTGTTGGTGCCGCTGGGCTTTCACGCGCATAACAATCTGTCGTTGGCGCTGGCGAATGCATCGGCCGCCATAGAAGCCGGCGCTGAATACATCGACACGTCCATATGCGGCATGGGCAAGGGGGCCGGCAATCTTCACCTGAGTATGCTGGTTGCCTACCTGGAGCGCACGGGCGTCAGTCATGGTTATGACCTGGTGAAAGTGATGGAACTGTCGGAAGCCACGGCCCGCGCGGTACCGCACAACAATATGCCCAGCCCGCTGATGGATGTCATTCTGGGCACTTACAACTTCCCCTATGACAGCAGTCAACGCGTGCGGGACACCCTCGAGCGCTTTCAGCTGACCTCCGAGTACCGAGCGATCGAGGTCATGCATCAGCAGGACAAGGTGGCGCGTCTTGCACCGCGAGCGGTGTTGTCGACCAGCGGCCTGTCGAACAGCGCAAAAGGAGTCGCGCTATGACCATTCAAGTGCTCAGAAAGCGCATTTGTGTCTTGCCCGGTGACGGGATCGGCATTGAGGTCATGGAGGCGGCGCTGCCGGTGATTGCGGCGTTGAACCTGCCGTTCGATCTGATTGCGGCGGACATCGGTTGGGAATGCTGGAGGGCCGAGGGGGAAACCGTTCCGGCCCGGACCTGGGAGATCATGGCCAGTTGCGATGCGACATTGCTTGGCGCAATCACCAGCAAACCTCTGGCAGAGGCCGAAGCAGAGTTGCCACTGGCGCTTCAGGGCCAGAACCGCCGCTATGTCAGTCCGGTCATTCAGCTCAGGCAGAATCTCGACCTGTACGCCAATGTCCGCCCGGTCACTGACATGACTGGCGAAAACAGATTTCGCTTTGTCGTGATCAGGGAAAACACCGAAGGGCTTTATGCGGGGCTGGACTTCGGTTGTATCCCGGATGCACTGGTGCCGCTGCTCGAAGAGCGGGAAGCCCTCGGCGCGGCATGGCAGCGAGAAGGGCAGGACGATGCAACCGTGACGTTGCGCCTGCAGACGCGAAGTGGCCTGACGCGTATTTTCGGATACGCCTTCGAGTATGCCCGCAAGAACCATTTCACGCGGGTCACGTTTGTCGACAAACCCATGGTCCTGCGGCACAGCAGCGCCTTTGCACGGGGCATCTTCGAAGCAACAGCTCAGCGGTATCCGGACGTGACCGGGGTCATCGAGAATGTCGATGCGGTTGCCCTGTGGATGGTGCAGCGTCCCGAGCGCTTCGGGGTGATCGTTGCCGAGAACATGTTCGGCGATATTCTTTCCGATCTCGGCGCCGGAGTCATGGGAGGTCTGGGGTTTGCGCCCAGTGGCAACTTCGGCAATTCAGGGGCTTATTTCGAACCGGTACACGGCAGCGCGCCTGCCCACGCGGGTTTGAACAAGGCCAACCCCGGCGCGATGTTCATGGCCATCGCGCTGATGCTGGAGCATTTGGGGTTCCCGGCCGAGTCGGCGTGTATCAGCCAGGCCGTCAGCCTGGTTTCTCGCACATCCACACGCACGTATGACCTTGGCGGTTCCCATACCACGGCTCAAGTGGGCGAAGCGATCGTTCAGCAGTGCATCGAGTTGCAGTCCCGCACGTTCGGGTATGGCAACGAACAGGTTGCAGCACAGGGAGAACGTCATGTCAGCGCACTTTGAAGCTGTACCCATTGCGCAAGCCGTGCTGGAGGCATGTGAACATCTCGACACTGCGTCCTTGTCTGACGCGCTGGACAGCCTGGGGATCGACGGCGGGCTTTCGGGTATTGCCTCGCAAGTCCCTGGCACTCGTTGCGTGGGCATCGCGTTTACCGTGCAGTACGAGCCGGTCGATGCATCTGCGGTCTTCAAGGGTGCTGCCAACTATATCGATCATGTACCGGCCGGTGCGGTGATTGTTTCCTCAAACAACGGACGCCAGGACTGCACGGTATGGGGCGACATCATGACCCACTTCGCGTTGGCCAATGGCATCAAGGGCACCGTGATCGATGGCGTGGCGCGCGATATCGATACGGTCATCGAGTGCAGCTACCCATTGTTCAGTCGCGGGCGTTTCATGCAGTCGGCAAAGAACCGCGCTCAACTCCAGGCTGTACAAGTGCCTCTGCTCATCGATGGCGTGACGGTCCGGCCCGGCGACCTTCTGGTGTGTGATGGCAGCGGCTGTGTTGTGATTCCCCAGCAACTGGCTGTCGAGGTCGTACGCCGTGCCCAGGCGGTCGAGCAGACGGAGCGCAGCATCATCGAAGCCATATCAGCCGGCTGGACGCTGGAAAAAGCCCGCAGCACCTATCGCTACGACCAGCCCTGGCTGACTGACGCTGAAAAAATCAGCGTCGCGATGCCTTCGCAGGCGTGAACCGATCTGCCTTCCCACTTGAATGGAAATGATGATGAAAATGGAATTGTTCGACGCTCAATCCGTCACCGATGACCACGCGGTTTATCTGATCAATGTCGTACAGGTAAATGAGGGGGCTCAGGATCTGGCCATTCAGATTCTTGAAGAGACGGTCAGTTATGTGGCACGCACTTACAGTGCCTTCAAATGGAGCCGATTGATGAAAAGCATCGACGGCAGGACCGTCATCAATCAGGCGCAATGGAGCGATCGCAGCCAGTTCGAGTCGCTGTTTACCGACGCAGAGTTTCTGTCGCGCTACTCCCGGTTGAAAGAAACCGGCACTTGGGAATATCACCTGTACAACGTGGCCGAGTACATCACCCCTGAAATTGCCTTACAAAAGGCTGGCTGAGCCACGACCGGCAGAAGAGGGCGGCGCACAGGCCGCCTTCGTCTGATATTCACTCGGATTGCACAGGGATTATGCGATGACCACGATCAATACAGCACTGACCTCACTTCTGGGCATTGACCACCCGCTGATTCTGGCGCCCATGGGCGGCGCTTCCGGCGGGCGTCTGGCGGCTGCGGTTTCCCGTGCCGGTGGCCTTGGCCTGGTGGGTGCCAGTTACGGCGACCCGCAATGGATGGCGCGTGAACTGGAGATGATGCGAGAGGTGCAGCAACCCTGGGGCGTCGGCCTGGTCATGTTTACCGTGGCCAAACAGTTCGAATTGCTTCTTCTGGCGCTGGAGTATCGTCCGGCGGTGGTTGCCCTGTCGTTTGGTGATGTACGTCCTTTCGTCAGGCCCATCCATCAGGCCAATGCCAAAGTCATCGTTCAGGTGCATGACGTCGACCAGGCGCTTGAAGCGCTGGACGCCGGTGCCGATGCGCTGATCGTGCAAGGTGCCGAGGCGGGTGGTCACAGTTTGCGCCGCGCTTCATTGCCGCTGTTCCCGGCGGTCCGCGACGCGGTGGGTGAGCATGTCGTGCTGATCGGTGCTGGCGGGATCGCCGATGGGCGTGGCATGGCTGCTGCGCTGGCGCTGGGCATGGACGGCGTGATGATGGGCACGCGCTTTCTGGCTTCGCAGGAGGCACTGCCTTCCGAACGGGTAAAACAACGACTGCTGCAGGCGGTCGCGAGCGATACGGTGCGAACCCGGATCTTCGATCAGGTACGCGGCATCGATTGGCCCGAGGGCTACAGCGGACGTGTGATCGGCAATGACTTTTCCGCTAGCTGGGTGGGTGAGGAGCAGGCTTTCGCTGCCTCAGCCGATCAACTGCGTCTGGACTATGAAGCCGCGCTGGCAGCCGACGATGTCAGTATCCGGGCCATCTGGGCAGGCGAAGTCGCGGACCTGATCAAGGAGGTGCTGCCTGCGCAACTGATCATCGAGTCGACCTTGCGCGGGTATGCCGCCAGTGTCGAACGCCTTCGCACGCCCCGCTGAGCCTTCACGATTGAGCCCTCACGATGGAGCAACGACCGGACCCGCTCGACAAGGCGGGTCTTGTCCTTTTTGCAGGAGCAAAAACCATGAGTCATTGCATGACCTGTCGGACCTTTGGTGTCGGTCATTCGCGCGTCTTTATTTTGTCACCGGTGATGCCGGTCTGGGACGAGGGTGGTTTTGCCCAACCGCTGATCGAGCATTTCACCGCGGCCGGTTTTCAGGTCACGGTGTTTGATTCCCTGTCGCTGCCCGTCGTGCCGGGTGAGGGTTTTGGCGCATTTGCCGAGCGCTGGGCCCGCGCGCTCGAGCCGTGGGGTGTGCCGGATGTACTGGTCGGCGTTGCCCTGGGTGGTGCATTGGTGCAGGCACTGGCAGGCACTTCATTTCTGCAGTCGACACCTGCCTTGCTGCTGCTGTCTTCCCCGGCCAAGGCCGACGGGTTACTCGATTCCAGGCTGGGACATATGGCGGACCTGGCCGAACAGGGGCATGTCGAGCAAGCCAGGCATCTGCTGGACAATCTGGTACTGCCTGACGGGCAGGCCCATGAACGAACGGACCCGGCCGGCCACGAGAGTCACGCGACGCTTTCGATACAGGGGCAGCGCCTGAAAGTGGGTTTTCGGTTGCTGGCTGGTGTAGATGTCAGTGAATGCCTGCTCGATTACCAGGGGCGCGTGTTGAGCGTGTTCGGCGAAAAGTCGCAATTGGTGGGTGCACGCCATGTACTGCGTACCAGTGGCCAGAGGCAACGCTCGTTGTGCGTAGAGGGTGGCGGGATGCGTCCGCTGGCGGATGACTTGCAGCAAGTGCTGGACAGCATCGACACGTTCCTGATGACCCGCCAGGAGTGTGTGCAATGAGCCAGGTCGACGCGCTGAACTTCATTGATGTGCATTACCACGCCAATCCTGACGCGTTCATTCGTCGTCATGGTGCGATCGAGGCGGGCAGGTGCTACGCGCGGGCACAGGGCAGGGTGGTGCTGAAGAATCATCTGGGGTGTACGGCAGCCCAGGCGTGGGAAGCGCGCGATCAGGGTTTTCCGGTCAGCGGCTCGGTGGTGCTGAACGAGATTGCCGGCGGCATCGACTACCGTGTGGTCGAGCGCAGCCTCTGTTTGCGTGGCGATGAGCCCGGGCGTTTCCTGGTTCACTTGCCAACCGTGACCGGCAGGACGCATGCCAGCACGCTGGCCCGCAACCTGAGTCATCCGCTGTTGCGGGACAAGCCCATCAAGCCTGCCAGAGTGACATCGGAGAACGGCCGCCTGACACCACAGGCGCTGGATATTCTGAGAATGGCGCGCGACTATCCGCTGGTGATCTCGACCGGGCATGCCGATGCCGATGAAGTCAGGACGCTGATCGACGAAGCGCTGCGGATCGGTGTGCCGAGATTGATGCTTAATCAGCCTGCCAATCCGTTGACCGGTCTAGACGCGGCCGAGCTTGCGCTGATCGGCACAGAGCCATCGGTCTACATCGAGCAGACCGCACTGACGTACCTGCTGGGCTATCAGGACCGGCAGGATTTCAGCGATGTGTTGAGTCATGTCGGCAATGTGGTCTACAGCTCGGACCTGGGGCAGACCAGTCAGATCGATGTCCACCAGTGGCTGTCGCTGAGCGGGCAGTGGTTCGACGCGTTCGGCTTGAGCGGCGAGCGCCGCATCGAGGTGACTCCGTTGAATCCGCAGCGCATGTTGGCCCTTTAAGCTGTCCGGATAAAGCCGCCCTGGCCAGCACTGCCAGGGCGGCCTGGCCATCAGGCTACTTCTGCGGACACCTTCGAAGCAATCGCCTCCACACCTCTGGATTCACGCAGGCCCGCGTCTTCCATCAGTGGCAGTGTTTCTCTCACGAAGTCCTTTATACCCTCGTGGTAATCGAGCCACGTCAGGGCAATGCCGTCGATTCCCCAGTCAGAATATTTCCTGAACAGCTCCACGATCTTCTCGGGTGTGCCCACCAGTGGTACCCCGGCGAATCCGGCCTTGAAGTGGAAACGGAAACGCACGGCGTCTTCGGGGGTGAAAATGCCGGTCTGGATACCCAGCTCGCCGGTGATGATGTCGCAGCCCTCATCGTCACCCACCTGATTGGCGTAATAGTCCAGGTAAGCGTCTGCTTCCTCTTGCGTGTCCTTCTGCACCACATAGCCATAACACCATATCTTTATGTCACGGCCGAACTTCTGTTTCGCCAGGTCCTTGTAGGACGCAATCTGCTCACGCACGGCCTGTTCGCCGTCCAGATGTTTGACGATCAGGAACGCGGCATCGCAATGTTCTGCACAGAACAGTTTGCCGCGTGGCGACCCTCCTGCGTTGATCAGGTAGGGTTTATTCAGGGGCTGTGGCTGCGAGATTGCGCCGCAGATGTTGAAATACTCGCCTTTGAAGTCGAACGGGGTCTGCTGCTCCCAGGCATTTTTTGCAATGTGCAGCCACTCTTCCGCGTAGTCGTAGCGTTTGTCGTGCTCCATCATATGGCCGCTGAACATGCGCATTTCCGCGCCATACCAGCCGCAAAGGATATTCAGCCCGAAGCGCCCGCCGCTGATGTGGTCGATGGTCACCGCCTGTTTGGCCGCGAACAGCGGGTGTACGGTGGGCAAGTGCGAGGTGGTGAAGACCGCGATCTGACTGGTCAGGGCTGCAATCCCGGCAGCCCAGGTATAGGTTTCGAAACAGACACCGCCAGTATTGTTGGTACCGCCGAAACCTTTCCAGCGGCCTACCGGTATGAAGGCTTCAAACCCCGCATCGTCGGCAATCCGGGCGATTTCCAGGTTGCCAGCCCAATCATCTCCCCGCAGGCGTTCAGGCGCATTGGTGACGGTGCAGCCACCCTCGGTATTGGTGGAGAAAACACCCAGCTGTATCTTGTTCGGGCTGCTGCGCATCGGGTTGGTTTTTATCGGATAGGATTTTTCAGCGCGCATCGTGACCTCCCAGGTCGGTAGTTGAATCGTTCGTCCTTGCTACATCCTGAACCTGCGGTGGCCGTGCCGATGAAGTATCCGGTCAGGCATGATCACCCCGGCGGGTCGGGAAGTACGGCAGCACATACTCTTCCAGCTCTTGCAACACTTCTGTGGCCGGACGCCTCAGGGGCTTGAGGTTCAGCGCCACATGCGAAACCCCCTGTTCCCGCTGACGCTGCCACAGGGCGATGAGGGCGTTGCGCCCGGTACTGATTCCGCGGCCGACTTTCATCGGCGCGTCCTTGTTCTCGTCCAGATCGAAGAACGTCGCATAGCCGTAGGGCTTGAAGTGCCTTTGCTCATTGGCACTGCGCCAATGATTGATCACTTCAGGCAAGGTGTCGAAGCCGCTCTGATGCCATATCCAGCCATCCATGTGATTGGCCAGCCATTTGATGTCCTGCTGACAGCGGCCGATGGCAAGCATCGGCAGCCGCCCGAAAAGCGGTTTCGGCAGTAGGTCCAGCGCGCCATTGAGTTGCCCGTAATGGCGCGATCTGAACACTGGAAAAGACTGCTCGGTCACCGCGTGCAGCAGTTCGACGCCGTCCCTGAAGCGTTCCGCGCGGGTGTCGAAATGCTCGCCGAACGCGGGATATTCACCGGGCCTGTCCCCTGTAGACAAACCCAGCAGGAAGCGTCCCTCAAGCAACACGTCCACGCTGCACGCCTGTTTGGCCACCATCAGCGGATTGCGCAACGTCAATATGATACCTGCCGTGCCGATGCAGATTTGCCGGGTGACGGCAGACAGCAGCGCGGCGTAGACAAAAGGGTCGAACACTTGACCGGCGTCGCCGAACCCCGGATCGAGAAGCGGTACGTCGCGCAGCCACAGCGCGGCGAAACCGGCCTTGTCGGCCTGAATGGCGAGGGCCAGATGGTCTTTCATGGTCGGTGCTGCGGAGTCGGGGTAGCCCTCCAGTGGCGCAATCAGCCCGAACGTGAGATGACCCGGCGCGAACACCTTTGCAAAGGCGGGATGCCGCTTTGCGCCTGGTATTTCATAGGGACTCACTTGGTTTCGCCCGCCAGTTCAAGCGTGTTGGAGGGCTCTACGGGTGGTTCTTCATGAGCGCGTACGCGACCAAGCAGCGCAAAGACCACCACGGCCGTCAGCACGGTGGCGGCGCTGAGAATGAACAGCAGGTTGCGGAAGGCACTGACGTACTCTTGATGCAGCAACGCTGCCTGGCCGGACAGCAGGCTGGTCGCATTGTGCAAGTCGCCCAGGGCGGCGCGGTTGGCCGCTTCGGTGACCACCTCAGGTGAGACACCCTTGAGTGCGTCGAAAAGTCCCCATTGAATGAACGTTGCAAGCAGGGCGCCGGCGATTGCGATAGCGATCCCGTCTGCCGAAACGCGTACCGCATTGAAGATGCCGGTGGCCATACCGGCGCGTTCCTTTTCGACGACACTGATCGCCATGCCATCCATCAGCCCCCAGGGCAGGCCGATACCGATACCGATCAAGGCCATCGGCAGCAACGCTGTCCTGATCGCGCCACTGTCCAGTGCCAGCGCCAGCCATAACAGGCCGGCCGCCACCAGCAGCAGCCCGACGCCGGACAGCAGTCCTGACGTGAAACGACGTGCCAGCTGCGCGGCAAGCAGGGGCACGATCAGCAGGGGCGCGGCCAGCGCAGTCATCATCTGCCCGGTTTCCAGGGCGCTGAGGCCGTCGATGCCAATGAAGCGCGCTGGCAGCATGATGATCAGCACGACGAAGAAAAATGCGGGAGTGGCTGCAAGAATCTGCACGCCGACAAAGCGCGCGCTCTTGAACAACGAGAGATCCAGCATGGGACGGGCGACGCGCCGCTCCACCGCAATGAATACCCAGAACAGCAGCAGTGAGCCGATGATGCCACCCATCACCAATGGATCGGTCCAACCCTCTTCAGGGGCGAGCAGAATGGCATAAGTGAACAGGGTCAATGCTGCGGTAAAACTGATTGCGCCCAGCCAGTCCATACCTGTTGCGTCGGGATCCTTCGACTCGGTGGCGCTGAACAGCACCAGCAGGAACCCCGCGACGCCGATGAGTGCAGTCGCATGGAATGACCATTTCCAGCCTGCCGAATCCACCAGCGAGCCGGCTGCGAGAGGGCCGAAGGCCAGACCTATACCGAAGGTGGTGCCCAGCAGGCTGAAGACTCGGGTGCGCTCGGCGCCATGAAAGGTCTGGGCAAGCGACGACATCGCCCCGGCGAACGCTGCTGCACCGCCCAGGCCTTGAACCAGTCTGAGCAGGTCGATCTGGACGACGGAGGAGGCTGCCGGAATGGCGAAGGTGGAGAGCACGAATATCGCCAGCCCGATCAGCCAGACGCGTTTTCTGCCGTAGATATCCGTCAGGCTCCCGGCGGCCATCATCGCGCTGCCGTAGGTCAGGATGTAGGCGTTGATGACCCAGGTCAGCTCGACGGCTGATCCGCCCAGTGCCTGGTTTATCGAAGGCAGAACCACGGCAGGGCCCGTGAAGCATAACGGGATCAGAATGCCGGTCAGGCAAGCGGCGAGCAGTTGCCCCCATCGTCCTGCAGTGGGCTGTGTTGGAATCTGGCGTGCTGTGGTCATGTGCAATGTCCCTGTGAAGCGTGCCCGGTTTTGCCGTGGTGCACGCGCTTATCCAAGAGCGATCGCCCTGCCGCGAGATTAGGGGTTGCGCCCGCAAACAAAAACAGGCTTATGTTCCGAACGTATAGGACAGAGTTGTCCTGAATAGGAGTGGGTATTGGAATCGCTCGGAAGCATCGCCGTGTTCGTTCTGGTTGCTGAAACGCGGAGTTTTACCCAGGCCGGAAAACGCCTGGGCATCTCTTCGTCGGGGATCGGCAAGAGTATTGGCCGTCTGGAGGAGAGCCTCGGCGTCCGCCTTTTTCATCGCAGTACGCGCAGTATCGCCCTGACGCTGGAAGGCTCGATATTCCTGGAGCGTTGCCGGCGGATTCTGTCGGAGCTGGAAGCGGCGGAAATGGAGTTGAGCAATGCCAGAGGCTTGCCCAAGGGCAGGTTGCGGATCAGTTTGCCATTGGTCAGCGGACTGGTGATGCCGGTGATCATCGACTTCATGCGTACCTATCCCGATATCGAACTGGACATCGATTTCTCCGACCGCATGGTCGATATCATCGAGGAGGGCTTCGATATCGTGTTACGCACCGGCGATCCCGGTGACTCGGGGCTGATGTCGAAGCGGATGGGCAGTTTCCAATTGCGCGTTGTCGGCGCTCCGGACTATTTTGCCCGGCACGGTATACCCCGGCATCCTGGGGACCTGAGTCAGCACGCGTGCCTGTTGCACAAGTTTCCTTCCACTGGAAGGTTTGAACACTGGCCGCTGCGCCGTGAGGCAGGCGTCGACGATCTCGAGTTACCCCAGGCCATGGTGTGTAATACCACCGAGATTCTGGTGGACGTCACGCGGGCCGGGTTGGGAATTGCCTGTCTGCCGGACTTCATGATTTTATCGGCCATTCGCAACGGCGAGCTGATACCTGTCCTGGATGACTACACGGTGCATACCGGAACGTTCAGATTGCTCTGGCCGTCCAGCAAGCATCTTTCGCTGCGCCTGCGAGTCTTCATTGATTTCATGCACGCCCATTTGTTCGCTCCTCCGTCAGTATGACTGTGCGGAGCGAGCCTGCAGCACCTGGCAAGGAGCACTGCTATGTACACGCTTTTCGGCACGCAAGGTTCGGGTTCGGCTGCGATCGAGATAGCGCTTCGGCGTTGCTCGGTGCCTTTTACCCTGAGCGAAGCCTGTGGGTGGGAAGAGGGGCCTGGCAAGGAGGCGTTGAGGCGGGTCAACCCGTTGATGCAGGTCCCCACGCTGTTGCTGGCCGATGGCACGGTACTCACTGAAAGTGCTGCGATCCTGATTCATCTGGGCCTGGAGCACCCCGACTCCGGACTTCTGCCTGGCAAGTCCGCGCAGCGTGCTCAAGCGCTACGCGCGCTGGTTTACATTGCAGCCAATTGCTACGCCGCCATCGGGATCATTGATTACCCGCAGCGCTGGCTGGCAAGTTCCGACGATGGTCTGGAGAGGCTGCTCGAAGCGGGCGCCCGGACGCGGTTGCATGAACACTGGGAGACGTTTGCCGACCTGTTTGGTGATGCCGGGATCTGGCGTTGCGATGCGCCCGGCGCAGTGGAGATTCTGGCCTCTGTCGTGACGCGATGGAGTGGCGCGCGCGAGCACCTGCGTAACACCCGGGCGGATTTTCATGCGCTGTTGCTAAAGGTTGACGCTGAGCCAGTGGTCAACGCGGTCATACGACGCCATTGGCCTTGAGGCACCCGGCGACAGGATGAAGCAGGTTAGAAAATAAAAAAGCCGAACAGTGAATGTTCGGCCATTTCTATTTAACGGGTATTTAACGGGTATCTGAAGTAACCACGCCTCGCTGGCGATGAGCCGTTGTTATTGTTCGGTTATATGAGCCGGTGCGTTCGTTGCACTGATCGGGCCCAGTATTCTCAAGTAGAGATGCACGGTAGTGCCGCTTCCAAGTGCTGTTTCGACGCGTGCGCCTCCGCCGGCATTTACCGCAAACTCCTGCACCTGAACAAGGCCAAGCCCGGCACCCGGGTCCGAACTTCGGGTTGTGAAGAAGGGTTCGAACATCTGCTCCTTGAGCTCGGCGGTCATGCCAGGACCGTTATCTTTCACGCTGAGTACCAGATAATCGCCTTCCGGGAATTGCGGGTCGTCCTTGACGGACTCCAGCCGGGTCGAGATATGCACCTTGCCGGGGCCTGAAATTGCATCACGCGCATTGCTCAGCAGATTCAACAAGGTGGTATGCAATTGCGCTTCGGCGCACAACACGCCCCAGCCTCGGGCGGATAGGTCGAATGACAGCTCCAGCGTGTCGCCCGCCGAACGCAACAGAAGATCACGCGCGGCATCGATCCGTTCGCTGACATCGATGCAGATCAGTTCGGAACCGTCCTGGCGAACGCTGTTGAGCAGGCGAGTCACCAGTTGGCGACCGTGATCCACCGCTCGCAGTCCGGTATCGCTGAGCGTCTCGACGTCGGTCGGGCGGCGTGAGCGCATGCGAATCAGTTGCAGGCTGGCGCTCAGTGCCTGGAGCAGGTTGTTGAAGTCATGAGCGATGCTAGCGGTGAGCATGCCCAGCGACGACACCCGTTGCGACTGGCGCAGGTTGCGCTCCAGCGCCAGGCTTTGGCTCTGTGAGCTTTCGAGCCCCAGCGCCAGTTCGGCGGCGTGCTGGTCACGCTGCTCCGAAACCAGGCGGTATTGCATCAGGGCTGCGGTTTGTCGCGCCAGTGCCAGCAGGGCACGACGTTGCTGGTCGCTCAGTACGCGCGGCCAGATATCGATCACGCAGACGGTGCCCAGTGCATGGCCGGCCTCGGTACGAATCGGCGCACCCGCATAAAAGCGGATGTAGGGAGGCCCGAGCACCAGCGGGCTCTCTCTGAAGCGAGGATCGGTGGTCGCGTCTTCAACCACCAGCACATCGGAAGGCTGCAGGATGGCGTGGGCGCAGAATGCCAGGTCGCGATGCGTCTCCTGCACGTCCAGGCCGATGCAGGCCTTGAACCACTGGCGTTCTCGGTCAACCAGCGAGACCAGCGCAATGGGCGCGTCGCACAGTGTTGTGGCGAGCAGCACAATGTCGTCGAAGTCTTGCTCGGGAGCACTGTCCAGTATCTTGAGATGCTCAAGGGACAGGACACGTTCTTCCTCGCTGGCGGGAAGTGGCGCAGGGTGGTGGGTCATGGGGCGCACCGCGATCGGATGAAATAGGTCTTATGATGCCTATGATCCATAGAGCGCAGCAAGGTATACACCGCATAAATCAGCTCGGCGTGCGCAGGTTTGAGCGGTGTCCCCCTTATTCGGGCTACTCGGTCGGCATAAAGTGAGGCAATCGGGCGCAGTTCTCAGGGCGTCATGATCGGGCTCGAATACCCTCGCAACAGTCACTTCTTACTGTTGGCGCCGACTCTTTCAATCCTATATATCGAGGTGATATTAAATGGCACTCGTAATAAAAATTAAAGTTCGCTCGTCATAAGAAGTTTGCAGGTGTCGAGAGTAACGAGCTGACCTTTCTGAATGCGGCATTTGTAACTTATTATGTCCATATTGTACGTGCTGTGTAATAAACTGCCGTCCGGTTTTTGCCTTGGCAAAGATCGTGAGCCCATTAATAACGTCCGTATTCTTCTGGAGCAACGCCAATGCCCGGCCCAAATGAATCAAGTCCTGCCGAACTTCTGCCCGAGGGAGCTCCCGACGATCGAGTCACCAGTCTGCTATGGGGGCCATTCTGGCTCGGGGATTCGTCCGGCACCCATTTGACTTACAGTTTTCATAAGGCTGACTCTGTCTATGCCACTGACTACAGTCGCTCTCAGGAACCGGGCGATGCCTATTCGCTGACCGACGCCCAGGCGGCAGCCGCAAAAAGCGCACTGGATGCCTGGAGTGCGGTGGCGGATATCAAGTTCACCGAAGTGCAGGACACCCCCGATAATGTCGGAGACATCCGGTTCGGCGGCTTCAAGGGCCTGCAAGGCACCGAGTTTGGCCAGGCTTATGCGCCGGGTACGCTGGGTCGCTCCGGCGATGTCTGGATCGGGCCGAACGTCAACGCGGCCGATCCTGCCAAGGGCACGGATGATTACCTCACGTTCATGCATGAAACCGGTCATGCACTGGGCTTGAAGCATTCGTTCGAAGCCTCGCAGTACAACGATGTTCTGCTGGATGCCAAATTCGAAGATGCGCGTTACACCATCATGAGCTACACCAACAATTACAGCTTCAAGCCCACCACGCCGATGTTGCTCGATATCGCGGCCATGCAGTTTATATACGGTGCCAACACCCACTATCATACCGGCGACGACGTCTATAAATGGGCACCTGGGCAGTCGGTATTCGAGACCATCTGGGACGCTGGCGGCAAAGACACCATTGATGCCAGCAATCAGGAAGCATCGGTGAAAGTCAACCTCAACGAGGGTGAGTTCAGCACCATCGGCAAGGCGTTTCTCGATTACAACGCGAACCCTGATGCACCGACGTCGATGAATTCCGGTCTGGCGATCGCCTACGGGGCGCACATCGAAAACGCCATAGGTTCCGCTTTCAATGACACGCTGATCGGCAACGAACTGGATAACGTGCTCAATGGCCGCGGCGGTCTGGATACCATGATCGGCGGGCTGGGCAACGATACCTACGTCATCGATCAGGCAGGCGAACTGGACCTGGTTCAGGAAAAGGCCGATCAGGGCATCGATACGCTGAAGATCACCTACGACAATACCTCGCCCATTGCCCAGGTCATCAACCTCAATGCCGGGACGTTGGCGAACTTCGAGAATGTCCACCTCAAAGGTGAGGGTGCGTTCACCGTGCTGGGCAATGATCGCAACAACACCCTGACCGGCAATGACGCGGACAACGTTCTTTTCGGCGGCGCCGGCAATGACAAACTGGTGGGCGGTCAGGGCGCCGATATCATGACTGGCGGTAGCGGCGCTGACCGTTTCGTGTTCAACGACCTGTCGGAAATGGGCAAAGGCCACAACAGCGACGTGATTACCGACTTCAATAGCCAGCAAGGCGACAAACTGAGCTTCCTGAAGATGGATGCCAACGTGGACACCAAGGCCCTCGATGCTTTCAGCTTCATCGGTAGCGGCGAGTTCACCGGCGCTGGCCAGCTGCGTTTCGCTGACCATGTGCTGTCCGGCAACGTCAATGGCGACCTGCATGCGGACTTTGAAATCCAGCTGGTCGGCGTCAGCGAGTTTCATGCCCACGATCTGGCGGTCTGATCGCTGACCTGAAAGACCGATCACAATGACAGGACTGCGCCGCTGACAGGCGCAGTCTTTTCTCGCCGACTTCCCCCTTTCTTTTCTGGTTTTAATCGCGCACCGCAATTGTGCGACGCGTCTTTTTGCGCGTTTTTTGGCACCGTGACGGTGCTGTTACAAAATTTAAAACCACAAATTCAATATATCCAACAAAGCCCACTTGACTCATCAGGGGCTGCTGAATGTAATGCCCCAACAGTCGTTGGTGCCGTGCATTGCGCATAAGTGTCTGAGAGGTATCTGCTTTGATTGAGTCCAAGCCATCTTCCATGCCTAACGTGATTGAAGCTGCCAAGCTTGTTCGCGAAGGGGGCCTGACGCCGATACGTTTGACCGAGTTGTGCCTGGCAGCGATTGAAACCCACAATTCCACACTGAATGCATTCGGTGATGTATATGCCGAGGCGGCGCTTGAACAGGCCGCAGGGATGACAGCCGAACTGCAGCGCGGTGAGATACGCGGGCCGCTGCACGGCATACCCTTCGGCATCAAGGATCTCTTTTCCACTGCCGGGCTGCGCACCACGCGGGGGTCGTTGACTGCGCTGGAGTCGGTGCCGGTTCAGGACGCACCCATCATCCGTCGTCTCAAAAACGCTGGCGCGATTATTCTCGGCAAGACCGCGACCACCGAGTTCGGCTGGACGGGCGCCAGTACGTCGCGGGTGTTCGGCAATGGGCGCAACCCCTGGGACCCGAGCCTCACCAGCGGCGGCTCCAGCTCCGGTTCGGCCATTGCCGTGGCGGCGCGCATGGTTCCTGCGGCCCTGGGCTCGGACGGCGGCGGCTCGGTACGCATACCGGGCTCGTTCTGTGGCGCATTTGCCCTCAAGGGCACATTGGGGCGTATTCCCACCTGGCCCTGGTCGGCCACCGAAATGCTCAGTCATGCCGGGCCGATCACCCGAAGCGTGCGCGACAGCGCGTTGCTGTTCGACATTCTGTCAGGCCCCGATCCACTCGATCATCAGGCGCTGCCAGCCCCCGACGAATCCTTTCTGGCCCGGTGCGACCAGCCGCTGAAACCCTTGCGCATCGGTTTCTGCCCGACGCTGTTCGACACGCCGGTCGATGCGCAAGTCGCCGCAGCGGTTGACGCCGCCGTGGGCAATATCGCCAGGTCGCTGCCCGTTACAGTCAGCACGCTCAAGCCGGATTGGCAGGACCCGTTGGCAACCTTCGAAACCCTGTGGGTCGCCGGGCGCGGTATTGCCTATGGCAAGGCGCTTGCGCAGAAACTGGAGCAGCTCGATCCGGGCTTTGCCGATCTGATCAAGCGCTCTGCCCAGTACAGCCTGAGTGATTATCTGCAGGCCCTGCAACAGCGAGCGGCCTTCGCCAATCAGGTGCACGCGCTGTTTGACGATTACGATCTGCTGCTCATGCCCACCCTGCCGATCCTGCCGTTTGCCGCAGACGATGTAGCGCCCGTCGGCTATGCCGGGCAGGACGGCGCTGTGCCGTGGGCGCGCTGGACGCCGTTCACTTACCCTTTCAACATCACCGGCAACCCTGCGGCCAATCTGCCTTGTGGGCGGAGCAGCGCAGGACTGCCGATCGGTCTGCAGGTCGTCGGCCCACGCTTTGCCGATGCTCAGGTGCTGCAGTTCTGTGCTGCGGTAGAGGCCATTGCGCCCTGGGATCAGCACCTGCCACCGGTTTCGGGGCAATAGACATGTCGCTCTTGCACGCAGATCAGCGGCCCAAGGGCCCGGACACTGGAGTCATCACTTTGCAACGGAATGTCACCCCCATGCTCAATCAGCCGCGTCTGGACGAAATCATGCGCCTGCTCGTTCAACAACAGCGGGTCAAGGCGTCGGACCTTGCACAATTGCTGTTCGTCTCCGAAGAGACCATCCGCCGCGACTTCAAGCATCTGGAGGAGGAGGGCAGGTTAAGGCGAATTCACGGCGGTGCCATTCTGCCCAGGTCCAGCGAAGAATTGCCGTTGCAGGAGCGCAGCAGGCTCAAGCCTCGCGCCAAGGCGAGCATCGCCGTGCGTGCTGCGCAGCTGGTCAGTGAAGGCATGGCGATCTTTCTCGACACCGGTACCTCGACGCTGGCGCTGGCCCAGCAACTGACCCGGTTCAGTCAGTTGAAGATCATCACCAACTCGCTTGACATCGCTCAGCTGATATCGCACCAGAGCGACAATCAGGTTCTGGTTGCGCCCGGCGATGTGCGGCGCACCGACAACGCCTTGATAGGCCCCCATACACTGGAGTTCGCCCGGCAGTTTCACTACGACATTGCCTTCATGGGCATCGGTGGCATTGACCTGGACTTCGGCCTTATGGATTACCAGGAGCCGGAAGCCATGTTGCGCAGGACGCTGGTCAGGCATTGCACGCGAAGTGTGGTGCTGGCCGACGATGGCAAGTTCGGTCATCGCACCTTTATCAACACCCTGCCATTTGCCGCGATCACGACCCTGGTCACCAATCGCGCGCTTTCCGACGAGTTTGCGACACGCCTGGAGAAAGATCATGTCGACACCCTCTATTCCTGAGCTGATCGAGCCGAGCGCAACTGATCTGGCAGCGTTCGAAGCCTTGTTTCGGCAAAGCTCGGCCATCGGTGCGACACCGGCCGGTGGCCTGCATCGGCTGGCGGCCTCGGCTGAGGACGGTCAGGTACGTGACCTGTTTCGGGGCTGGCTCGGAGAGCACGGCTTCGAAGTTCGCATCGATGCGGTGGGCAACCTGTTCGGCCTCATGACCTTTGATCCCGATGCGCCTTATCTGCTCTGCGGTTCACACCTGGACAGCCAGCCGAGTGCCGGGCGTTTCGATGGCGTATACGGCGTGCTTGCCGGTGCCGTGGCGGTGTCCAGTCTGGCGCGGCAATTGCGTGAACGTGGCAATGTCCCGCGCTGCAATCTGGCGGTCGTCAACTGGACCAACGAGGAGGGCGCGCGCTTTCAGCCGAGCCTGATCGGCAGCGGTGTGTTCACCGGTGCCTTGACGCTGGATAACGCCTGGGAAAGCCGCGATGGCGACGGCATCCGGCTCAAGGACGCCCTGCAGGCCATCGGTTATCTGGGCAACGACCGGGTTGATTTGAACATTGCCGGGTATGTTGAAATTCATGTCGAGCAGGGCGCTGGCCTGGAAAGCAGCCAGACCGCCATCGGCGTTGTGCGCGAGACCTGGGCTGCCCTGAAAAGGCGGGTACGTTTCGACGGCGAACAGAATCACACCGGCCCCACGCCCATGGCCGCGCGCCGGGATGCGTTGCTGGCCGCCGCACACACCATCACTGCGGTGCATGACGAAGCCTTGCAGCACGGCGTGCAGATGCACAGTTCGGTAGGGCGTATCGAGGTCTACCCCAATTCGCCCAACGTGGTGCCTTCGCGGGTGTCGCTGCTGATCGAGTACCGCTCCCGCGATGTCGATCTGCTGAGCGCTGCCTCGGAACGCCTGGATGCAACGCTGAGCGCGATCGCTGACAAGACCATGACATCGTTTGAAGTGGAAAGCAGCGTGTTGCGCTCACCTGCCAGGCTGCATGACGGGTTCGCTGGACTGGCGCATGACGTAGGCGCCGAGCTGGGTTTGTCGACCACCGACAGCATGACCGTGGCCGGTCATGATGCGATCAGTCTGAACAGGCGCTATCCCGTGTGCCTGCTGTTCATCCCCAGCAGCAATGGCGTTTCCCATAACGAGGCCGAGTACACCAGCGATCAGGACATGCACAACGGTTTGCGCATGCTGACCGGTCTGTTGCATCGGGCTTGCACCTCATCTGCGTCATTTGGTTGAGGGCCTGACCATGTCATATGCCGACGACTTGACCACACGCCTGCGCAGCGCATTGACATCCTGCGGGTTCGCGGCAGACGCCGAGATCGAGAACGTTACCCAGGGCGTGGCTTCGCCCTCGAGATTGTCGACCGAGTGGGCCGGCTTTCGGGTCAACAGCGCGCAGGGCGCTTGCTACGTCAAGGTTCTGCATGCCGACATGGCGCCACTGATCGATTTCGATAACGTAGCCCAGGCCAGCGAATGTGCCGGCCGTAGCGCTGCTGCACCGCGGCTCCTTGGCGCAGACCAGGCCAATGGCGTGCTGATCTTCGAGGACTTGGGTGTCGACTGGCGAGCTGCGCGGCTCGACGATCTGCTCGCACCCGGCCGGCTTCAAGCGCTGTGGGCACTCAAGCGGCAGGTGCATGCCGGACCTGTGCCTGATGTGGTGCGTTCACCGATGGCGGATATCCAGCGCCTGCACACACTGTGCGAGCACGATAACGTTGCGCTGCCTGCCGAGCATCAATGGATCGACCGTTGCGTCGACATGGCCTGGCAGGCGCTGCAGAGCCGCTCCGTGCAAGCGGCTCCGCTGCACGGCGACGGTGTGTCGAGCAACGTCATGGTGTCCAGCGAAGGCCAGTTGCGTCTGGTGGATTTTGACTACGGTGGCTGCATGGACCCGTGGTACGACGTGGCGATGACCCTCAATGAGCTTTATTCGTTCGAGCGCCAGTGGCGCGAAGGGATCAGCGCGTGGGCCGGGCAATGCCTGGAAATCGACTACGCCGTGTGCCGTCTGTATGCGTTGATCAACGACTGGTACTGGACATTGTGGGGGCTTTGGGCCGGCACCACGTCCTCACGGCCACTGGAGTTCTCCAAGGTCGGGCAATGGACGCTGTTGCGTTGCCGACAATGCGTTCAGGACCCGCGGCTGGAAGGCTGGATGCGTCAGGTTCAGGAGGGTAGAGCATGAAAACGTTAGGGCAGTCGGTCAGTACCCAGGAGCGACAACTGGAAGCCGCCGTGCGCAGCATCGACAGCTGGCAGGGGCGCCGTGTTGACTACGAGCCTGTCAGTGGCGGCATCTCCAACACCAACTGGCGGGTCGAGGTCGAGGGCGCCGACACGGCGTACTTCTTCAAGGTGCCAGGCGTCGGTACAGAGATGTTCATCGACCGTCACACCGCCCACGAGGCCAGTGTGAAGGCTGCGCAAACCGGTTATGGCGCACCGGTTTTCGCCTTCCTCGAAGCCTTTGGTGTCGAGGTGTTCGAGTTCATGGAGGGCTGGCGGGCGTCGTCCAACCATGACTTTCTGCAGCGCGACATACGCCACAGTGCCCTGCACGGGCTCAAGGCATTCAACGATCAACCGTTGCTGCAACAGACCAAGACCGTGTTCGACATGATCGCCGAGCATCAGAGCCAGGTGGCGGAACTGAAGGGCATCAAGCCTCAGGATGACGATTGGTTGTGCCTGCAATACCAGCGCGCAAAAGCTGCGCTGCAAGCTTCCGGGATCGATCTTGCGCCGTGCATGAACGACACGCTGGCAGGCAACTTCATGCTCAACGCGGATCGCCAGATTCGTCTGGTGGATTTCGAGTACGCCTCCAACAACGATCGCCATTATGAATTGGCGCTGTGGTTCGGCGAGATGTTTTTCAGCGACGACATGGAGCTGGCGCTGATCGAGGATTACTTCGGCCAGGTCAGCGCGCAAACGGTCGCGCGGATCAAGCTCAACAAAGCCTTGGCCGACATCAAATGGTCGACCTGGGCGATGGTGCAGCACGCGGTGTCGCAACTGGACTTCGACTTTTACAAGTACGGCACCTGGAAGCACATGCGGGCGCGCAGCATCATCAATGATTCGCAATGGGAAACCTGGCTGCGGCAGGTCTGAGTCGATCTCGTCCTGTGAGCCTTCGAACACGTAAAACAAGTACTTCAATAATAAAAAAGTAGCGGGTAACCGCGTGTTTCTTTCACTGCTTGAGTTTTATCCGATCACTTATCCATAGCCAGATCCTGAAATTCAAGGAGCACTCCATGAGTAACGTTCCGTCCCTTTCTACCCCCGGCCGCCTGAAGAATCTGGTGTTTGGCCTGTACTTCTTCGCGCTGTTGATGATGGCGCTGTTTCCGCCGTTTTACCTCAAGGTCAGCGGCAGCGCCGTGCTGGTGCTGGGCATTCCGCTGCCGATCTTCTACTGGATTCTGATCGCGGTGCTCATGGGGCTGGGCCTGTGGATGCTCTACGTGGTCGAGTCGCTGCTGGGTGAAATTCCACAAGAGGGGGACGGGCAATGATCAGTACGACTATGGTTTCGGATCTTTACATCACCTTCGGCCTGATCGGTGTATTTCTGGCGGGCATGATTGCGGTGCTGTACGCGACGAACCGCAAGAGCGAGAGCTTTTCCGATTACGCGGTGGGCGGTCGCTCTTACGGGCCGTGGTTCATCGCCATGTGCTACACCAACTCCTGGTGGCCGGGCGCAACGTTCACGGCGTTTTTCGCCTTGTCGGTCGGTGGCGCGCTGGGCTTTTACGGCATGGTTTACGCCACGCTGGGCGTGACCGCGATGTACCTGATGGCCAATCGTGCCTGGACCTGGGGCAAGCGCTTCAACCTGACCACCCAACCGGATTTGCTGGGCATGCGCTTCAACAGTCCCGTGGTCAAACGCATTGCTTCGATCATCGGCATCATCTCGGTATTCCCCTGGGTGGTGATGGGGATTCAGGCCCTCGCGACGCTTTTCCAGTTCGCCAGCTTCGGTCGTTGGGGCGTGACCACCTGCCTGTTGGTCGGCGTGGCGGTGATCCTGATTCGTCAGTACTGGACGGTGAGCATGGGCATGCGCGGCCTGATCATGACCGACATGTATCAGGGGCTGATCGCCTATGTACTGTGCGCTGCGCTGTGCATCTTCCTGCTGTTCGGCGTGCAGGCCTCGTTCAGCAACCTGTCGCAGCTGCCCGCCAGCATGCTGGTAATCCCCGGCGGAGCAGGCAGTACCTATGGCCCGATGTACATGTTCAGCCTGATCTTTACCGGCGTGATCGGCTCGATGTGCTGGCCGATGAGCTTTCAACGCATCTATACCGCCAGCGGCGTGCGCTCGGTGAAGAAGGGCACGCTGCTGACCATCCTGCTGGTCGGCGGCTTCTACGGCATTCTGATGCTCTTCGCCGCAGCAATCAGCCAGGACCCGAATGTCGCGGCTCATCCGCAACACGGCTGGTTCCTGTCGTTGTTCGATATCGGCGGGCCATGGCTGCTTGGCGTGGCAATCATGATCGTACTGGCGGCCAGTATCGGCCATGTCGACGGCTGCGTGCAGGTGTGCGGTACGCAGTTTGCCAATGACCTGGCGACTTGGAGCAAGCCACGCAGTGATCGCGAGAAGACCATTCTCGCCAAGGTCGGCATGGTGGTGTTCATTGCGGCGGCCTCATTGCTGGCCTACCTGACCTTCGACTACGCCCGCCTGCAATTGCTGGCGCAGATTTCCTATCAGGGCATCATCCAGCTGGCCGTGCCGCTGTTCTTCGGGGTCTTCAGCCGTCGTGGCAACAAGCAAGGCGCGATTGCCGGCATGCTGGTGGGCATTGTGATCGCGATTGTGCTGACCACCATCTACCCCGATGACATTCCGGCTCTGGGTTCTTTGACCAGCGGCATCATCGGCCTGATCTTCAATGCGGGCATTTTTGTCGCGTGCGCCATTGCAATCAAGCCAAGTGCGGAGGAGGCCAGACGGGTTGATGAGTTGTTCGCCATGGCAGCACCGGCGCGTCATGGCGTAGGCCCGATTGCGGCTATGGGCTGATGTCGCGGGCATTGATAAAGTCGATGAAGGCCCTGAGTGGCGAGGGCAGGTAGCGGCGTCCTGGATAGTACAGATACGGCCCGGTGAAGCGCTGCCACCAGGGCTCAAGTATCGGTTCCAGTGCGCCGCTGTCCAGATGAGGCTGTAACCAGTCCTCGAACAGGTGGACAACACCCAGCCCGTCGATGGCGGCCTGCACCGTCAGATCAAAGGCTCCGCCTATTCTGACGGTCAACGGGCCTGCCGGGTCGACCTTGACGGTTTCACCACCGCGCTCGTATTCCCACAGCGGTATTACCCCGCTGGGGAATTTGCCTCGCAGGCAGGCGTGCTCCAGCAAGTCTTTCGGGTGCACAGGACGTCCTCTGGCGTTCAGGTACGCGGGTGACGCGGCCGTGGCAAAGCGCTGGAATCTCGGGCCGATGGGGACGGCAATCATGTCCTGCTCCAGTCGTTCATCGTAGCGGATGCCCGCATCACAGCAGGCGGCGAGCATATCGACAAAGCTTTCCTCGGTGACCACCTCCAGGCGAATGTCGGGGTAGGTTTGCAGGAATGGCGTGATGATCGACGGCAGCACCAGCCTGGCGGCGCTGACGGGGACGTTCAATCTCAACGTTCCTGACGGGCGATCACGAAAGTCGTTGACCACATCCAGGGCCGACTCCACCGCGCCAAGCGCGGGCACGATGCGCTCCATGAGCTTGGCACCAGCCTCGGTCGGGGCCACGCTGCGGGTGGTGCGGTTGAGTAGCCTCACCCCAAGCCGCGCCTCCATTCGGCGTATGGCGTCGCTCAGGCTCGATGCAGATTTGCCGCTGGTCCGCGCTGCCTCGCGAAACCCTCCGGCATTGACCACTGCGACGAATGCCAGCAGGTCCTGAATATCGGTAGTCATTCTTCCTTCCCCATTCCGTCCTGTTCAGTGTTCTGTGAGCCGTACAGGTTGTGCCGATTACACCTGATTATCAGCGCAGTGCTCAATGCCTATAGTGAGGTTCACATATCGGGATCAAGGGGCACACAATGAGTCATGCAAGCAAGGCGGGTACATTTCTGTTGGGCAGCCATCGCGTCAATCGCATGGGCTATGGGGCGATGCAACTGGCAGGGCCTGGCGTGTTCGGCCCTGCGAAAGACCCCCAGGCAGCCGTTGCGGTATTGCGTGAAGCCCTCGCGCTGGGGGTTAACCATATCGATACGGCAGACTTCTACGGCCCGCATGTCACCAATAAGCTGATTCGTGAGGCAC
Organism: Pseudomonas sp. B20; assembly: GCF_020515755.1. Lineage (NCBI taxonomy): Bacteria > Pseudomonadati > Pseudomonadota > Gammaproteobacteria > Pseudomonadales > Pseudomonadaceae > Pseudomonas > Pseudomonas sp. B20. The sequence goes on from NZ_JAHPJG010000004.1 coordinate 113,242, forward strand.
TGCATCCTTATGCACAGGACCTGCTGATCGTCACCAAGGTTGGCGCGGTACGTGGCCCGGATGCTTCATGGAATCCTGCGTTCAGCCCGGCGCAGTTGACCGGGGCGGTGCATGACAATCTGAACAACCTCGGCCTCGATGTGCTTGATGTCGTCAACTTTCGGGCATGGGGAGACCAGCACTCGCCGGCAGAAGGATCCATCGAAGAACCCTTGACCGTGCTGGCCGACTTGCAGCGCCAGGGTTTGATCCGGCACCTTGGGGTGAGTAACGTCACTGCAAGACAAGTCAGACAGGCGCAGGAAATCGCTGACATTGTTTGTGTACAGAATCATTACAACCTTTCCCACCGCACTGACGAAGCGCTGATTGCAGAGCTGGGCGAGCAGGGCATTGCCTATGTACCGTTCTTCCCGATGGGCGGATTTTCACCCCTGCAATCGCAAATCCTGACCCGAGTGGCTGGTCGCCTGAATGCTTCGCCACTGTGTGTCGCCCTGGCGTGGTTGCTGCAGCGCGCAGCGAATATTCTGCTCATTCCCGGTACGTCCTCGCTGGCTCATCTGCGCGAAAACCTTAATGCCAGTGAACTGGTCATCGCGCCTGAGCTGCTTGCCGAGCTTGATAGCGTGGCGTAGCGCAATGCCGTGCTGTGCAGTCAGAGCCTGCCTTGTTCGCGCAGCAATGCGCCGATTCGCTCTATCTCCAGCTCGCCCTGAATGAGCGCTGCCTTGCTGGTGTGTACCGAGTAGTAGCCTGTGACCAGGTCGTGCGGGTGCTTGACTGCCGATCCCAGCACGAAGTGGGTATCACCCTTGGCGACGATGTCGATGGGGCGATCCGATTCCTCGAAAATCACCAGCTCACCCGCGCCGACCGGGCCGCCCGCGTCGAGCTGTCCGGTGTTGACTGCCAGCCAGCCCACGCTATGGCCTGCGGGTGGTGTGTAGCGCCAGTGCTCGCCATCCTTGAGCTGTACTGCGAGATAATTCATGCCTTCCGGTGCTGGCAGGCTGCTTTTTGCGCTGCCATAGCGTCCCAGCAGCACGTTTGCCGGGCCTTGTTGCGCAACCTGCGCTGCCGACAGGTACACACTTTGTGCCGGGCCATTTTCCTGCGCGGCGGGCAGTGCGACCCATAGCTGAAAGCCCCTCACAGCCGAACCGTTTACTGGCTGGGCGTCATGCCAGACGCCATTGCCGGCGCTCATCCATTCCACACCGCCGCTGAGCAGTACTCCGGATTTGCCGGTGGTGTCTTCATAGGTGAGTTCGCCTTCGATCATGTAGGTCAGCGTCGCGATACCCGAATGCGGGTGCATGCCGAATCCCGTTTTTTCCGGCTCGGACGTGAAGCCGATTCGATCGAGAAACACGAAAGGCTTCAACAATTGACCCAGATCGCCCGGGCTCACCAGTCGGGTGATCGGCCCGCGGGTTCTGCCGGTAGTGCGATGGACGATGGCGCGTGGCCGAATGCTGACGATGCTGTTCATGGCGTTCTCCTCTGGGCCTTGATGCCTGAGCGCAAAGAATAAGCGTCAATACATTGCTTGATTAGCCGGTATAGTTGGCTTGGACTGATCCATAAATAAGAGGAATCATGGCGTGGCGTTCGATCTCAACGATGTTGCGCTGTTCGTGCAGGTGGTGCGCAGCGGCAGTTTTGCCCAGGCAGCAAGGCATTTGGGCATGCCGTCCAATACGATCAGCCGCAGGGTTCAGCAACTGGAAATGCAACTGGACACGCGACTGTTGCAGCGATCGACGCGCAAGCTGGTGCTCACTCAGGCTGGAGAGGAGTTCTACGACCGATGCGTGGGCGCGGTCGACGGGGTAATGGAAGCCGCAGAGCAGCTTGCATCTGGGCGCGATGAGCCAAGTGCCCTGGTGCGTATCGCAGCGATGGCTGATTTCTTCGACTTTTTCTCGATGGACTGGGTGGCCGGTTTTCTTGCCCGTTACCCGCGTGTTCAACTGGAGTTCGTGCTCAGTGATGATCACGCCGACCTGATCGCTGACCGGCTGGACATCGCCTTTCGGGGTGGTCCTTTGCAGGACTCTGGGTACGTAGGGCGGCAACTGATTGATGAAGGCCATGACACGATGGTCGCCAGTCCTGCTTATATTGCCGTTCATGGCATGCCTGATTCCCTGCAGAGCCTGCACAGTCATTACTGTGTCAGTGCAGCGCATCGCGGCGGCGTCACGGCATGGCGGCTACTCGGTCCGGACACGAAGATGCATGAGGTACACATTGCCAGCCGGTTCAATGCCAACACCGCGCAGGCGCTGCGCAAGGCAACCCTCGCCGGGCTTGGTATCGCGTTGTTGCCTGCGACGCTGATCCGCTCGGATCTGCGGGATGGCCGACTGGTGCCGGTACTGACGCAGTACCAGCGCACCAGTCATGGTCTGCATGTGCTTTATCCCAGCCGACAACATCTGCCGCCGGCGGTGTCGGCATTTATTGCGTTGGTGATGGACAAACTCAGGGACAAGGCGTTTGCGGTATGACAATCATTCTGACAGGTGATCGAGATCACATCGGGTTGGCGGTCGTATTACCGGTCGATCTGAGGAGGCTCGACCCGAAAGCGTGGGGTGTAGTCAACTTTCGGGGCGGAGATACTTGTATTTCTACATTCCGAGTGAGCATTGAGATGCGCGCGCAGGCGCATGGAGGTCAGCGTTTGAAAGTGCGCGTGAGTAGCCCTTGCAGATACATGGCGCCCGGATTGTCAGCGTCGCTCAAGAGGTAAATATAGTGTTTGGGCAGGGCGGGTAAAAGCACTCCTTCGATGTTCGCGGTCAGACTGTCGTTCAGCATACCAGTCTCCATCAGCCCGATGGCCAAGCCACTGCGGATGGTAGCGTCAAGCGCTGGAGAACTTGCACTTTCGAGCAGAACACGATGGGGTAGCCCTACCTTCCTGAGGGCATCAATGGCTGCGTCACGATAGGGGCAGCCCTGTAACTGCACTGCGATTGGCAATGGCATATCAGGATCGTATTTGAACTCTCGAGAGGCAACCCAGCAAGGCGAGGTCGTACATATCAATTCGCCTTGGCTCAGGCGTTGCGGAGAAACCACCAAGGTGATATCCAGTAAATGTCGCGAGAAGAGGCTGAATAGCTCCCCGCTCGAGCGTGCCTCCACCTCCAGTTGCAGTGAAGGATTACTCATTACAAATACCGGCAGCAGGTCTGTCATCACGCCGGCGGCATAAGAGTCTGGCACCCCCAGTCTCAGCTTTCCTTTGAGCAGTTGTGGCGACAGGGACGCCAGTAAACGGTCGTGGCTTAGCAGAAATTCGGTCGTATCAGCCAGTAAGCGTCGACCAAACTGCGTAAGTTCGACCAGTTGGTTGTTGCGATTGAAAAGACGTTGCCCTACCAGTTCTTCAAGCTTTTGAATTTGCGTCGTCACGGCAGAAGGGCTCCGGTTGACATAACCTGCCGCATCTTTGAACCGGCCAAATCGCGCCACCGCATGAAAAGTTCTTAATACATCAACGTCAAGTGCGCGCGCCATAATTCAATTCCTTTTAATTATAAATTTTGATCATTCAAATCGACAAATTATCGGCGTTACTATAGGTTTGCTAGCCATGTTTGGCGGTTAATCTCCATGGAGTCTGGAAATAGTTATGTCTATCAGTGAGTTGGTAATAAGGGCGTTGAGTAGGCATAAGGGATTCGAGTCGGCACACATATGGAGTGTCGAGAACGAGGAGAAGTACTCGACACTTGAGCTGCAGCGCGCCTCGGGATTGCGAAGTAAGCTAGTCAGCAAAGAGATCTTCTCACTCATGCGTCACCTCAATCATGAAGGTATTTTCACTCGTGGTCTTTGTAGCGGAATCCAGGGTCAAGGCTCTCTAAAAGATACCCTCGCTGCGTTCGGTGAACACGTGTCTGCATTGGCCCAAGGGAAAAAGGTGCACTACGTGGAGCTCGGTCCAGAGCCTATAAAAACTGCTCATTTGGTCAAGGCTTTAAGGACTCAAGCGTCAGGCATATTGCTCTATACAGCAGTCGACATCAATGAGACTTCAGAGCGTTCAATGAAAAATGCTATTGCACCATTACTCGATAATGAGAATAATTTTCATTATGTGGCGGCCAATTATCATCACCTTTGCCGATCTGACATCGACAGAAAGCAAGACCTGACGTTAATCACTATGCTTGGTTTTCAAGAGGGCAACGAACTCCCGACGGTCATCGGCGAGCTGATACGGAATTTAAGCGACAGCACGACCTATGTCGTTTCGGAAATGCAGCTTTATATCGAAGGCCATAACAAACATATTTATGATTTTTATCAAAACGACTGCATGGTCGCCTTCTCGATACTGGTTAGTCAACTCCAGGATTTTCAAACGGCGGGGGACCATATTGTAACGTTATTGACACTTCCTGTTCTGGGGCGCGAGCTTTATGCAGCCGTTACCCTGCAGCCAGGCACACGGGACGGCGTCCCCGGTTATTTGATCACCAATATCTGTCTGAAATACACCCTGGAGCAATTTCGCGCCATTCGTCAATACCAGGGCTTGGAGGTGATTGACGAGTTCATGACTGGAGACGCCAGCGTCGTCTACCAACTTTCCCGCCTGAAAAAGCCGGGACGTGATGCAGGGAGTGTCATCCAGTGAATGACAGCCCCTATGCATTGCCGGTTTTCGCACAAGGTCTGCGCCGTGCCAGGGTGGCATTGAAAACGTCCTTCACACCCTCACCCAAGCGGCTGCCTGTAAATGAGACGGTGTCGTTGATGTGGGATGATCGATTCGTTGAGGTCGGAAGTGACTGGGTTCGAGATGCCAGAACGCTCGCTGATCTCGGGTATAAAAACTCCTTTTTTGGAGGCATTGCGCCGGAACGTATGACCGCCATAGCTCGCCTGCGCCAATGGTTGGCCGATGAAGCGGTCCTGGCTTTGCGACATGATTGCATGGCCTTGGAGTGTTATTCAGAAGAGCGTGACTGGATCATTACCAAACGCACGCGCGGGGCCACGCAATATTCGAAGTTTATCGATGACATGATGAATAGCCGGGCATTCCTGTTGGCTGTTTCGCGCATCGCCGGCGTTCCCCTTGTTCCTTACCCGCTGGTCAATGCACGCTCACAGGTTAATTACTACTATCCGCGCCACGCACCCAACCAGAAAGAACAGGTCGGTATGTGGCACACTGACGGTACCTCTTTTGTCTTGAATATTCTGATGTCAGAGGCGGACGAGTTTGAGGGCGGTAATTTTCTTTGTCATGAAGGCACGGTTGATACCTTTCAGAAGGGGGAGCCTCAACAGGCGTTTGTCAGAAAGGCAGACCTCGTCAGTACTGGCGATTCGTTATTCATCCACGGCAGCAGATTGTTCCATGGTGTAGAGCCAGTGGTTGAGGGACGTCGCATGTCACTGGTACTGTCATTCCACAATCCTTACTCCGCTGAAGACGTCAACCAGTTCTGGCACCTTGCCTCTGACGACGGGATCGGCAAAACCCTTAGTGGGTGGATGAAGCTAAAGCGCGATCTGACTAGAGACGCGGCAGAGCAGTATCTCCGTCTCGGAATAAAAGCTATAACGTTTGACGATCTCTTGTCCTGTCAGCCTGAGGTATCAGGGCGCTATCGCTCATAACCGAATTTTTTATGAGCGTGATTGGCTTGCCATTGCTATTCGTTCTGTCCTGAATTTCAAGGTTTATTGGGGCGGGTAGGGGGCAAGCCACGGGTGCTTCCATTCAATGTCTGCCCCTCGTGTGGCTCTAGCTGTAGTTGTATCTGGAGCCACCCGTGACTCTGATCTGGGGCGCCATGGTGTTCGACGCCGCACGTGTCCATGGACTTTCATGGCTGCAGCAGTTTTTTCTCCCAGCCCTGTGGGGTCTCGGTATAGCATTCGCGCAGGTGCAGTCGACTCTCCCTGAACGTAAGAAATTCTATCGTCACAGGGCGCACTATAAATGCTCCCCAGTTTTCGGGTTTGTGTATGGGGTTATCCCCGATTACTTTTTTCATGTTCTGGAATTTTTCCAACATCTCTTGCTCTGACGAAAGCGGCTGGCTCTGCTGGCAGCTGATGGTCGTCAGCTGTGCACTTCTGGAGCGCGACTGCCAATACACCTCGGCTTTTTCCTTGGCGACCGGACTGGATATCCCTTTGACTCTGACCTGGTAACCTGGACGCTCCCACCAGAACGTCAGCGCCACCTTCGGATTGCGCTGAAGTTCATTGCCTTTTTGCGAGTCGAGAAAAGTACAGAAAACAAAGCCTTCTTCGTCGACTGACTTCAAGTCTACAAAACGTGCGTTGGGGAAGCCGTTTTCATCCGTTGTTGATACGCACATGGCCCCTGGGTGCTCAAGTGCGTGGGTACTTTTGACTTCGTTCCACCAGTGGTGAAATTGTTCAATGGGACGGGGGGTCATAACACGCTCCAGAGTCAGCAAGTCGGCCTGACGCACAGACCTGATTGAAGATATAAAAGCAGCCGATCAGAAAGCCTGACAGCAGTAGAAAATACAGGTTGCCATGGTCAGCATAGACGAACAGGCCTCCCAGCAGCGGGGCACATGCCATGCCGAGCATGTAAATATAAAAGAAAGAGAAGTAAGCGCCTTTGTAGCGTACGGGCGTGAGTAGCTCCATCGTGAAATTAGTGGTTGAGATCACGATCAGTTCCCCCAGCTTGAGCAGGATTGCGTAGGGCAGCAGGGCAGCGTAAGAGTCCAGAGAGCAGGAGAACACAATGACCTGGCTAACGATCAACAGACTCAGCGCGAGAAATATTCGCTGTCTCAGAGTGAGGCGTTGAAGCGCCTGGTTGATACTGAAGTACATGAACACAACCATCACCGTATTGATGATCTGAAGGGTTGCATAGAGCTGGATGGCGTGCGTGGGGGGGAACTGACTGTTCAATAGCATCAACAGAACGATATCGTTGCTGTGTATCACCAGATAACAGAGCACGCAGAAGGCGCACAGTGCCAGAAAAGTCTTGTCCTGGAAAATGACCTGAAGCCCTGCCGTCAGTGCGATACGTTGTTTTTTCTTTATGCCCGGAAAAACATTCAGGCAGGCGTACAACGTAATGATGAACGCACAGGCCAGGCAACCATAAAGCAGCACATCGCGGTTGTGGATGCCGGCAAGCGCTACCAGTGCCGGCGCAATTGCACCGCCTATGTTGACGTAGTAGTAACGTGCGCTGTGTGCCATTTCGATAACCTCATTCGGCGCACGGTCGCTGAGGTTGACCTTGAAACCCATCTCCAGGGTGCGGGTAGAGATAGTAAGTCCCATGAGCCCTATTACAACGACGGTCAGCTTCAGTGTCATGAGCATGGCAATGGCTGAAGCCAGAACCAGGCTCGACACCACCAGTGCCGTCCTCAAGTTGCCCGCATCGATAGCGTTTCCGGCAAGCTGGGTCGCAAAGAATGCGGACAGGGTCGCGGTGAACAGCAGGGCGCCGGACTCAAGTTGATTAAGCGAGAACTGCTGCTCGAAAATAATGACCATATAGGGGTAAGCGATGAAATACACCAGACGAATCAACAGCGTCCCGAGCAGTTCCTGAGCACAATGCCTATGGACACGCATCAGACTGGCGGCGATGACCGGAGGTCTGCTCATGAGTGCTCCTTGCAGGAGGGAAGAGCGCCTGATGACGAGAAAAACTGTAAGGCGGCGCCGCCACCCGAGGAAAGGCTGGAAAATGTCTTCACCTCGGTAAGTGTATCGCCCCCCATGAATAAGCCCTTCACGCCCGCTTGTTCCAGTCGACGATAGCAGCGGTGCGAATGTTGACTTGCCGTCGTACTGAGAGGGCCCGCAGCGAAGAATGAAAACTTTTCGGGTGTGCGTTCAATCTCATTAAAAATACGTTCGTCGATGACGAAGTCGATAATGTTGTCATCTGCTTTCACGGCCTGAAGGGCACGCGGTACAACGGCACCACGCTCACTCTCTACCAGCAGCAGCTCCGGCAAATGAATCTTGCGCAACACGTCGTGGGGAAGCGTCAGTGGGTAGTAAATCGAGCGACCTATCGGAAGGCCCAGTGCGTGGAGCACGCTATTCAACACTGCGCCTCCTGCAATAATTGCATGCACGTTCAGACGCTGTTGGTGTGACACCAAAAAGTCGACTTTCTCTACTTTATTGCCGCCCAGCAGCAAGAGAGTTCGTTGCCGCCTGTAGAGCGTTTCATACAGGTGCTGAAGAGCGCGAAGCTGGCTCTCCACCCCGTGCGAATACTGCCAGGGTAAAAACTCTTTTATTGCATCATTGGAAGCATTTTTGCGGTGTAATTTGCAAAAGCCTCCGATCACCAGGCTGCTTCCCAGTGCGGCCAACTGTCGTGCAAAATCCCTGTCGTTGTTCTGTTCTTGCGGGTAAAGACGAGTGTTGCTGAACAGGGCTATCGAGCCTGGTGCCATGCGGCGTGCATATTCGAGTGATTTCTGGCCTACGCAATCTTCCAGATAAGCCACTGGCCGGCCCAGTCTCCGGGCCAGCAGCGTTGCGAGCCACGGTGTCTGTTGCGCTGTACCTTTTTTGAAGTCCCCCTGGTGATTCAGAATGATGATCCGCCGTTCATTCGAGAGCAGCGGTATCAGCGAGGAAACATCTTCATCAATCCTGGGGTGCTCGTGCACACCCGGGTTGATATTGATGCCAGCACTGTAGAGGAGAGCAGGTTGTGTACTCATAGGGCGTGGTCGAATACTTTTCTGAATCGGTCAACCAATTCATCAATTTCGCCTTCGGTAATGATGAACGGTGGAGTAAACAGGAACGTCAGTGCCTGCCCATCCTTTCCCGATGAACGACAGGCATACAGATTGATTCCATGCTCATGGCCACAATGGATGAATTTCTGCGCCAGACTTCTGTTCAGGGTTGTCTCCACCGCCCAAAGAAGCCCTTGGCCACGAATGTCGGCAATGCAGGGAAGATTGCTCAGCCGTTCTACAAGTGTTTCCCTGAGGTAACGACCTTTGTGTCTGATCGCCTGCAATCCTACCTCGTGCTCGACCGTGTTCAGCACGGACAGTGCGATGCCCGTGGATAACGGATTTCCAGAGTAGGTATGCCCAATGAAATGGGGCGGATTGTGGCTGGCAAGTTGTTTCCCAATGCTCCGCGAAACCAGCAAACCTGATATTGGCGTAAACCCTGCACCCAGTCCCTTGCCGACAATAGTGATATCAGCCTCCGTGTCCCAGGTTTTCATGTTGAACCATTCACCGGTGCGTCCGAGCCCCGTGACGATCTCATCGGCAATCAGAAGGATATCGCGCTCCACAAGGCCGGCTTTCAGTTCGCGCATGTAGCGTTCATGAGGAACCAGCGCGCCGCCGGAAGAAGCGGTAACCGGTTCTATGAAGATGCAGGCAATGCGATCAGCGCCGAAGCGATCAATAATGTCCAGTGATTCGGTTACGCATTCCAGCTGGCAGTTCTGCGGCGCTTTGCCCATGGGGCAGTGAAGGCAATAACAGGGAGGAAGTTTTACTTCACTGATACTCGGGTCAATGGCGCTGCCGAGCAGATTGACCTTTCGCGCTCTGTCATCACCGTACTCCAGCGACTGGATGGTATTGCCGTGATTAGTAATACGTCGACCCAGCGCCACATTTTTTTGGTCTTTCCCTTGATAGCGATAGTGGTCCAAAGCAATACGATAAGCGGCTTCGGATGCTTCGGAGCCACCGTTTAGAAAGAAGGCGTAACCTTTGTTATCGTCCGATAACTCGACCAGGCGAGCTGCCAGCTGTTCGGCCTCATCACTGCGAAAGTGTAGCCGATAGGCAAAATGAAGGCGTTCGACCTGACGTTGCATCGCGTTGATAATAGTAGGGTGACAATGCCCCAGGTTGACAGTCATTGGACCCGAAGAGGCGTCGATGTAGCCGTTGCCTTGTTCATCGAAAAGCCAGACGCCCTGCCCGGAGATGACCTTGGGCACATCAGCCTTATATTCGGAGAAGGGATACATGTACATATTAAGTCTCGCACTAAAAAAGGTTAAAAATTAGCGGTCCGTGGAGAGGCGAATACCAAGGCGTTCGGTCTTTCTGATCGCCTTGGTCAGCCCTCAGGGCAAAGTCAGCGACGGCTTTTTATTCGTTGACGCGCTGATCGCAAGATCCAGCAACTCTCGGTTGACTGCATTCAGGCACGAGAGAATGTCATTGGCGACGTGGTGATTGACATTGGGTCTGATAGAGCCATTTTGAAAAAACATGATGCCTTCGGACGGCTGGCCCACGCAAAAAACCCGTTCCTTCTTGCCGTGCGAATTAATAAACTGAAACTCCCGGGTGATATTGAACCCCGACAAGGCTACCTCAACGCCGTGGCAATCCTTGTGAACCCAATAAGACGCAATCCCTTGCTCTACCAGATTGGCGAAAAGAGGGTTTTTAGCTTTCTTGATATCAAAATTATGTAGTTTGGCGTCAATCATGACATCGAGCGTGGTGAACGCTCCCGGGTCGCTCAGGCTATGAAGCCACACCACGTCATTATCAATTTGAATATTGGCCTTGGCGTAGGTAACGTCGATAATGTCAGCCGTAATGAGCGCTTCGATTTTCTCCATCAGTTCAATACAGTTGCCATTGGCTGCCCGGTTATGGACGGCATAAAAATCCTTCAACATTCGATTGTAAGAGGCGGGTGTGATACCGCCGAAATCCACGGCGTATACCACCGTCTGACGCAAATCGCGAAATACATCGTCGCAGGCACCCTTGTAAGGATTATCGAGGTTGCCTTGCTCGGACTGCAGTCGGTCCCATGTCATGAAACTGAGCAGCCTTTCACGCCACGGTGTCGACGTCGGGAAATCCATATGCGTTATGGGATCGACGATAAAGTCCCAATTGAACAGGTGTGCCTCGGGTGCGCTGCTGTGCCCCCAGGGGCTTGGACGGGCCAGTGCCTGTTGTGCGGCCTCGAAGGTAGACAGTTCGGAACTGGGCTGCTGGCCGTACAGCACCTCAATATATCTATTCACCAGCGTTTCGATCGGAATACCTTCTATGGTTGATGCGGTACCCTCGTGCAGAAAACGACTGACTTTAAAGACGGCTTCATGGGCAATGTTTTCTACTGCTCGGGTAAGCCAGGCAATCGCTGTTTCTTTTTGCCTGTTATGCTGATTGTGTCCGGCAATGAAGGCATCAACCAAGGGAACGCTTTTCTCCACCATGACGCGCAACAATTCCGGTCCGAACAATATTCGGTAGTAACACAGCTGAAGTTCCAGCATGAGCACAGGAAACACGTGCACATCGAAATCCAGTTGATGGCGATGATTGTCCCGGGAGCTTTCGGTATGCGCTGGAGATCCCAGCCGATCACGCAACGCATCCACCAGCGCACGCGTATAGAAATAGCCCGTATGTTCGTATTTGGCGAGGTCTACTTCCTTGAGATTATGCGGCCGGCTGTAGGTGAAGTAGCCCGAACGGCTGAGTGCAAACAGGCGTTTGGGCTCATTGCCCGATGGACGATAACGTAATTGCCCGTCTTCTCTGTAAAACGTGCCGCCCTTGTTTTCGGTGTAGTAAAGAAGGGTATCGATTGCGGTAAGGCCCATGCCAATAACGCCGATACGCTTGCTTTTCCATTCCGGAACGTCGAACAGAGGATAAGCAAAATTATGATACTCAATATGTTTCTTGAGGACCGGTGCGAGCGTAAAGTTATCGTGGGATTCCTGGTGCCCTGTGGCAAGCATTACCAGATCGAAAGCGTCTGGTATCGTGTTTTTTTCGGTCACCACCTGATAACGTCTCTCGCCGGTCTTGGTGACGCTCACTACATTCTCGGTAAGAAGCTTGACCTCTACGCCGGCATCCTGCAGGTCAGAAACCAGCTCGCGGAAAATCTCACACAACGATTCGCCATATAGCTCACGCGTCGGGAATTCGTCCGCTGATTTTTTGTAACGCTGATCATGTGTTTCTCTGTATTTTCTCTGCAGCCAGTCGCTGAAGGTAATCCGCGGGCAGGCAGGCAGCAGCGTGTGTTCGGTATTGGTACCGTCCGGAGCGAATGACAGTTGGCCCACTATACGATTCAACATGCTGGTTTTGGCTTGATTCGGTGAGTGTGCCCACCCCGAACCAAAGTTTCCATATTTGTCGAACAGCGAGATGCTGACCGGTTGATCATTACGATTCTTGAGCAGGCTGTAAATTCCATTCAGAAAATACATACCATTGGGCCCACCACCGATAATAGCGATATTAATCATATGGAACTCCAATAGGCGTGTCCTGTGCGACAGCCGGGTAGAGAGGCGTTATACAACGTTGTACGGTTATAACAACAACGCAAGAGTGGATAAACTGAAAGGACTGTTTGATCCGCACTCAGCGCGTGGTTTTGTTATAAAGACTTTCCAGCTCGTCCATGTATCGTTCGTTGGTCAGTGAGAACAGCTCCTCAAGCGACGACACCGTATTTTCTATATTGACCAGGGATTTTTCCTGATAAATCTTCTGCGCCGTCTCTTTCATGCTACGTATGGAACTGCGTATGAGGTGGTTTGCCCAGATCAGGTTGTTGACGCCGTGACGAACGAACTCGCTGTAATCAGTTCGGTAGTATTTGGTGGGTACCGCAAAAATGGGAGATTTGCCTGCCCAACGTGTCGCGAACTCAAAGACCTCATGCGCCTCTTTTTTCTTGGAGTGGATGAGTATCGCATCGGCGCCGGCTTCTCTGTAGGCGTGTGCTCGCTCAAGCGCTTCCTCCATCGACTTTCCGGAGATGAGCGCTTCCACGCGCGCGACGACTGTGAATGCGCTTCCCCCTGTATCTTTCGCTGCTTTTATCTTGTTACTGAACTCGTGTATGGGTGCCAGGTCTTGATGTTCACCAATAAAGGAGTTGGTTTTCGGAAAAAGCTTGTCTTCAATACACACGGCGTGGACACCAATCTGTTTAAGCTTCTTCACGAAACGAATCACATTGATGTAGTTACCGAATCCGGAGTCGCCGTCCACCAAAATGGGAATATCAACGTTATCTGACATTTGCTCCAGCACATTCAATACTTGCGACCAGGACGCCTCGTTACGGTCAGAAAGCCCCATGGAGGCGCTCATTGATAACCCTGATGCCCAGATGGCTTCGAAACCGGTTTGCTCGACAATTTTGGCACTGAGCCCATTATGGGCTTCCATGAACTGGGTTTTTTCGTTAGCCAGTAATTTCGCTTGAATACTCATGATCGACATCCTTTTTAACAGTGGTTGTTGTGCACTTAAATATGGCCGACCGCATAGGTCGCGAGATCGGCGCTCGGTGGGTAATGAGTCAGCTTTTTTTCTTCCAGATAATCGATGATCAGTTCCGCTATCTTTTTCTGCGATTCGTGAGTCATGGCGCCGATATGAGGTGTTCCGACGAAGTTATCGAGCGTGAACAGGGGGGAAGGCTGACGCTCGTTTACAAACACGTCACTGGCGGCGGCATAGAGTTGTCGACTCGCCAAGGTGTGGTAAAGGTCCTCTTCGCAGACAACGCCTCCGCGCGCCACATTGATCAGAATGGAAGAGCTTTTGAGGCGCGGCAGGTTATGGCGGGCAATCAGATTTTTGGTCTGCTCCCCGTAAGGACAGCAAACAACAACGATATCACTGGCCGAGAGAAGCGTATCAAGCTCTTCATGCAGGAAAATGGAGTGAAGCTGTAGTGCCGAAGCGCGCTCTTGCGAATAATATTGCGCCTTGCAGTGCACGCTCATTCCATAGCCTTTGGCAATGCTTGCAATGTTTTGACCAATGCTGCCAAAGCCCACCAGGCCCAGTGTCTTGTCCGATAATTCAAATCCCTGAAAAGCTTTCTTGTTCCAGAGGTTTTTCTCTATCTCCACGCTTGCTCTTTTTATATGACGGTAAAGACAATGCATGAGCCCGAAGCTCAACTCGGCCACCGACCTTGCGTTGGTACTGGGTGTGTTATAAAAGTCGATGCCTCTCTGCTGAACGGCATTGAGATCGATATTATCGGTGCCTGTACCCGCACGAACGATCGTTGATAGCCGTTTACCACGCTCCAGCAGTTCGCGGTCCACCTGAGCACCACTGCGAAGCACCAAAAGGTCAACATCCTCGATGCATTCAAGCAGCTCCTTTCTGCTAATAGGGGATTTGACAGTCACGTTATGATGGCTGTTCAGATACGCCTTCAAGTGGCTGTGAATAGGGTCGACAATGAGTACGTCAAGTTTAGAGGCCATAGCTGCTCAATCCTGTTGTTTGATCAAAGCCCATCATGATGTTCATGTTTTGAATGGCGGTTCCCGCAGCCCCTTTCACCAGGTTATCAATGACACTGACAATTCGGAGTTCTCGGGTTTCAGGAACAATGTCCACTGACAGGTGGCAGGCGTTAGAGCCTATAACCTTTGACAGCTGCGGGTAGAGGCCGTAATTTTTTTCAATGCCTTTTGATTGCTGGTGTTGACCGGTGACGAAGATAAAAGGGTTGTCTTGATAATAGGTGTGCAGATAATCCAGAATTTTCTGGCGGTCCAATGAGATACCGGGTGCCAGTTTCATCGCCTGAACCATGAATATGCCGCGGGTGAAATTACCGTGCGACGTGACCATGGAAACTTCAGCGTCCGCACCGGTGGTCGCATGAATGATATTCTTGATCTCGGCGGTATGACGATGCCCATTGAGTGAATACGCCAGCATGTTGGCAAACATGTTGTAATGTAAAAGCTCTTTCATTCCGCTATTGCCGGCGCCTGATGTGCCATTGACGGCGCTGATGAAAATGCTTCGCGTATCGACCATATTGGCTTTGATCAAAGGCACGAGACCACAGAGCGCAGCATTGACATAGCAGCCAGGGTTGGCGACATAGCGACTGTCGCTTATCCGGTCTTTATATTCTTCCACATACCCGTAGGTAAACTGCGGTTGCAAAGCGGGTGCACCATGAGGTTTGCCGTAGATCGTTTCAAACTGTCGTGGCGCCGAAAACCGAAAATCTGCACCCAGGTCGATGATTCGCGTCCTGGTTTTGCTCAATTGCAAGGCCACGTCATGCGCCGCGCCGGACGGTAAGGAAATGAAGGCACAATCAGCCTCTACGTCGTTCAATTGATTTAACTGCAGCGTTTTTTTATTGATGCCGGTCAGGTTAGGGTGTATGGACTCCAGCGAAATATCAGGCTCACGAGAGACTGCATAGATATCTTCTACTTGTGGATGCATGTCGAGCAGGCGAATGATTTCAGCACCCGTCCAGCCAGTGGCTCCAATGACGACGGCTTTAAGTGTCATGAGATGACTCCTGGTGACGCAACGATGGTTTTTCCGATGGTGTCTGTACGCTGCATGAAATCCTTTAGCTGCGCGAAGGAAATATGTTCAACAACTACCTTGCTTAGCAACGACGCCGCCTGCTGTGAGTGTTTGATCATTTCAACGGCACTGTTCAGATCATCAAGGGTGCTAAGAAATGATCCTGCCAGCCTGATCTCCTTGCGGACAATCGTATTCATATCCAACTGACTGGGGGTGTCGAAGTAGGAAATTAGCACTAACGTTCCGCCGATGTTCAAGCGTGATAACGCCTGGTCGAAATCCAGAGCATTGCCGCCCGCAACGATAATCAGGTCTACGCTGTTCTGCGGAATATCTCCGAACTGCGCTGCGTTGAGAAAACCCAACGACTTGGCAAACGCCCCGCGAGACGGATGGGTCTCAAGCAATGTCACGTTCGAAACGTCATGTACTTCTCGGCAAACAATAGCGCTGAGCAGCCCCATGGCACCGGCACCGATGACCAGAACGTTATCAAATGCCTGAACACTCACCTTTTGCAGGGCATGTAACACGATGCTCAGCGGTTCGGCGAGCACGAAGTCATGTGGCGCCGCGTCCTCAGGGACTGCAACCAGTGAGCTTTCATGCACGTCCATATGCCGACTAAATGCACCACTACTGCCTGCGGTGTTATAGGTGATCTTCTCAATACAATGATTGGTCAATCGCTTTTGACAGTAATCGCAGCGTCCGCATGAGCCGTAGGACAGCGCAGTGACCAGTTCGCCACACTGAAAACGAGAGTTCTCACTGTTTTGAACCACCTTGCCAACCAACTCGTGTCCCAAAATCGCGGGGTATTTTTTATATGGATGAGTGCCTTGCAAGACCATGTAATCAGAGCCACAAATGGTCGCATAGTTAACTTCCAAGCGCAGAAAGTCACACGGCACGGGTTCCGATAACTCGGGAGCATAGTGCTGCTTGCCCTTTTCTGTACATATCAGAGAATAATGCATGATTAATGTCCTGTGATCTGTTGCAGAAGTTGTGTTGTCATTGCGCTGCCCAGTTGATGGACCAGTGGATCGTTCGCAGTATTCCCCGTTATTCGGGATGCCACGCTCGCCGCCGATAGGGAAGTTTCTTTTAACGTATCCTGTAACTGGTCAAGTCGCAGGTCGCGCAAGAGGTGGTTGACATAATCACTAAGCGAGTCGAACTGGTTAACCGACTGCGGCAGGCGCTGAGCAACGTTATGTTCGTCCAGGAGCGCCACCCATTTGGGATAGAACGCGGCGAGACCTGCGCCATGAGACAGCGTGTAGAGGGGGGCAAAAGCCTGCTCGAAGCGATGAGGCAGGCACGTTCCGACATGGGCTACACAGAGCCCGCCCAGTAATGCCCCATAGGCAATGTCATGGTAAAACTCATTATCAAAGTGATGTGCGGCATAACGGGCAACGCTTCTGTTGATCGTGATCAGCGCTTCATGAGCGATGCTCTCCATCAACCGGTTGCGCTTGACTGCCTGAGTGGCTTCGAAGGCATGGGTAAAACTGTCAAACACTGTTTCTCTCAGAACGTTATCAGGCAACGTCTTGCCCAGCTCAGGGTCGATCAGTGCTTCGTCCGGAAAGAGGGCATCGCCGCGCACGCCATCTTTGATACCACGTTCAACGTCATGAATGATGGCGCCTTTGGTGACTTCCGAGCCTGTGCCAAATGTCGTAGGAATGGCAATATGAAAAAGTCGGCCAGTAACCTTTTCAAAGGTACTGCCCACGACGGTGGTGATATCGACGTGTTCGTCCAGACAAATAGCGACGACCTTGGCAAAGTCGAGAACATTGCCCCCGCCGATAGAAACGATGGCGTCGTAGTTATCCTGCTTCAGGAACGCTTTGACTGTCTGGAGCTCTTCAGTCGATGCTTTGAATGAGCGATCCAGCACATAAGGTATCAGCTCGGGTTCACCTGTTTGATTGAGCAACTCGTTGATGACGGGCACGCGCTGGTGGCTGCCTTGGGTCATGATAAGCAAGGCTTTCTTTTTGTCAGCCGATGCAAGTCGCTGCCGAACCGTGCACAAGGCATTGGCCTGGAATATGATTCTTGTCGGTAAATAAAAATTTAAAAAGTGGCTGGTGTTAGTGCTCATGGGAACTCCATTTCAACGTAGCGAATGCCGCAGGTCGGTCGCTACTTTGCTAACTCGGATTCGATGCCTTGAAGGGCGAATCACAATAACCGTGCCGAATAGGCTGCTAGGTGTTTCAGCAAAAAAGTTGGCGGCTGTTCATTAATCAGGTTGAAAAAAAATTAGACGATACGGACTTCGCCTGCAACCCCTTATGTCATCAAAAATTAACATTGAAGGTGTAAGGTGTTGTTTTCAAATAAAAAATATTTCGTTTTTTTTTAGAGCCTCCACGTAAGTTAATTTTATTAATTCAAATCACATTCTCATGGTCGTGTACGCGCAGTGCTGCGCTCACTGTTTCAGTTTGCGTGGGTTGTACGACAACTACCGTGTCGCACGCTCTTATAAAAGGCGCGTATTTTACTGGTGGGAGGTGTGACGGTGTATTAGTTGTAGATTGACTGTCTTGAATAGGCGGCCGGAATCAAGGTTCATTGTCGTTCGCTTTTCTTGAACAACGAGCGGCTTATTGCCATCAATCAGAATGCGAAACAGTTGACCTGAAGCGGCGGATTCAACGCTCAAATTTTGAACAATGAAGTCATATTGCTTTTAATCTCAAGCGGCATTACAGGCTATATCTGCTCACGTCATCTGATCTTTAGATCAGGATCGTTTGTGCTGTGGGGGGCGTTGCGAGGCTGTTGGTTTTCACCGGTGGGGTATTCAAGATTGTCAGGACGGTTTAGTCAGTGCAGTCGAACGCCTTTGTCATCCGCGTCAGTCAGCTCGCAGTGCAGAGTAAAGAATGCAGTGAAACAGGCGGGGTCTGCCTTTCAAGTGGTCGACCCAATGATCATGTAAGACGTGAGGTCTTGTAGATCAAACGCACGGTGGCGAGTGTAATCTCTTCGGCCTCTTTCTTGATGCTTTCCAGTTCAATGTGTTCCTGAAAGTCCGGTCTTGAGCAGGATTCCACCAAACGGGTGAACAGGTAAAGGTTCTGGGTCACGTCGTGCAGGTTGCCGTGCAAGCGTTCGACGACGCGGTTGAGCGGTCCAAAGCTGTGGCTGTCCGACGTTATGACAGCGGGGACATTACGCGTAGCACTGAGGCCGGTGACCACATAGGCAACATCCACTCCGGCATTCGAAATGCTGGACAGATAATCTGCACGGGGAAAGCGGACGCCATTTTCGTAGTTGCCCTGGGCATTGGTTTCCACGCCACCTATCGCGCCCAGTGCACTTTGCGAAAGCTTGAGGCGCAAACGTTCCTTTTTAAGCCGTGGTCCGATCCCTGTCATCCGTTTGTCCTCGATAAACTGTGCACCGCTACAGTCAGGGTTAACAAGCGTTTCTGGCGTCGACTGATCAGACATCCCTGCAAGGGCGAGGAGTTGAGTGTTCGGTCCAATCAGGTACTAACGTACCAGACAGATGGCGGAGTGTACGTAGGAATCCGGTAGGGAGATACATTTTTGTACCGAATTGAACGCTTTGAGCAGCGGCGTCCATGCGGCTGGCACAAGGGTTTCAGGCTGAAGGGGACGAAATCGGGAGGTCTTTTGCGTAGACCTCCCGCAAGGTTTACAGGCAGTGCGAGGAGGGCTGTGCTATCCAGTTCGTGGCCGTTGCAGCGATCTTGTCTGCCAGCCGGGCAACTGCTTTCTGGTGGGCAATGATGAGATTTTCCATGCCTTCACCTGCCTGCTCGCGGATCACGCTGCTGCAGGTCAGGCTCCGCCGTTTACTGCCCGCGGTGGCGCCAGCATCGCGAAGCCCGAGTGTCCACACCACATCAATGAGGGCGTAGTTGCCGGGCATCGACTCGAAACGCCGCACGTCGGTGCGGATCGACAGCGTCGGCTGATCACTGTTTTTCGGCAAACCGGCCATGTCGCGGCTGCCGAAGCGGTGCTCCAGCTGCGGGGTCAGCGCATCGTGAAACTCGTCGCCCAGTGGTGATCCCCAGCGTTCGGTGTCCAGAATGGCCAGGCTGCCGTTACCCTGGCGAACCACCAGCGGCGGCTGGTCGACCTGTACCGGCATGATCACCGGCAGCATCTCGAACTGGAACGGCATGGGTTTGCCGGCGGCCGTGCTGGTCGCGCTCATCGGCGCGATCAGCGTGTAGTAGTGGGTCTGGGTCGATGTGCAGGCACCCAGGCCCACCGCTGCGGCAAGTACCATCAGTTTCAGGCGCAAGGTCATTGTTTTGGCTCCGGATCAATGGCTCGGGACGAGGACGGGGCGTTGAACGAACGTGGCGCTGCGTCGCCCGTGCGGCCACGAATCAGCGATTCCGGATGGCGGCTGAGGAAGTCGGTGAGGACCCGCACCGAACGCGCGGTACGTTGCACTTCATCCATGGCCTGGCCCAGTTGCTGACGCGCGGGTGAATCTTCGGCAAACGAGTCGTTGGCAGTTCCCAGGGTTTTCTCGGCCTGCTGCAAGGTGCCACGCATCTGCGGCAACACGCTGCTGTTGACCTGCTTGAGGGTTTTCTGCAATTCGCTGAGGGTGCCGTTGAGGTTGCCCGCCAACTGGTCGATCGGCAAGTTGCTGAGTTTCTCGACGAATGCCTGCAGTTGCTCCTGCAGCTTGTCGAAGCTGCCCGGCACGGTCGGAATCTCCAGCGGTCGGGCCTTGGCGTTGAACGCGACCTTTGGCGCCTTTGGATCGAACTCCATGGCGATGTACAGCTGGCCGGTCAGCAGGTTGCCGTTACGCACCTGAGCGCGAAGACCATTGGCCACGAAGGCACCCAATACCCGGGCAGACTGTTCTTCTTCATCACCCGAACCGCCGAGTTCCTTGAGCTTGGACTCGGCCGCCCCCAGGCGCTTGGGATAGATCACTGCGCCAACGATGCCGGGGAAGGTCTTGGTGGCCGGATCGTAATCCAGATCGACCGATACCACCTTGCCGATATTGACCCCGAGGAAGTCCACCGCCGCATTGACCGTCAGGCCGCGAAGCGATTGATTGAAGCGCATGCGGATGTAGCGTGGCTCGCCGTCGGGAGGTGCCATCGCCGTGGTCTGGTCATCGAATATCTTGAATTCTGCGTTCTCGTCCGCCGGCTTCGAGTCCGGGCTCCAGTTCGGCTCACGAAACGCGATCCCGCCGGAAATGATCGAGGTCAGCGACTGCGTATTGACCTTGACCCCTGACGCGCCGACGGTGATGTCGACACCGCTGGCGTTCCAGAAGCGTGTGTCAGTGGTGATGTACTGATCGTTCGGAGCATTGATGAAAATCTGGATGTCGACGCCGCGGCCGTCCTTGGAAAGATCGTAAGCCACCACCTGACCGACCTGAATGCGTCGGAAGTAGATCGGTGAACCGATGTCCAGTGAGCCCAGATCGTCGGTGTGCA
Organism: Pseudomonas sp. B20; assembly: GCF_020515755.1. Classification (NCBI taxonomy): domain Bacteria; kingdom Pseudomonadati; phylum Pseudomonadota; class Gammaproteobacteria; order Pseudomonadales; family Pseudomonadaceae; genus Pseudomonas; species Pseudomonas sp. B20. Next base: position 134,089 of record NZ_JAHPJG010000004.1, read on the forward strand.
GGGTGAAGCGCTTGCCTTTTTCACCGAAGGTCACCGGCGGCGGCGTTTCCAGGCCGGTGAAGCTGCTCTTGGTTTCCTCGGCGCTGCCGGCGTCGGCGCCGATGAAGGCACCCGAAAGCAGCGTGTCTACACCCGAAACCCCATGTGCGCCGATGCGCGGGCGCACGACCCAGAACTGGCTGTCGACCCGTGTGAACGGAGCAGCGCTGGTGTTCAGCTCGATGGTGGCCAGCACATGCGTGCGGTCGTCACTGAGGCTGATATCCGTGACCATGCCGATGACCACGTTCTTGTATTTGACCTGGGTCTTGTTGGCTTCCAGACCTTCGGCTGTCAGAAAGCTGACAGTGATTCTGGGACCGATGTTCATCCAGTCATGCAAGGCCATGGATATGCCAATGATCGCGGCAACGATCGGCACCAGCCAGATCAGCGAGACACGCAGGCGACGACGTTTGACTTCAGGGCGTGGCACTGAAGCTGGCGGGGGGAGGGTACTGTCAGACATCTTCAACCTCTGCGTCCCAGATAAGCCGGGGATCGAAACTCATGGCGGCGAACATCGTCATCACCACTACCAAGCCAAAAAACAGAATACCGATTCGCGGCTCGATAGTGCTGAGCTCGCGAAACTGAACAAGAGACGCCACAAGGGCTACAACCAGCACATCGAGCATCGACCAGTAGCCGATCAGTTCAATGAAGCGGTACAGGCGCGCGCGCTCACGCATCGCCCAGGTGCTACGCCGCTGGCAGGTGATCAGCAGCATGCCCAGCACCAGAAACTTGATGCATGGGACCAGAACACTGGCGACGAAAATCAGAATGGCGATGTCCCACGAGCCGCTTTCGAAGAACTCGATGACGCCGCTCATGATGGTGCTTTCGCTGCGGTTGCCCAGCAGGTTGGTGTACATCACCGGCAGCACGTTGGCCGGGATATAGAAAATCAGGGCGGCAATCAGATAGGCCCAGGTACGGCTGATGCTGTTGGGTTTGCGTTTGTGCACCGGCGAATCACAGCGCGGACACCGCGTAGCGTCCTCCTGGCAGGCATAACCGCAGGTGTGGCACAGGCACAGCTTGTGTTCATGGGCGAAGGGGATGCCGTTCATTGCGGCTGCACTCCCAGTTCGTCCCACAACCGGCGGATATCCTTGTTGGCGATCAGCAGGATTAGCACCATGAGCATTGCCATGGCCCAGAGCCCGACGCCGGGGTGTACGTCGAGCATCCCGGACAGTTTGATGATCGCCACCAGAATGCCGAGCATACACACTTCGAGCATGCTCCATGGGCGCAAGTGCTCCAGCGCGCGCATGCAGGTTCTGAAGCCGGGCGCCACGATGCCCTTGTGCGCGTGTACCAGCACCCAGAACAGCAGAACGATCTGCAAGAGGGGCGCAAAAATGATCGAAAGACCGGCCACCAGTGCAATGATCGTGATCCGCCCTTGAGCAAGGGCTTCAACTGATTGCCAGAGCGTCACTTCGTTGGAGAGGCCCTTCATATTGATGCTGATGACCGGGAACAGATTGGCGAATACGAACAGCATCGCTGCAGCGATGGTCAATGCCAGTAGCTGTTCTATGGTCACCCGATGGCCGCGACCGAGCAGTGCTTCGCAGCGAAGGCAGAATGCCGCCTCGCCGGGCTGCAGAGGATGGGCTTCGTAGAGCGAGTCGCAGTGCTCGCAGATGATCAGTCCGGAAGAGTGTTCGATAGAATGCACAGTGCTCATCGACGCCATTGATGCGGAGGTAAGGAGGTAAGAACGCGCAGCACGAAAAGATACCTCGTTAATGGCAGTGTGAAGCGTTTTTTTTTGTACGGTCAGCGCTAGCGGACTGGTACAAAGCATTGACCGCCAGGGTGTCGGGTGGTTCACATGTCACTGCGCCATTATTCCATGCGCGGAGAATGGTGGCGAACGCGGCAGCAGCGATGCCTTCTATCTGTCGACGAAAGGGCATCGTTGCGGCCAGAGTCCTTTGGCAAAGGCCTGTCTCAGAGCTTGCCGGGTTTGACGCGTTGCTTGAGAAAGCCGAGCAACTGACGGGCAGACGCAGGCACGTTGTGTTCGTCGAACGTCAGGCAGATTGCCTTGGCGTCATCCTCGATGGTGATTTCGTACTGATTCAGGTCCCGCGCTTCATCGTTGAAGGCACTGCTGGACTGATTCAGGCCGCTGTCGCTCACCAGCCTCTGCAATTGCTCGGCTTCGGGCTGCTCAAGGGTGGCTGTATCGACTTCACAGCGTTTGACTGCACCTGCAAAACCGCCGGATTGCACTAGACAGACCTTCATTTCAAGCACCTTTTGGTGGTTATGCTTTGGCTATACCTTGAGACCGACCTCTTTCCAGGCCGCCTGCACGGCTTTCTTGGCTTTGGGGCCAAAACGTGGGTCCGAGGCTACTTTTATGCTGGCCTTGGCACAATCAATGAATTGACTGTCCGAGGCCAGCTCCAGCATCGTTTCATACCAGATTCTGCCCGCCACTTCCCAGGCATTTCCGCCCAGCGCCTTGGCCACCAGCACGAATGCCCGGTTCGGAATGCCGGAGTTGATGTGCACGCCGCCGCGATCCTTGGCACCGGTATACAGGTCGGCCATCGTCGCCGGTTGCGGATCATCACCCAGATCCGGATCGTTGGAATACGCGGTGCCGGGTTTTTCCATATCGCGAATGCCTCGTCGCGTCGGCGCGGGCACCAGTAACTCCTTGCCCACCACCCAATCCGACTCGGCAGCGCTGGTGCCTTGTTTCCACTGGCGCACCAGCATGCCGAATACGTCGGCAAAGTGCTCGTTCAAGGCCCCGGATTGCCCGCGGTAGTCCAGGTTCGAGGTGAAGCTCTGCACGCCGTGGGTCAGTTCATGACCAATCACTTCAAGGCTCCCGGTAAAGCGCTTGAAGACCAGGTCATCACCATCGCCGTAAGCCATCTGGCTGCCATTCCAATAGGCATTGCTCAGCGGTACATGCTCGCCGTTGAAATCCACTTCGGCGACGTGCACGGTCGAGACCAGCGACATGCCACTGTCGTCCAGCGAGTTGCGTTCGAACAGTTGCGCATAGAAGTCATAGACGTCGCCTGAGCCATCGTAGGCTTCATCGGTTGCCTTGTCGCCCGTCGCTGCCTGGCCTTCCTTGCGCACTACGGCGCCGGGGAGATCGTCAGTGCCCTTGGCATCATGAATAACACGGTGCTTTCGTCCGTCAGGCGATTTGATCGCGTGCATGGATGGCATGGTGCGCGCAGAGAGGCGGGAAGCGAGAAACGCCGAGCTGCTCGTCAGGTTGGCAATGGCCCGGGCGCTGACCAGATTCTTGGGGGACTGCGCCATACGTTCGAGCATGTAAGGCGGAATGAAGCAATGCAGGGGATTTCGGTCGTCGCACATGATGAACTCCTGTACTAATGCATCGATGGCGGCAAGCCACCGATCAACATGGTCGCAGTCGTTTGACACCCTCGTGTCGCGTTTATATGCAACGAAATATCTGATTACATGATCGGCGATGGTGGCCGAAACTGACTGATGGGGCGATAGCCCCGTATTGCGGGTACTTCACGTCATTCCAGCGGCCATGCGACACCTCGACACAGGCGATCAACGGGCCGCGCGGCAATGTTAGACTCGCGCCACTTCAGACGAGGAGCAGACCTACGTGCGCAAGACGGTAATGATGATAGCGGTACTGGCTCTGGCCGGATGCGATGGAGGCGGGCCCGCCAGGGATAAAGTCCAGGGGACGGCAGCGACTGCTCCGGTCTCTACGCCGCAGTGGTTCATTCAGATGAACTCGCGGGAGGCGGTCAGCGATTCCAGCGCCTGGTTGCTCGAGCGCAGTTATGCCCCGATCATCGTGGACGTGGACGGGAAACAGCAGGTATTGATAGGGCCTTATGAAAGCCAGGCCAAGGCTGAGGAAGAGCGCGTGACGTTACAGGCGAAGGTGACCAAGTCGCACCGTTTTGCCGAGCCGTCGGTGGTACAGCACACCCGCTAAGGGCGTTCGCCAGGTTTACATCTGCCTCATCACACTTCACTGCATCAGCACCGCGGGCCAGCAACCTGGCCCGCGATGCCGTTCATCAGTCGATCAACGACGGCCCAGCAGCAGGCCAACTACCAGGCCAAAGCCCGCAGAAATAGCCACGGTCTGCCATGGATGACCACCGATGTAGGTTTCGGTCGCTTCGACAACCGGCTTGGTGCGGTCGCGAACGCTGGCCATCGAATCCAGTGCCTGCTTGAGTTTGACGCTCAACTGCGCACGCAATGTCTCTGCTTCTTCGCCCACCAGTGCAGCACTTTCCTTGAGCAGTTTGTCGGATTCTTCGATCAGTGCCTGCAGGTCACTGAATGCCTGATCCTTGATTTGATCGGCAGCTTGTTGAGCAGGGGTCTTACGAGCCATGGGTGTATTCCTTTCAAGTGGTGGCAACAGTGTTCAATGGAGTCTCGCGCATCCTGAAAAGTTGCAATTGCTTGAATGACCCGACGCAAGACTCTGCAAGCAATGCCCCTTACGGGTGTAAGATGCAGCCGTTTTTAGCCGTAGGTGACTGTGATGAGTTTCAATCTGGCCAATCGGCCGCTCCCTGAGCGTACCGCTCTCGAAGACGAAAAATCCCGTCTGTTCGAACTGTGGCAGAGCAATCTGGGCAAGGCCAAGGGCGAGGCAGCACGCCTGATGGGCGAGCGTGCCAAGCGCAAGGGCAAGTGGTCTGAGTGGGTTCGTTCCGAGCTGGATACCATGAGTCCGCCGGAATACGCCAACATGGTCCGCAGTGAAGTGAATCGTCTGGTGGCAGCGAGCAGGTAGCAGCACAGCCCGACAGCGACCCGACACTCCGGCGCTGATCGCTCTTGACGCTTCGGTGTTAGGGTGTCTTGCCTTTCTGACCCGTCAGGCCTTTTGAGAACGTTGATGGCCCAAGCCAGTGCAAGATTCACCCAGGGCAGCGTAGCGCGCCATATCGTCGTCACCGCCAGTGCCAGCGCCTTGAGCCTGTTCGCCGTCTTTCTGGTCGACATTCTCACGCTGGTCTACGTATCGATGCTGCATGACCCCGTGCTTCTGGCGGCTGTCGGCATTGCCAAGGTCCTGATGTTTTTCAACGGCGCGCTGGCAACCGGCCTGATCATCGCCGGAGCCTCGGTACTTTCCGCGCGCATCGGCCATCGGGCGGCCAGATCAATACCCAGGCTCACCGGCAGCCTGATGCTCATGGTGATCACGGTCAGCGGTCTGGCCGCCGCCGCGCAGTTGACGTTCATCGTGCCGATCATGCGATGGCTGGGTGCCGAGGCGGCCACTTACGAGGCGGCGCGCAGTTTTATCTGGCTGACCCTGCCTTTTACCGCGTTGCAGGCGGTCATGCAGATGTCGGCGCAGATGCTCAGAACCATTGGTGACAACCGCCGGGCGATGGGCGTCGTGCTGTCCGCTGCCGCCACGCTGGCAGTGGCGGACCCGTTTTTCATCTTCGGGCTCGGCCTGGGGCTCGACGGTGCGGGGATCGCGTTTGCCGTATCCGCAGCAGTTTCCGCGTCCATCGGGCTGTATTGGGTGCGCAGCCGAATAGGACTGGTGTTCACCCGCCATCTGAAACTGTTGCGTCTGCATGCGCGGCATACTTTCAGGCTGGCGCTCCCGGCGATGGCGGCAAATCTGGCGACGCCGGTCGGTTTGGCTTATCTTGTCGCGTCGCTATCGGCATTTGGCACTTCCGCTCTGGCCGCGATGACGGTGCTGGATCGGGTCATACAGTTTTCGTACTGCGCTTTTTTTGCCCTGCCTGGCGCGCTTGCCCCGGTGCTGGGTCAGAACATTGGTGCGAGCCGCGATGATCGCGTGCGTTCTGCGGTCATTTTTACCCGGCGGCTGGTGGTCTGCTATGGGCTGGCGGTGTGGCTGGTGCTGCTGCTCTGCGGTGGCATGATTGCCGACCTCTACCAATTGGGGGACGAAGCACGCGCCGTGTTCATGGCCTTTTGCCTGTGGGGCGGCGGTCTCTGGGTTCTGATTGGTCTGGATTTCGTCGCCATCGCGGTATTCCTGACCATGAACAGGTCGTGGTGGGTCGCGGTGTTTGCCTGGCTCAGGGCAACGGCGGGTACAGTGCCGTTCGTCTTCGCCGGGACCCACTGGTTCGGCAGCAGCGGTGCCTTGCCCGGCATGTTTACCGGCAATGCGCTTATCGCGCTGATCTCCATCACCACGGCGTCGCTGACGGCGAAACGGTTTTTTACCAGCAGGGCCCCGGTCATGAGCGTCGGGGTACATTGAATCAAGGTGTTATCAGGTTTTTATGGTCATCGAAGAATCAGGGAATGAATCCGCAGAAACGGCCTCACCCAAGCGTCGCCGCGCGCCCAAGGGAGACATGCGCAGAAAGGCCTTGCTGGACGCCGCGACCGTTGTTTTTGCCAGAGACGGCTATTCGAGCGCGTCGATGCGCGAGGTCGCACTGCTTGCCGGTATCACCACGGTGGGGTTGCTGCACCATTTCCCCAACAAGGAAGCACTGCTCGCCGCCTTGCTGGAACGCAGGGACCAGCGGGTCACCTCGCGCTTTCAGGATCTGGTCACCGAGCCGACGCTTGAAGGGTTTCTGAAGTTTCTCAAGCTGAGCATGAGTTTCAGTATCGAGAATGCCGAGGAATGTCAGGCCGCACTGCTGATGAATACCGAGAGCCTGTCGAAGGCGCACCCGGCGTGGGCCTGGCACCTTGAGCGATTCCAACTTACCCACGAACACGCACGCGGGCATTTGCAGGCGTTGATAGAGGCGGGGGAAGTGCGCGGCGATATCAATGTCAAAGCCCTGGCCCAGGAGATCTTCTCGGTCATGGACGGCTTGCAGATTCAGTGGCTGCGAAGCCCTCAGGACGTGGATGTCATGGCGGTTTTCGATATCTACGTGCAGCGATTGGGAAGGGATATCAAGGCTCATCCATGAGCCTTGACGGGGTGCATCAGTAGGTCTGTGCTGCGCTGACCTGGACTGCCTTGCGCAGTGGCAATGGCAGCGGGTTGCTGTCACGCGTGGTCAGTTTTTCCGGGTACAGGGTGATCAGCGTCCTGTTGAGCGTGAGGTTCTCCGAATCCGCACCGACGAGGATCTTGAATTTCCCGGCATCGACGTCCCAGCTTGCCGTCTTGTCGACGTAGTAAGCCAGCGAGCGTGAGTCTATCGGTACACTGACGGTCTTGCTCTCGCCCGGCTGCAGGTACACCTTGGTGAAGCCCTTGAGCTCTTTCTCCGGACGGTCCACAGCAGGTTTGACCGGCTGCACATACAGCTGCGCCACCTCGAAGCCTGCCTTGTCACCGGTATTGGTCACCGTGAATTTCACGTCGATCGTCGAGCCTGGGGTCAGCACGTTGGTCGACAGCTTCAGGTCGCTGTAGCTGAACGTGGTGTAAGACAGGCCATAGCCGAATGGATAAAGCGGCTTGGCGTGTTTCTTGTCATAGCCGCGATAACCCATGTACAGGCCTTCGCTGTAGGTCATTTCGGTCAGCGGGTTGCTGCCGCGGTAGGCCGCCGGGTCCGGATAAGAGGCATAGCTCGGGTTATCCTCGATGTTCTTGTCGATCGTGACCGGCAACTTGCCCGACGGGTTGACCTTGCCGTAGAGAATCTCGGCCAGTGCCTGACCGCCTTGCTGGCCCGGGAACCAGGCTTGCAGTGCAGCGCCGACCTTGTTCGCCCATGGCTGCATGTTGGCCACGCCACCGCCGTGCATGACCACGATGGTATTAGGGTTGGCCTTGGCGACGAAGCTGATCAGTTCAGCCTGTTGGTCTGGCAGATCGAAGCCGTGGTCGGAACCTTCGCCTTCGTTTTCAGACGTGGTGCCGGCCGCAACCACCACCGCATCGTATTTCGACAGGTCCTTCGGCGGACGCAACGCAGCCCAGCTCATCTGTACGCCGGTCAGGCCGCCCAGTGCCGGAATGAAATTGCCCTGTACGCGCTGGTATTCCAGTTTCACGGTATAGGTCTTGCCGGCCGACAATGCCGCAGTTTTACCCGACGTTGTCAGCGCATTCACCACGTCGCCCGAGTAAGGCACGCCGTCGCTCTGCACGATGAGCTCATCGTTGACCCAGAGTTTGTAGGGGCCGTCCGCACGCACCTTGAACGCCTGAGCACCCGAGATGGTGGGCTTGATGGTGGTGGTGAAACGTGCCGAGAAGGCGCCGGCTGTCGGGCTGAAGCCAGATACCGCAGTGCTGCCTGCGTTGGTTACGTTGCTGCCGGTGGTCCAGTTCAGGTTCACGCCGGGTTCCACACGTGTCAGCACCGGGTCACCGGAAAAGCTGGTGTTGGAGAAGTATTCGGCTTTTACCCCGGCGTTGCTGATCCCGTTGTCGCCGGTTGCTGGCTGATACCACACCGAGCTCGCCGGATTCAGGCTCATCTCTGACAAATACGTGACATCGCTGCTGCTGGATGCCAGTTGCTGCAAACCGCTCAGCTCGGTCACGTAGCTGTTGGGCGGTGAATTGGCCGTGCCGAAAGGCGATGCCGGTACGTCGTGCGCCCAGTTACCGATCACGGCGATTTTCGCTGAGCGCTCCAGCGGCAGCAGCGGTTTGCCGGCAGCGGTGTTCTCGTTGCGCAGCAGGACGATGGATTCGCGCGCGGTATTCAGCGCAGCACGCATGCCGTATTCCGGATGCTCAAGGGTCTTGGCAGTGTTGAGGTTGTTCTGCAGGTCGTAGCTGACGATGCCACGCAGGTTGCGTTTGACCTTGTCGTCGATCACGTTCTGGGTCAGCTGCCCGCTCCACAGGTAGGGCAGGAGATTGGCTTCGGTAAACTGCAGGCCGGAGGGCATGTCGATGTCCGTACCGGCCCACGCGCCCTTGAAGGCATCATGAATGGCGTTGAAGTCACTGATGACCATGCCCTGATAGCCCCATTCGCCCTTGAGCACTTCGGTGATCAGGTGATGGTTTTCGCAGGCGTAGTCGCCGTTGACTTTGTTGAAGCCGCACATGATCGAAGCGACATTGGCGTTCTTCACCATCGACTCGAAGCCTGGCAGGTACAGCTCGCGCAGGGTGCGCTCATCGACCTTGACGTCGATTGCCTGACGATTGGCTTCCTGTTCGTTGGCCAGGTAGTGCTTGCCGCTGGCCTGGATACCCTGAGCCTGGATGCCGTTGACGATAGCGGGTGCCAGCACGGCGCCGAGGAACGGGTCTTCACCGCTGACGTATTCTGCCGAGCGGCCGTTGTAGGGTGTCCGGTACAGGTTCGCGCCTGGCGAGAGCATCTGCTGACCGCCGGAAATGCGCGTTTCATAAGCGATGGCCAGGCCGAATTCCTTGGCCCGGTTGATGCTCCAGGTCGCTGCCAGCGCAGACTGCGACGGGTATTGAGCGCCGAATGTGGCGTTGTTGACGTGCACGCCCATGGACGAGTCATACGCCACGGTGCCCTTGATGCCCCACTTGAGCAGGGACGGGATCATGTGACCGTCGTTGACGCGGGTGAAGTTGATCTTTTCCGACTGGCTCATGTTGTCGAGAATCGAGCTGACGCGCGCCTCGACTTCGTTGCCGGTCGCCGGGGTCACGGCGGCGAGTGCCAGGTTGGCCTGCATGACGCTGAACGTCAGCAGACTCAGGCCCAGCGTCTGTTTGAAGGCTGACAAGGCAAGTGTCCTTCCGGTCGATGTGATCGGTTGATTGAGGTTGTTCATGGTCGTTGTGCCTGGGCAGGGGCGTCGTCGGTGTCCACCGGCGCGTCGAGCAGGGACGACGAACTCTGCTGTTGGGCCGGGTTGATCTTGTCGGCGCCTGACAACTGGTCGCGCTTGGCTTCCACCTGCGTCCGGATCTGTTGATCGGACCCGGTGGCAGGTGTGCTGGAAGTTGAGTCCGCGGCGAAAGTTAAGGCACTTTGCGCGCACAGAAGTACTGCACTGAAAACAGACAGCATTGATCTAGTCATCGATTGAATCTCGATTGATGGTTTGCAGGATAAAAACGGACGGCTGTTGTGATGGCACAGGGCTCGGCTGAACACTCAGTCCAGCGCGACAGTAAACAGTTCACAGGTCGCTAAAGTATGAGTAATGGAGATTTTAATAAATGATGCCACCTGGCCATCATCTGATTTTGTCAGATGAGGTCGAAGGATTTAGACAGTATTTAAAGAATAAAATCGGTAAGTTTGCCGTACTGCAGCCATTAAAAACCAAAAAAATCCACTATTTTAGTTTTTTATTGTTTTTTAATAAACCTAATTGTCGTTAGGTTTAGCGGGCTGGTAAGCTTTGCATTCTCGTGGTTCCTGCGCGTTTCAAAGGCCGGCTCCATAAGAGTAAGTATCGGGGTGTAAGCGTGAATTAATGAACGCTTAAAGAAATTTCCAGGCACTTGAAGTGCACATTAGTCAACGACGTCTTTAATTTTTATTCCATTGAAACTGGACGTGAAAGTGTGCATTACCGATCGACCATTGCCGTGTGCAGAGGGTGCAAGGGTGATAGGAATAATCAGCCGGCGGCGCGTCAGTTTTTATTACGTTAAAGGCAATAGTGGTGAGTGAGGGAAAACAGCGGTTAGACCTCGCGGTGTTGAGCATCGTCGGTCGCCTGTGCTTCAGCAAACCGCAAAAACTGACCTTCGGCCAGATCTACAGGGAGCTGGTGCGCGCGTATTCAAGCGCCCCGGCGATTCACGTGTGTGTCGCAACGGTCGACACGCTGGTCAGGGAAGGGCTGTTGATCTCGACAAGAATTCTGGAGCCCGATCAGTCATTTCCCTACACCCAGCACATCATCAGCGGTCTGACCGAGATCGGCGCAGCCTCGCTGAGAGGCTGCGAAGATGTGTTGACCGAGCCGCGCGGGGTTACTCGCTGTGTGGCAGCGACAGGTAATACTGGCCCAGTTCGGTCAGCTTGCCTTCAGCGTCCAGCAAGCTTGAAAAGTGCGGGTCAGGGTTCATCCGGCCCGTGAACCAGGCGTATCTGAACACGTCCTGGCGCTGCTCGAGTGTAGCGACCATTTCCGCCATCTGGCGTTTCTGCTTGTCGACTGAATCAATCTGCGCTCCGTCATCCGGGGCGTGCCAATTGGCGAACTCGGTGACCCAGAAGGGTTTTCCGTACTTCGACAGACGGTCGAGCATCCCCGGCAAGCCATAGTCGTACCAGTGAAAAGCCAGGTAATCGATGCGCGGGTCCCGATTCTGATTCATCGACCGATAGGCCGTATAGAAGGCATCGAGCCACACAACCGGGTCGCCGTAGCCTGGCATGGTTCCCCAGTTCATCCCTGGCCCCACCAGCTTTACACCGGTCTGGGCGGCGATCTGTTCCAGCCTCGGCCAGAAGCTGGCCGCCGCTTCGGGTGTCATGTTGGCCTGATCGAGCAGATTCGGCTCATTGATCACCAGCAAATAGCGGATGGCTGAGTGAGCCAGCAGGTATTGCTTTAACTGCCCGTCGTCAACGTTGCCGTTCCACACCATCGGGATGAAATCCACGCCGTACATCGACGCATAATCGTACGACGCCAGACGGTCATGGGGTCTGGGGCTCCAGTTGTACCACCAGCTCACGCCAGCAGATAACGCACTCAGGTCGGCGGGCAGGGCGATGTCGTAGGCAATTCCACGCTTGGCGCTTTTTTCTGCAGCCCATGCCGGTGCCATGCACAGGCTGAGCATCAGCGTCACAAGGGCCAGAAAAGTCGGGAAAAAACGTGCTGACGGGTTCTGCGGGGTCATTGGCAAATCTTCCTTGAGGGTGGGGAGGTGCAGAGCATGCTCTGCAGTCAGGCAGCAGAAAGCATGCCACCTGTATCGTCCCGTTTACCCTGCCAAACCCGAAAGGCATTACCACCCGTAATGACTTGTTACCAGGGATCTCCCTCTGCCTGGCGCAAATCCAGCGTGCCGCTGTCACTGAAGCGCATCGTGCCGAACAGGCCGCCAGCCAGCTTGCCGCGAAGCGTGTAGGGCAGATTGTCCAGACGCTGGCTTTGACTGAGCCCCAGTGCCTGGCGCAAGGCAGCGAATGCCGACACGCTGACCGGAACCACCAGCACCGCTTCGGAGAAGCGTCCTACAGTGCCTTTCTGGTTGCTGACCCCGGAGGCCAGCAGCCTGTCGTTCACGTCGAGGTCCAGCGCGACGCCGTTGTAGTTGATCTCGGTTTCGTTTGGATTCTGCACCCGCAACGTCACCGCCATGCGCAGTTCCAGACCTTGGCCGGGGATGGGTTCGATACCCACGACGCTGATCGTCAGCGGGTCTCGATGGGGAATCAGCGCACAGGCGCTCAAGCCGAGGATGAGCAGCCCCGAGAGCAGGGCGCGGATCAGGCGTAGCGACATTCGTGTGCTCCAGCGTCAGGTTCAGTGATCTTCAGACCTCGCCAGTGATGAGAGATTCGGCGCGCCAGGCACGATGCCGGGATAGCGGCTAATCTGCCTGCCTCAACCATTGCGTCTGCAAGGCAGCAGGTTGATGATTCCCCCGTACCTATAGAAAACCGTATCTATAAAAACAAGACTGGAGATAGCCATGTCCATCGAAAGGACACCCCCTCATCAAGACCCCGTGGTCATTGTCAGTGCCGTGCGCACGCCCATGGGCGGTTTTCAGGGCGACCTGCAGAGCCTCAGTGCCACCGCGCTGGGATCGATCGCCATCCGTGCCGCTGTCGAGCGCGCAGGTATCGAGTCTGCAGACGTGGAGCACGTACTGTTTGGTTGTGTACTGCCGGCAGGTCTCGGTCAGGCACCCGCTCGGCAGGCGGCGCTGGGTGCCGGGCTGAGCCATGCAACGCTGTGCAGTACGGTCAACAAGATGTGCGGTTCCGGCATGCAGACCGCAATCATGGCCCATGACCTGTTGCTGGCAGACAGTACTGCAGTGGTGGTGGCTGGCGGCATGGAGAGCATGTCCAATGCGCCTTACCTGCTGGACCGCGCGCGCAGCGGTTATCGCATGGGGCACGGCAAGGTGCTCGATCACATGTTTCTCGACGGCCTCGAGGATGCCTATGAGCCAGGCCGGTTGATGGGCACCTTCGCCGAGGACTGCGCCGGGCTCAACGGTTTCAGTCGCGAGGCACAGGATGCGTTTGCGCTGGCGTCACTGGCTCGCGCGCAACAGGCCATTGCCGAAGGCCATTTCGACGCCGAGATCGTGCCAGTGCAGGTCGCCGTGGGCAAAGAGTCGAGGCAAATCACTCACGATGAGCAGCCACCCAAGGCGCGTCCGGACAAGATACCCACGCTCAAACCCGCTTTTCGCGAGGGCGGCACGGTCACCGCGGCCAACTCCAGTTCTATCTCCGATGGCGCAGCAGCGCTGCTGTTGATGCGTCAGTCCGAGGCTCGGCGGCGTGGCCTGAAGCCTCTGGCGGTGTTACATGCGCATGCTGCGTTCGCCGATCAGCCGGGCCTGTTTCCAACAGCGCCGATAGGCGCCATTCAGCGCCTTTTGGGCAAGACAGGCTGGACGCTGGACGACGTCGATCTGTTCGAGATCAATGAGGCGTTTGCCGTGGTGCCACTGGTGGCAATGCGCGAGCTGGACATCCCGCACGATAAGGTCAATGTCAATGGCGGTGCCTGCGCGCTCGGCCATCCGATCGGTGCCTCGGGTGCGCGGATCCTCGTGACGCTGCTGGCGGCCTTGCAGCATCGACAACTCAAGCGTGGTATTGCGGCAATCTGCATCGGCGGCGGTGAAGCTACCGCAATAGCTGTCGAGATTTTGGATTAAACGTTATTAATCAACGGCTTGATCTAATAATCGAATGTTGATTCTATGAAAAGCTGTTGATTTCATAATCAAATAAAAAGGATATTTATCAATGCTTTACGAGACACTTCTCATAGAAGTTATAGATGGTGTAGGTCTGATCAGACTGAACCGGCCCAAGGCGTTGAACGCCTTGAATGCGCGCCTGATCAACGAATTGAACCATGCCCTCGACCAGTTCGAGGCGGACAGTGCGATCGGCTGCATCGTGCTGACCGGTTCGGAAAAAGCCTTTGCCGCCGGCGCGGATATCAAGGAAATGGTCGACCTGTCCTACCCGCAGATCTACCTCGATGACCTGTTTCGTGAAAGCGACCGGGTCGCCGCCCGACGCAAACCTCTGGTGGCTGCGGTAGCCGGTTTCGCCTTGGGTGGGGGCTGTGAACTGGCATTGATGTGCGATTTCATTCTGGCCGCCGAAAACGCCAGGTTTGGACAGCCCGAGATCAATCTCGGCGTGTTGCCGGGCATGGGCGGTACGCAGCGCCTGACCCGCGCGGTGGGCAAAGCCAAGGCCATGGAAATGTGCCTGACTGGCCGGTTGATCGATGCTCAAGAGGCCGAGCGCGCCGGTCTGGTGGCCCGCGTGCTGCCGCTCGATCAGTTGCTGCCGGAAGCGCTTGCAGTGGCATCGGTCATCGCCAGTAAATCCCTGCCAGTGGCGATGATGGTCAAGGAGAGCGTCAACCGCGCATTCGAGGTCAGCCTGGCCGAAGGCATCCGCTTCGAACGCCGGGTCTTTCACGCCGCCTTCGCCAGCCAGGATCAGAAGGAGGGCATGCGCGCCTTTATCGACAAGCGCCAGCCCGATTTCAAGGACTGCTGATCCTTGTGGCCCACGATCAGGATACGCTGCGCGTCAACGTGCAGCGTCGCGGCTTGCCCGCGTACCAGCAATCCGTCGTGGGCATTGACGTGCAAGTGCTCGCCGCTCGCCACTCGAATATATCCAGCCGGTTGTGCAGTCATCCCGTCCAGCTCCTGACCCGGTGACAGTACTGCGCAAATTACCGGCCGTTCGGGATGGTTATCGAGAAAGCGGACCCGCACTCGTGCGCCCGGCGCTAGCCGATGAACCTCCGGGCAGGCGACCTCGGCTATCGGCCAGCGTTGTGCGGGTTGGTCTTCCAGGCTTTGCACGTGCCAGTCGAAGCGGATGGAACGGTATCCGGGTGGGTCCGGCCGCATGTCGTTGCGCTGCAAGGTGGCGAAATGCTCACCAGTGACCGCGGGTCTCGGGTGGTTGTTCGACGGGCGAAACGGCGTCGCCCACGGAATGACCCTGAAGCTGTTGCAGTAACCGTTGCCTTGCAACTGTTCAGCCTCGGGTGACGAACGCTTCGCTTCGACGAGGATGCGCAGGATTGCCAGCGCATCATGGGCAGCGGCACCTTTCAGCACCTGTAACTGCCTGCCCGCGTGAATCACTTCGGCCACTAACCATTGGTCGTTGAGCAAGGGTTCCGGATGATCGAGCACCTGGATGACTTCACCGCACTGCAAGGCGGTGTCGGTGCTTCGTCCTCTGACATCGCGCCGTTCGCAGCGCAGGCGCTCCAGCCTGCGACTGCCACGCTGCCGGCTCAGCGCCTCCTGGGGGCTGATTGCTCCACGAAAGCCTGGCGGTTGAAAGGCATGATTGGCCGCTACAGTCAGAGGGTGCTCGGGTGCGCGCGCAGGTTGCGGGTGGTCGGCGGGTTGTCTTGAAACGCGCGGAAACCCCAGTCGCTCGGCCAGGTGCAACAGTGTCTCTCGCAACGCGCCTGACGCTTGCGGGTGCTTGAAGCGCACCGGCAATGGCTGCGCCGGAAAGCTCGCAGGGTCGTCCGAGAACACCAGCCGATGGCCGCTCTGGCGATGCTCAAAACGAAAATGCATGCCTTCTTCCTCGCACAGGCGCTGCAACAGGTGCAGATCGCTTTCGTCGTACTGGATATGCAGCGGCCTGGCAGGATAAAGACCATTCACGTGTTCGAATCGGTATGCGTTCGCGCCGATACTGTGCGCTTCAAGCAACTGCACGATCAGTTGAGGAATCGCAAGGTCCTGATAGGTGCGGCGTTGTCGATGTTGCACCAGCCGTTGCAGATCAGGCACCAGAATCAGGTGGTAGAGACTCACGCGAGCCCCGCTGTGGAGCTGCGCCACATGGTCGATACGACCATGCCTGCCGCTGCCGGATTCGCCGAAGCTTAGAAACGCTTCACGATGCAGCAGGCTGCGCACATCCAGTTGTGGGTCGCTGCCGATCATCCAGATGTCGAAGCGATACGTTTCATTGAGGGCTTCATGGCCGGCGAAGCTGATGATATGCAGATCCGGCTGGCAGTCGGTGATCGCCAGCATGAAGGGCACTTGCAGGTCCTTGCGCATCCGCGGGGCTCTCTAGCTTCAAAAACGGGGCCGCGAAGGTTACGGAATACGGGGTTACAAAAGCATTACTGCAAGGTTTTTCGGAAAGAGCCTACAAGCGTTGATGGAAAGACGGTGATTGCCGTTGGCCGGATTGGCAGCAATCCTGGCGAGTTCATGAGGGCAATCTGCCTGTCGGGGGTTTCATCTGCCGTGATCGCGTATAAAATGCGCCGCGCCGGACAGGGTATTTGCCGGTGACCCTTTTTCAGCGCCTTGCCAGCGTCGCGTTCTGTCAGTTATGCAGGCGCAGACGGCGAGGTGCCTAGCGAATCAAGAGAGCAGACATGGGCGCACAGTGGAAGGTCAAGCATAAAGAAGCGGCAGCCAATGCCAAGGGACGTACGTTTGGCAAGCTGTCCAAGGAGATCATGATCGCGGCCCGTGCTGGCGCAGACCCGGACATGAATTCGCGTCTGCGGCTGGTGGTCGAGCAGGCCAAGAAGGCCTCGATGCCGCGCGAGACCCTGGAGCGTGCCATCAAGAAAGGCGCAGGCCTGCTGGGTGAGAGCGTCAACTTCGAGCGTCTGACCTACGAAGGTTTTGCGCCACACCGCGTGCCGGTAATCGTCGAGTGCCTGACCGACAACATCAATCGGACGGTCTCGGAAATTCGCGTGCTGTTCCGCAAGGGCCAGTTGGGCGCTGCGGGTTCGGTTTCGTGGGACTTTTTGTATCAGGGCATGATCGAGGCTGTTCCTGCAGCAGCAGATGCTGACCCGGAGCTGGCGGCAATCGAGGCCGGCGCCCAGGATTTCGAGCCCGGTGAAGAGGGCGCGACGCTGTTCCTGACCGAATCCACTGACATGGACGCGGTCTGCAAGGCGCTTCCGGAATTCGGTTTCACCGTTCAGTCCGCGCAACTGGGCTATCGCCCGAAAAGCACCGTGGACGGCCTGACCGATGAGCAGATGGCCGAAGTCGAAGCGTTTCTCGAAGCCATCGACAACCATGATGACGTGCAGAACGTTTACGTGGGCCTGGCAGGCTGATCACTGCGCAATGGAGCGCTTTACGCGCTCCATGTTTTGATCTGTAGAAGAATCTCTGCCAGCGACGGTCGTTGCTGGCAATCAGGCTGAACGCAGCTTGCCTGCAGCGCCTGTAGACCCGCCAGGACATTCTGATCCTGCGGATCTGCCTCGCAACGCTCCAGCAATTCCCCCAGCAAGATACCGAATGCCCGCGTTTCGATGCGCTCCAGCGCCTCACCCAGCCCGGCTGACGGGTGAAAGGACGCCGCGCCGAAGTCGCTCAGCAGGCAATTGCCATCCTTCTGCACAAGAATGTTGTGACCATAAAGGTCGCCATGCGTGATCCCGCGGGCGTGCAGGTGCGCGGTGACCGATGCGATGCCTTCAGCGAGGCGCAGCAGCACCGGCAGGGAAAAGCGCGTGTCGTTGGCGTAGACATCGCGGCTACAGGATTCCAGGCTCGGCGGACCGGCGAGATTGCCGAAATCGGGGGCTATCAGCGCCATGACCAGGCCGCGCTGCTGCTCGGGATGCCCGCTGATCTGTCCAAGCACCTCGATTAGCTGTGCGTGGCGGCCTGCGGCAATGCAGGCCGCCATTTCATTGAGCGGCGATCCATCGCTGGTGACCGCGCCCTTGTACAGCTTGACCGCTGCCATGCGCTCCTCGCCGGCGTCGTGCCAGACCGCCTGTTGAATGATCCCCGACGCACCTTCGCCCAGGCGTTGATGAAGGCTGAGATGTTGCCAGGGGATTTCCCGGATCGGCGCGCTGGGACGTTCGGCGCACAGAGGGTTGTCGGCGAAGGCGAGCCATGCCAGGGCAGGCAGGCTCAGCAGCCAGTCCGGCAACTCGGTCAGACGATTGGCCGCAATGCGGATCAGCTCCAGCTTGTGACACTGCGCGAGGGTCGCGGGCAGGGTGCGCAAGCGGTTGCCGGCGAGCATCAGCTTTTGCAGGTCCGGGCGGCAGCCCAGTTCGTCGGGCAGCGACTCGATGCGGTTGTCGGTGAGGATCAGCCAGCGCAGGCGCGGCGGCAGTGCCGCGGCGCTGACTTGCTCTATGCGATTGGCCTTGAGGCCGACAATCTGCAACTGCTGGCATTGGCCAATGCTTTCCGGCAGGTGCGTAAAGGCGTTGTCTGATACGAACAGCACGCGCAGGCGGGTCAGGCTACACAGGTCGTCGGGCAGCGAGGTCAGCCTGTTGCCGCTGAGATTCAAGACTTCCAGTGTGTCGGCCAGGTCGAAGATTTCGACCGGGAATTCGCTCAGGCCACAGGAGAGGTCAAGCCGTTTGATGCCTGCCAGCTTGCCGGCGCGTAGATCTGCGAGGGTGTGCATGAATAGGTTCGGTCATTGGTGTCGGACGAGGCGCGCATGATAACGGGAGTTGCCGCCTCTGACTCCCTGCAAAGCGGCTCAGCTCAGGCAGCGGTCGACCCATTGACGCACGCGTTCGGGCGTCGGCGCCGATTCGGCATACAGAATCCGGTAAATCATCGGCGCAATGACTGCATCGATCATGTCGTCGGCACTGGGGGAAACCTCGCCGCGAGCCATGGCGCGATCGATCATGACCTGCAGCTGCTCGCGAACCATTGCCGCACACTTGCCCACACAGCCGGACGTGCTGGCGGCCACATCGCGCATCAGTGCCCGGCCAGGTGCCGAGGACATTTCGTCCAGATACATTTCACTCCAGGTCAGCAGGTCCTGATGCAGACTGCCCTGATCGATCGGCACGTCAGGGCGCAGGCGCTCCAGGGCAGCGTCCGCCAGCAACGTGGTCAGATCACCCCAGCGGCGATAAATGGTCGACGGCGTAACGCCTGCGCGGGTCGCGATCATCGGCACGCTGAGTGCTGAGCGATCGTGCTCCTGCAACAAGTCGCGGACCGCGCGATGGATGGATTCCTGCACCCGGGCACTGCGGCCTCCGGTGCGAATTGCTTCTTTAATAGCCATACGGCGGACCTTAACACAAAGTATTTGCTTTAAGCGCTATCACGTCGCACACTCCGCAAAAGCTAATTTATGGCTTTAACAGGTTGCATTGGCGGAGAGCGTATCCATGTCCCTTTCTTCAAACGATTCGACGTCGCCAGACGTGAAGTCTGACGGTCGGGCACGAAACCATCTCGGGTTTCTGGCGTTTACCACGTTATGCTTTTTTGCCGCGTCCAGCACGCCCACGCCGCTCTATCACCTGTACCAGGAGGCATGGGGATTCTCGGAGGGCGTGCTTACCCTGATTTTTGCAGTGTATGCATTCAGCCTGCTGGCTGCCTTGCTGATGGGCGGGTCGCTGTCTGACTACCTGGGGCGGCGCCCGGTGATTTTCGGCGCGTTGCTGCTGCAAAGCGTCTCGATGCTGCTGTTCATTCTGGCCAGTGATGTCAGTTGGCTGGTGGCCGCGCGCCTGCTGCAGGGTTTTGCGACGGGGCTGGCTGCCAGCGCACTGGGCGCAGCCTTGCTGGACAATGATTCGGTCAAAGGGCCGTTGATCAACAGTATTTCGCCGATGCTCGGCATGGCCGTTGGCGCTCTGGGTACGGCACTGCTGGCGCAGTTCGCGCCGTTGCCGCTGATGCTGGGTTACTGCTTGCTGCTGGCCGCATTCCTGAGTCAGGCCCTGTACCTGGGACGCGTCGAGGAAACCGTCAGTCGCCAGCCCGGCGTCTGGCAATCCCTCAAGCCCTCGTTGCATGTACCGCAACAGGCACGGCGCATGCTGTGGCTGGTTCTACCGGTGGACATCGCCGCGTGGGCACTGGGTGGCTTCTTTCTGTCGTTGAGCCCGTCCTTGCTGGTGGCGGCGACCGGCTCCACTTCACCGCTCAATGGCGGCCTGGCGGTTGCGGCGCTGACCCTCAGCGGCGCGGCGGCGATTCTGACGCTGCGTCAGCGCGAGCCGGTGCTCGGCTTGTGGGTAGGTGCGAGTTTTTTGCCACTGGGCGTCGCGGTGATACTGCTTTCGATCAACCTCGGTTTGCTGTGGCTGTTTTTCGTCGGCGCAGTGGTCGCAGGTGTGGGGTTCGGATCGAGCTTTCTGGGCGCACTGCGCATGCTCATGCCCCTGGCGCATGCCCACGAGCGGGGCGGGCTGATGTCGGCTTTTCTGGTGCTCAGCTACCTGGCCTTCTGCATACCGGCACTGGTCGCCGGATACTTCGCCCACTCGGCGGGCCTGGTGATGACCAGCAATGTCTACGGGGCAGTGGTGATCACCCTGGCGCTGATCGCGCTGGCCAGTCTGATCGTGCGCCGTGCCGCCCGCGCGAATAAAAATGCCCACGCTTAGGTGGGCATCTTGGCTTGCCGACAGGCAGGAGCTCTTAGCGCAGCTCTTTTACCATCTCGGACAGCACGGTCAGTATTTCGCCGGCCAGTTGCGCAGAGCGCTTGCCTGACCAGCCGGTGACCGGATCTGGCGCGTTGTCGTGATCCTTGAACGGCATTTCCAGGGTCAGTGACAGGCACTTGTAGCGTTCGCCCACGGCATTGGCGGCCAGGTTCATGTTGGCCTGACCGGGTGCGCCGCGCGGGTAGCCATGAACCGTCTGGAAGTTGTCGCTGACCTCGCACAGGCGGCTGCGAAAGCGCTCTTCAAGCTGGCGTTGCTGTGCGGTATACCCCGGATTGCCTTCGCAGGCGGCGGTGAATACGTAGGGGATTTCCTCGTCACCGTGCACGTCGAGGAACATGTCCACGCCGTATTTTTCCATCTGCTGCCTGATGAAGGACACTTCCGGGCTTAGCGCTTCGGTGCTGTCCTGCCAGGCACGATTGAGGTCCTTGCCGTTGGCGTTGGTGCGCAAGTGGCCATGAAAGGCCCCATCCGGGTTGACGTTGGGGACCAGATACACATCCGCCTCTGCCAGCAGTTGCTGCAGCACGGCGTCATCCTTTTGCTGGAAGCGTTCGATCACGCCTTCCATGAACCATTCGGCCATGTGTTCGCCAGGGTGCTGCTGGGCAATCATCCAGATCTTGCGTTTGCCCTCGGCACCGTCACCCTTGCGCAGCAGCTGAATATCCCGGCCCTCGACGCTTTTGCCGACAGCCAGCAACTGTGCACCGGCTTTTTCCTGCGCCTGTTCGATCAGCCAGTCATGGCGTTCACGGCTGTAGGGTTCGAAGTACGCAAACCAGACCTGCGACTGCTCCGCGGCCAGGCTGAAATTCAGCGCCTTGCCGTCGAAATCCGACGCTACCCGAAACCAGTTCTGATGGTCGTAAGACGCCACGGCGTTGTAGCCGGTCCAGGCACGGTTGAAGGTGGATTCGCTGGCATTGGTCAGGCTGAAGCCATAGGTCTGGCCAACGTTCAAGCCGTCTGCCTTGAAATGAAACCACTGGAAATGCGCGCTTTTCGTGTCGGGCCGAATCGCCAGCCGGATATGCGCCGGGTCGCTTGCGTCGAGAACCTGAATGTTGCCGCTGTCGAAATCTGAACCGATGGTGAGAGTCAAGATAGGTGCCTGCTGCGTAGATGCCTTTTCAGGCCGCTACTGTACACCGATCGACATCGCGTCCTGCGACGTAAACTTCACTGCAACGGTCATCTGCGCGTCAGGACATGGCCTCGGCGGTGACCATCAGGCTGCAGATGAAGGCGGTCAGCAGGCACCAGACCAGATACACGCGGCGCTTGCGTCGATGCCAGCCGGATGCGCCGAGCAACGAGGCGGGTGCCTGCAACTGACGCCACAAACGCTCGCTGTTCTGAAAGGCTGAAAGGTGCGCGGCATCGGCGTCCAGCCAGTGGCGAAATTCGATGCGTTCGCTGGCGGTTGCCGCAGGGCTCTGCAAGTGCACATACCAGCGGCTGGCGCGATCCTGAAGGGTGGCCTGAATGGCAGGGCTTGTGGTGTCTGCAGCGCCAGGCGCATGCGCCTTGCCCAGCGCGCGAAGCATCGCACGCTCTACCCGCGCGATGTCGACGCTCATGAAGGCTGCAATGTCGGCGTAGGCCTGGCCGTCGAGTCGGCTGAGCAGGAATATCTGCCGGGTCCGGCGCGAGAGCTTGCCCAGTCGGTGGCCGAGTTCGATCGCCTGCAGCGTGGGTTGCGGCTCGGGCAGGCGGGCGGGGAGGTGCAGTAGAGACGAGAGCTGATTACTCATGATGTATCGCTCGCTGGTCGTCCATGGGAATCTTCCTTGCGATGTCGGGTAGCGTCCGTGACAAGCGTAGACTAGTGAATACGAGAATCATTCTCAAGTGAAAAGTCCCAGCATTTACGTTTTATCTGCCGCATCCAGGCGTTTTCGCCTTAAAAGCATGGCCTTGATCGAGGCGCCTTTGCTATGATCCACGGCATTGCAACACACCGCGCAACACCCAGACTTCATTAGCCTGAAGCAGCGAAACCATAAAGAAAGAACCAAAAAAAGACCCGGCGATAAGCCGGGTCAAAAACCGTGATTAGCCTGATGAGGAGATAATCAGGAAGCCGACCTAAGACTTCCGGGTTATCCAGCGGGGCTCGCGACCCGCTGATGCAATAATAATCATTATCATTTGCAAGTCAAATGTTTTTATTGCCCTCATTGATACCGATAATCCGCCAGCGCTCGCTCGGCGGATTTTCTTTTCTCGATTCTCCCCGATATCGTCTAGTCCAGCGGCAGCTCCGTGGTGCGCTTCACCGTGCTCATGGCGATGTTCGAATGGGCCTCGTGGACGTGGGGCAATTGCAGCAAATGATCGCGTAGAAAGCGTTCGTAGCTGGCGATGTCCTGAGCCACCACCTTGAGCATGAAGTCCATCCCCCCGGCCATCGTGTAGCACTCCAGCACCTCCGGGTGGCCGATGATTGCCTCCTCGAACTCGGCCAGATAGCGGCGGCCATGGCCTGACAGCTTGACCTCGACGAACACCGTCATGCTCAGCCCCAGCTTCTGGGTACTGAGCAGGGCGACCGTGCGTTCGATCACCCCGTCTTCCTGAAGCCGGTGAATACGCCTCCAGCAGGGCGATTGCGACAGCTCGACCCGTTCGGCGATTTCCGCGGCCGACAGGCTGGCGTCATGTTGCAGCAGGCGAAGAATCTTGCGATCGATGGGGCTCAATTTTGGCTGCATGAATTGACCTTGTTTTTTGTTCTGGCCGAAAAAAGCATGCTGAATATCAGCAGATTTGCGCGCATTTAGAAAGAAAAAGCCTCTTTGCTGCTGGCAGTCTAATTGCAAGGCTGCCGGGCAGGACCGTCCCGGCGTACAAGACCTGACCTTATAAGAACAAGAGAGGTATTCGCATGTCCCTGGCTGATATTCGTCTGGATGATAAATACCGGCTTGCCACCGGCAATCTGTACCTGACCGGCACGCAGGCCCTGACTCGCCTGCCGATGCTGCAAAAGCAGCGCGATGAGGCGCAGGGCCTGAACACTGCCGGGTTTATCTCTGGCTACCGCGGTTCGCCGCTGGGCAATCTGGACAAGAGCCTTTGGGACGCCAAGGACTACCTGCAACAAAACGCCATCCATTTTCAGCCGGGCATCAACGAAGAACTGGCCGCCACGGCGGTCTGGGGCAGTCAACAGGTCAACCTGTTCCCGCATGGCAAGTACGATGGCGTGTTCGCTCTCTGGTACGGCAAGGGACCGGGTGTGGACCGCTGCGGTGATGTCTTCAAGCACGGCAACTCAGCCGGTGTTGCGGCCAATGGTGGTGTGCTGATCCTGGCGGGCGACGACCACGGCTGCAAATCATCGACCATCGCTCACCAGAGTGAGCATGCGTTCATCGCCTCGATGATCCCCGTGCTCAACCCCAGTAATGTTCAGGAGATTCTCGACTACGGCATCATTGGCTGGGAGCTGTCGCGCTACAGCGGTTGCTGGGTGGCGATGAAGACCATTGCCGAGAACGTCGACTCTTCCGCGGTGGTCGAGGTCGATCCATTGCGGATCAAAACCCGTATCCCTGACGACTTCGATATACCCGAAGGCGGTTTGCACATCCGCTGGCCGGACCCGCCGCTGGCCCAGGAGGCGCGACTCAACACCTACAAGATCTACGCCGCCAGGGCCTTCGCCCGTGCCAACCAGTTGAACAAGGTGGTGATCGATTCTGCGCAACCGCGGCTGGGCATCATCACCACCGGCAAGTCCTATCTGGACGTGCGCCAGGCCCTCGAAGAGCTGGGTATCGATCAGGAGCTGTGCGAGAAGGTCGGGATTCGCGTGCTCAAGGTCGGCATGAGCTGGCCGCTGGAGCCGGTGTCGGTTCACGATTTTGCCGAAGGGCTGGACGAGATTCTGGTGGTCGAGGAAAAACGCAGTGTCATTGAAGACCAGTTGACCGGTCAGCTCTACAACTGGCCTGTGGAGCGCCGGCCAGTGGTGGTCGGCGAGTTCGATGAGCAGGGCCGCTCACTGCTGCCAAACCTCAGCGAGCTGACCCCGGCGATGATTGCCAGGGTGATCGCCAAACGCCTCGCGCCGTTCTACAGCAGCCCGCAAATCGAAGCGCGCCTGCAGTTTCTCAGCGACAAGGAGCAAGCGCTGCAGGCGCCGCTGTTCACTACCCAGCGCACCCCGCATTTCTGCTCCGGCTGCCCGCATAACACTTCGACAAAGGTGCCGGAGGGCAGTCGCGCCCTGGCCGGGATCGGCTGCCATTACATGACCATCTGGATGGACCGCGAAACCGATACCTTCACCCAAATGGGCGGCGAGGGCGTGACCTGGATCGGTCAGGCGCCGTTCACCGAAACCCCGCACGTTTTCCAGAACCTGGGCGACGGTACCTACTTTCACTCTGGGCACCTGGCGCTGCGTGCGGCGGTGGCCTCCAAGGTCAACATTACTTACAAGATTCTCTACAACGATGCGGTGGCCATGACCGGTGGCCAGCCGATCGACGGCGTGCTGCGCGTCGATCAACTGAGCCGTCAGGTGTTCAACGAAGGCGTGCTGCGCATCGCGCTGGTTTCCGACGAACCGGACAAGTACCCGAGTCGTGAGGACTTCGCGCCGATTACCACCTTTCATCATCGGCGTGATCTGGACAGCGTGCAGCGCGAGTTGCGCGAGTTCAAAGGCGTGTCGGTCATCATCTACGACCAGACCTGCGCCACTGAAAAGCGCCGCCGTCGCAAACGCGGCACCATGCCCGATCTGGAAAAGCGCGCGTTGATCAACCCGGCGGTGTGCGAGGGCTGCGGCGATTGCGGGGTCAAATCCGGGTGCCTGTCTGTGCTGCCCAAGGAAACGGCGCAGGGGCGCAAGCGCGAAATCGATCAGAGCGCGTGCAACAAGGATTTCAGCTGCGTCGAGGGTTTCTGCCCGAGCTTCGTCACCGTGCACGGCGGCAAACTGCGCAAGCCTGCGTTGCCCAAGCAGGTCGAAGCATTCGCACGTCTGCCGGAACCGGTTCTGCCGTCGCTCGACAGGCCGTTCAATATTCTCTTGCCGGGTGTCGGCGGCACAGGGGTGACCACCGTCGGCGCGATGCTGGGCTATGCCGCGAATCTGGAAGGCAAGGGCTGCAGCGTGCTCGATCAGGCTGGTCTGGCACAGAAATTCGGTCCGGTGGTCAGCCATATCCGCATTGCCGCGCGCCAGGAGGATCTGTTTGCCGTGCGTATCGCCGCCGGTGAAGCGCACCTGCTGCTCGGCTGTGACTTGCTGGTGGCTGCCGGCCCGGACGCGATCGCCAAGCTCGATAGCAAGATTTCCCATGCGGTGGTCAACAGCCAGCAAACACCGACCGCCGAGTTCACGCGCAATCCGGATGCCGTGTTTCCGGCCGAAGCCATGAAGCAGACCATCATCGAGGCAGTCGGCGCGGCGAAGACCCATTTTGTCGAAGCCACATCACTGGCCACCCGACTGATGGGCGACAGCATCGCCAGCAACCTGTTCATGCTCGGCTATGCGTTCCAGCTGGGCCTGATTCCATTGACCTCGGCGGCCATCGAGAAGGCCATCGAACTCAACGGTGTAGCGGTCAACCTGAATCAGCAGGCGTTTCTCTGGGGGCGTCGTACCGCGCATGATCCCGCCGCTGTGGAGGCTTTCGTCAACCCACAAGACAAGGTCAGCGAGCCGCAACCGATGGACCTTGATCAGCGTATCCAGAGCAATGTCGACGCGTTGAAGCAGTACCAGAACGCGGCCTACGCCAAGCGCTATCTGGCGTTGGTACAGCGCGTACGCGACAGCGAATCGCGGACGTTTCCCGGTCAGCAGCCGACGCTGACCGAGGCCGTGGCGTTCAATTACTTCAAGTTGCTGGCCTACAAGGACGAGTACGAAGTGGCGCGGCTGTACAGCAACGGCGATTTCACCCGCCAGTTGCAAGCGCAGTTCGAAGGCGACTACCGGCTGGAGTTTCATTTGGCACCGTCGTGGCTGGCCAAGCGCGATCCGCACACTGGCCTGCCGCGCAAACGTAGTTTTGGCCCGTGGATGCTGCGCGCGTTCGATGTGCTGGCAAAATTCAAATTCCTCCGTGGCACGGCGCTCGATCCGTTCGGTCGCAGTCTTGAACGTCAGCAGGAGAGGGCGCTGATTGACCGCTATGTCAGCGATGTCGAACTGATCCTGCAGCACCTTCAGACGCAGAATCGCCATACCGCCTTGAGTCTGGCACGCCTGCCGGAACGCATTCGTGGCTATGGCTACATCAAGGAAAGCGCCATGAAAGCGGCTGCCGTGCAGGCCGATATTCTGCGCAAGAGCCTGGAAAGCGGCGAAGTGGCCGCGCCGAAGCTGTATGAGGCGGCTGCCTGAGGAGGGCAATACCGATCAGCGTGCCAGCCCAGCGTTGGCACGCTGTTCATCACGCCATGCGTCGCCGCTCGTTACTGCGAACATCATGGCGGTACTGACTACTTTGGCCTGAACAAGTGGGCATGCCCGGCGCGGTACAGCGAGGACTCGCTGAAAGTGTCATCGGCAAGCACGCGTCCGACCAGAATCAACGCCGTACGGCGAAAGCCCTTGGCTTGTACCTTTTCCTCAATATCCGCCAGCGTGCCAACGGCCCAGTCCTGATCCGGCCAGCTGGCGCGGTGCACCACGGCAATCGGGCAGTCGGTGCCGTAATGTGGCATGAGCTTCTCGACGATCCGTTGCAGGTTGTTCACCCCCAGATGAATCGCCATGGTTGCCCGATGGCTGGCCAGACTGGCCAGTTCCTCGCCGCTGGGCATTGAGGTCTTGTCGGCATAGCGGGTCAGAATCACGCTCTGCGAAACGTCCGGCAGGGTCAGCTCGACGCCCAGCAACGCGGCGCAGGCAGCGGTCGCGGTCACCCCCGGAATGATTTCGAACGGAATGTCGAGTTCGCGCAGGTAACGGATCTGCTCACCGATAGCGCCATACAGGCTCGGGTCTCCGGAATGTACGCGCGCCACATCCTGGCCCTGTGCGTGTGCATGCTTGATCAGCTCGATGATCTGCTCCAGATGCAGTTCGGCGCTGTTGGTCACCTGCACGGCCTGATGACCTTCCAGCACGGCGAGGGGCACCAGCGAGCCTGCGTAGATAATGACCGGGCAGCTGCGAATCAGGCGTTGGCCCTTGACGGTGATCAGCTCCGGATCGCCAGGGCCTGCACCGATGAAATAGACAGTCAATGAATTCTCCGGGGTGAATGAGCGCGGGGAGATTATCCGCCGTGCGCAGGGCTGATTGCCAAGGCAAATGTGGCCTGCGCGCTTTTCTGCCGTTCGATCAGCAGGGTGGCCGTACCGTCTCCCAGTTGTGCCGCCAGTGCCAGGGCCGAGCCCTCGGCGACGCCATGACAGCCCGTGTTCTGGAACACCTGCGCAGAACGGTGCGTGAGGTGCAGTTCCCACGCCACCAGTTGCGCGGCGTTGAAGCACACCAGTGGCACAGCCAGTTGCCCGGCCAGCTCAAGCAGGCCGGGCTCGGTTTCTTTCAGGTCGATGGACGCCAGCGCGGTCACCCGACCGATGTCCAGCTCAAGTGCCTGCAGGCTCTGCTCGAGCAGATCGCGCAACAGCGCAGCCGAGCAGCCGCGCCGACAGCCCAGCCCGGCAACCAGAGGTGCGCCGGGTTGAAGGGTCGCTGGATCAGGCCTGATGCAGGTCGACATTGTCGGTGTGCACGTCGTTTCTGCGGAACAGCCAGGTGCTGATCAATCCCAGCGCAACCCAGAACAGCGCGTTGGTCAGCAGCGAGGCAATCATGAACTGCGATTCCAGAGCCTCGGGAGCCAGGCTTTCATGGACCAGCGGCTGTGGCGCGCCAAGCACATGCGGGACCAGCAGAATCGCCACACCCAGTGCTTTGAGCAGCCAGTTCTGACCGAACACCAGCAAGGCCAGCCCGGCGGCAGTCGACGCGGCAGCGCCGAGCCACCACAGTTGCCGCTGACTCAGCTCGGCGGCGGCTGTGCCTGGCAGTTCGGGTGGCAGCCCAAGGGTCGGGGCCAGCACGAACACGGCAAAACCGGCCAGCCCCCACCATGCGCCTTGCACGGTGCGACCCGGCGCCCGCAGGGTGTAAAGCCCGGCAAGCATCAGGGCGAAGCCCACCGCGACCACCAGGTTACCGCCGGTGGTGGACAGCACACGCTGCCAGCCGTTTTCGGGCTCCCAGGCCGCTTCTTCATGGGCGTGGCTGTGTTCAGTCATCGCGCCGTCCGCGTGCTGATGGAGTTGCTCGGCAGGTGCGTTTTCGTAGGTCTCGGCCTGCTGGATCAGCGGCACCACCCACAGGCTTTGCAGCAGGGTCAGCAACAGGGCGGCGAGCAGGCCGGTGAAACCTGCGGTGTAGGCAATTCGCTTGAACATTGTGTGGCCCTCAATGGCAAGGAAAGGCAGCGCTGTGACGGGTATCGTGTGCCGCGTTGTGCACGGCCGCGATGTGCGAGAAACCGGCGAAATACACCAGGCAGGCGCCGAGAAGCGCAGCGCTGATGGCGGCTGTCAGGCGTTGAGTGCGTGTGGAGCCGGGCGCGGCGGCGTGGCTGCTGATGGTCGACATGGCGTTCCCTCTTGTTGGTAATCGGCAAGTGGGCCACGCGCAAAAGAACCTGCCGGCAGACGCCGGAGGTTTCAACTGCGCCCGCCCACCGCGGGTTTGTCATTGCAAGCATATCGGGCCGGTCTCCGGGCTCGCGAGGGGCCAGGACGTCAGTGCGTCAAAGCCTGCAAGGTCACCTTCCCATGCCAGCAGCACAGTGGATCAGACCTACTCTCGCTTACCGTTGCGGGGGCAGCACCGGACTTGCTCGACAACGCGAGCGCACCGGTTTCCCGTTTCACCCCGTGAGGGGCACCCGAAACAAGGCGCACAGGAGAGCATGGGCGGCGGGGCAGCGTCAATCTGAACGATTGACCTCTCTGCAGTCACTGCGTAGCCTTGCTGATTCGAGGTTCTCCCCGGGTAAAACATCACCCAGTGGAGCTAAGACGGGAATGCGGTACATGCCGCAGCTGCCCCCGCAACTGTAAACGGTCATGTTCATTGCACAGCCACTGCTGCGGCGGGAAGGCGCGATGAATGCGTGTCGGCACGTTGTTCATTGCCTGCTGCACGCCGCCGTGAGCCAGGAGACCTGCCTCGAACGGGCCACACGTGCTGCGGCCCTGGAGAATTCTCACTACAACCGGGCGGGGTGATCCGGTGGCGATCCGATCTGCGTGTCATGCATGCGGCTCTCGTCCTGTTTGCCCGCCGCATTGCCAAAGGGCACCTGATGAAAACACTGGCCAAGCTTCCCGTCACCATCGTCACTGGCTTCCTCGGCTCGGGCAAGACCACCCTGTTGCGGCACATGCTCGACAACGCCGAAGGGCGGCGCATTGCGGTCATCGTCAATGAGTTCGGCGAGCTGGGCATCGACGGAGAAATCCTCAAGCAGTGCACGATCGGCTGCACCGAAGAAGAAGCCAACGGCCGGGTGTACGAACTGGCCAACGGTTGCCTGTGCTGCACCGTGCAGGAAGAGTTCTTCCCGGTCATGCGCGAACTGGTCGCGCGCCGTGGTGATCTGGACCATATCCTGATCGAAACCTCGGGTCTGGCGCTGCCCAAGCCGCTGGTCCAGGCTTTTCAGTGGCCGGAAATCCGCAACGCCTGCACGGTCGATGCGGTGATCACGGTGGTCGACAGCCCGGCGGTACTGGCCGGCACCTTTGCTGCCTTCCCTGATCAGGTCGATGCGCAGCGCAAACTCGATCCCAACCTGGACCACGAGTCGCCCCTGCACGAACTGTTTGCCGATCAACTGGCCAGCGCCGATCTGGTGATCCTCAACAAGGCCGACATGATCGACGCCGAAGGTCTGGCGACGGTGCGTGCCGAAGTCGCCGAGGAGCTGCCGCCTGCGGTCAAGGTGATCGAAGCCAGCAGTGGTCGTCTGCCGATCAGCGTGCTGCTGGGTGTCGGTGCCGAGTCCGAGCTGCATATCGACGCTCGCAAGACCCACCATGATCACCACGACGATGACGATCATGATGACCACGATCACGACGCGTTCGATTCGATTTCCCTGAAACTGCCGCAAGCCGATGAGAAAGTCCTGCTCGATGCGCTGAATCAGCTGGTGGTGCAGCACGGCATTCTGCGTGTGAAGGGCTTCGCGGCCATTCCCGGCAAGCCGATGCGCCTGCTGATTCAAGGTGTCGGCACTCGTTTCGACAAGCACTTCGACCGCGCATGGCGTACCGATGAAGAGCGTGCCACGCACCTGGTGCTGATTGGTCAGGAGCTGGATGCCGCAGCCCTGCAAGCTCAACTCAATGCTGCGATTGTCGGCTGACCCATGCATTTACTGAGAACCCAGCCCGGCGGTTTCGTACCTGACGACAATATTGCCGATCTGGGCCAGACCCCGGCCGAGCTGGTGATTCTCTGCAGTGGCGACTCCAGCCTGGCGCTGCTGGCCGAGGCCGCCCGGCAGCTCCCCGAAGACTACCCCAGCCTGCGTCTGGCCAACCCGATGCAGGTCCAGAATCACGCCTCTGTCGACCTTTACGTCGATGAAGTGCTGCGTCACGCAAAGGTCATTCTGATTTCTTTGCACGGCGGTATTGGCTACTGGCGCTACGGCGTCGAGCGGCTGATGGAGCTCGCGGCACGCGGCGTTCAGGTCATTCTGGTGCCGGGTGATGACCGCCCCGATCCAGAGCTGAGTGATCTGAGCACTGTGCCTGCCGTAGAGCGCGACCGACTCTGGCAGTTTCTGCGTCAGGGCGGCCTGCAGAACGCGCTGCAGTTGTACAACTGCATGGCCAGTCGTTGGCTGGACCGCGATTATTCCTGGGCCGAGCCCGCGCCGTTGCCGCGCACAGCCATCTACCATCCGCGGTTGGCAAGCGCGCAGCTTGCCGATTGGCAGGCAGACTGGCTTGCCGAGCAGCCAGTGGTGGCGCTGCTGTTCTATCGCTCGCACCTGCAGGCCGCCAATACCGGTTTCATCGACGAGTTCTGTGTGCGCTTGCAGGCGCAAGGCATCAACCCGCTGCCCATTGCCGTGGCCAGCCTCAAGGAACCCGGCTGTTTTACTCAGGTGGAGGACTGGCTGGATGAGGCTGAAACCGAGCTGATCCTCAATACCACCGGTTTTGCCCAGTCGAGTCCGGAGGCGCCGCATCTGCGTCCGTTCCGGCGCAACGTACCGGTCATTCAGGCCATCTGCGCGCAGGACAACGAGCCTGCCTGGCAGGCCAGCGAACAGGGCCTTGGCGCTCGAGATCTGGCGATGCACATTGCCTTGCCGGAGCTGGACGGACGCATCATCAGTCGGCCGATCAGCTTCAAGGACCTGGCCTGGCGCAGTGAGCGCAGCCAGTCAGACGTGGTCTGCTACCGCGCCCAGCCGGACCGGATGGATTTCGTCGCGCAACTGGCGCGGCGCTGGATCGAGCTTGCGCGCCTGCCCAATGGCGAAAAGCGCGTGGCGCTGATCCTCGCCAACTACCCGACTCGCGACGGTAGGATCGGCAATGGTGTGGGGCTCGATACGCCTGCTGCGGCGCTGAATATCCTGCGCGCCATGCAGGCCGAGGGCTATCCGCTGGCGCCGTTGCCGGACACTGGCACCGAACTGATCCAGCAACTGCTGGGCGGCGTGACCAATGATCTGGACAGTATCGACCAGCGCCCGTGTCAGCAGAGCATGGCGCTGGAGGAATACCTGGCAGCGTTCAACGAACTGCCGCAGGAAAATCGCGATGCGGTGAACGCCCGTTGGGGCACGCCGGACGCCGATCCGATGTTTCGCAGCGGCCGGATGATGATCGCCGGACTGCGCTTTGGCCTCACCTTCATCGGCATTCAACCGGCGCGGGGTTATCAGGTCGACCCGAGCGCGGTGTATCACGACCCGGACCTGGTTCCACCCCATGGCTATCTGGCGTTCTACTTCTGGCTGCGCAAAGCCTACGGCGCGCATGCGGTGGTGCATGTCGGCAAGCACGGCAACCTCGAGTGGCTGCCCGGCAAGGGCGTGGGGCTGTCGCGAACCTGCTGGCCGGACGCGGTGCTGGGCGCCATGCCGAACATCTATCCGTTCATCGTCAACGATCCGGGCGAGGGCGCACAGGCCAAGCGGCGCACTCAGGCGGTCATCATCGATCACTTGATGCCGCCGCTGACCCGCGCGGAGACCTACGGCCCGTTGCGCAATCTGGAGCTGCTCGCCGACGAATTCTACGAAGCGCAAATGCTCGATCCGCGCCGCGCGCGAGAGCTGCAGCGTGACATTCTCGAACTGGTCCGTGAAACCCATATCGACCGCGAACTGGCGCTGGGCGAGAACCTCGACAGCGATGCCGACGCGGCGCTCTGGCTGCCACGTCTGGACACTTACCTGTGTGACCTGAAGGAATCGCAGATTCGCGATGGCCTGCATATCTTCGGTCAATCGCCGCAAGGTCGCCTGCGCATCGACACCTTGCTGGCCCTGCTGCGTATTCCGCGCGGTGACGGGCGTGGCGCGCAGTCCAGTCTGTTGCGCGCGCTGAGCAAGGCGTTCGAGCTGGACTTCGACCCGCTGAACTGCGAGCTGGCCGAACCCTGGACCGGCCCGCGGCCCGCTGCATTGCAGGCCCTGAGCAGCGATCCCTGGCGCAGTGCCGGCGATGCTCGCGAGCGGCTGGAGCTTTACGCCGCCATCCTTATCGAACGCGTCACGCAGGGCGAAGCGTTGACCGACTTGCCGGCGCACGATGATCTGGCCCAGATTCTCGACAGCCTGCGTGACGTCGTCGCGCCGCGTCTGGATGCCTGCGGCCCCGGCGAAATGCAGGGCATGCTTGACGCCCTGAGTGGTCGTTTCGTGCCGGCAGGCCCCAGCGGCGCGCCGAGCCGGGGGCGCCTGGATGTGCTGCCCACTGGCCGCAACTTTTTTACCGTGGACGTGCGCAACCTGCCGACCACCACGGCCTGGCGAATCGGCTTCCAGTCCGCCAATCTGCTGCTGGAACGACACCTCCAGGACCATGGCGATCACCTGCGCCAGCTGGGCCTGTCGGTATGGGGCACGGCGACCATGCGCACCGGCGGTGACGACATCGCCCAGGCCATGGCGCTGATGGGCGTGCGTCCGGTGTGGGCGACGGGCAGTCAGCGGGTCGACGACTTCGAGATTCTGCCGATCAGCCTGCTCGACCGCCCGCGAGTGGACGTGACACTGCGGGTCTCCGGTTTCTTCCGCGATGCCTTCGCCAACCTCATCAAGCTGTTCGACGCTGCGGTGCAGGCCGTCGCGGCGCTTGACGAGCCCGACGACATGAACCCGCTGGCGGCCAGGGTCCGTGAAGAACGGCAAGGCTTCATCGCAGAAGGCCTGAATGAAGACGAGGCGGCGCGTCAGGCCGGCTGGCGGATATTCGGTGCCAAACCCGGTGCCTATGGCGCTGGCGTACAGGGCGCTATCGATGGCCGACTGTGGCAGAGCCGCGACGACCTTGCCGAGGTTTACCTGAATTGGGGCGGTTACGCCTATGGCGCTGCCGATGAAGGTACGCCCGCGCGGCAGCGCTTTGCCCAACGGCTTTCTCAGGTGCAGGCGGTGCTACAGAATCAGGACAATCGCGAGCACGACCTGCTCGACTCAAATGACTACTACCAGTTTCAGGGCGGCATGCTCGCCGCTTCTGAAACCCTCAGCGGGCAGAAGACCGCCAGTTACCATGGCGATCACAGCCAGCCCGATTTGCCTAAGATCCGCACCCTCAAGGAAGAGCTGAACCGGGTGATACGCTCGCGCGCAGCGAATCCGAAATGGATCGAAGGGGCCAAGCGCCATGGTTACAAAGGTGCTTTCGAAATGGCCGCGACCGTGGATTTCCTGTTCGCGTTCGATGCAACCACCGAGCTGATCGATGATCACCAGTACGCGCTGCTCGCCGACGCCTATCTGCTGGACCCGGCGACTCGCGATTTCATCGCCCAGCACAATCCCGATGCGCTGCGCGACATGACCGAGCGCATGCTCGAAGCCCAGCAGCGCGGCCTCTGGCAGGAGCCTGGCGAGTATCAGCAGGCGCTGGAAGACCTGCTCCTGGACATAGAAGAGAACTGATGACCGTGTCTGATTCAACGATGAGCGAAACTCCGCATTTTCCACTGGCCGCTGTGGTGGGTGCCGATGACCTGAAACTGGCGTTATGCCTGACTGCCATCGATCCGCGCATCGGCGGCGTGTTGATCGAAGGACCAAGAGGCATGGCCAAGTCGACGCTGGCCCGCGGTTTGGCCGATGTGCTGGCCAGCGGTCAGTTCGTCACCTTGCCGCTGGGCGCTACCGAAGAGCGTCTGGTCGGCACGCTGGACCTTGACGCCGCGCTGAGCGAGGGCCGCGCGCGCTTCTCTCCAGGCGTGCTGGCCAAGGCCGACGGTGGCGTGCTGTATGTCGATGAGGTCAACCTGCTTGCCGACCATCTGGTCGACCTGCTGCTGGACGTCGCGGCCAGCGGCGTCAACCTGGTCGAGCGCGACGGTATCTCCCATCGTCATGCTGCGCGTTTCGTACTGATAGGCACCATGAACCCCGAAGAAGGCGAATTGCGCCCGCAGTTGCTGGATCGCTTTGGCCTCAACGTGGCCCTGAGCGGCCATACGCTGCCTGCCGAGCGCAGTCAGATCATCCGTCGCCGTCTGGATTTCGACAGCGATCCTCAGGGCTTCTGCCAGCACTGGCAAACGCAGCAGGATGCTTTGAAGCTGCGTTGTGAGCAGGCACGTCAGTTGTTGGCGGGCATCGAACTGGATGACCAGTCTCTGGCAATGATCACCGAGCGCTGCTTTGCCGCGGGTGTCGACGGCATGCGCGCCGATCTGGTCTGGCTGCGGGCTGCGCGCGCGCATGCGGCGTGGCGGGGTGCCGGGCATATCGAAGAGCAGGACATCGAAGCGGTTGCCGAATTTGCCTTGCGCCACCGGCGTCGCGAGCCCTCACCGCCGCCGCAAAATTCCGAGGCGCCACCACCGCCACCAGGATCGTCCAGCAAACAGGCCGAGCCTGAAAGCGGGCAGGGCAGTTGGGGTGAGTTGCCTGCCCAGGCAGTTACGACCGGATCACGCCGCGAAGTGCCGAGCTGGCCAAAAAAGCCCTAGGCATCCGTCCCCGCACCACACAGGGGGCGGATGCCATTCCCCGTCCCGGTCGACTGGCCAGCGGCAGGCAGGGCGCTGTACGTGTTGGAGCTGATGGCCCGGTGCAATGGTTGCCGACCTTTTTGCGCGGTCAGCCGAAGAGCCACAAGGATCTGGTTCGCCAGCCGCGTAGCAGCCGGCCCAGCGAGTTATTGCTGGTGATTGTCGATGCCTCGGCGTCTACCCGCCGCCATCAGGCGTTGAGTCAGGCCAAGGGCCTACTGTCGCAGATGTTCGACGATGCCTATCGACGCCGGGCTCGGCTGGCCTTGCTGACCGCCAGCGGCACTGCGCCACGCTGGCAACATCAGGGGCTGAAAGCCTCATCGGCGTTGACACCCTGGCTGGATGCATTGGGGGCTGGTGGTGGTACGCCGTTGCCGGAAGCGCTGCAACAGGCGGCTGAATGGCTGGCGCAACGGCAAAAACGCTATCCGGCCGAACAGCAGCGGGTTTTGGTGCTGACCGATGGTCGGATCAAGTCGTTACCGGCACTGCCTGCGTTCGACTGCGCCAGTTTGCTGATCGATATCGAGAAAGGCCCGATCCGCCTGGGAAGGGCGCGGGAACTGGCATCGAGTCTGGGGGCTGAGTACCGGCACATCGATGAGTTGAAGCGGGTCTGAGGGTAGGGAATCCGTCAGGCCCTGCTCTCTCGCCGATGCTCTGCGGGGTTGGCGCGCGCAGAGCATGGCACTGAGAACACATTGCTGTGGGCGCGGCGAGTGCGGCGATCCCACAGGTTTTCCATTACGCCAAGCGGGGAGCCCGCTCAGTCAGCCATCAAGCCGGCATGGTCCACGGCTCAAGGTCGTAGCCTTCGTTGCTGATTTCTGCACGGGCCTGTTCCAGAGCGCTGGCCAGCTGGCGCTTGTCGGAGTAGGTGCTGCTCGGGATCTGCTTGCGACCGATACGGTTGCTGGTGCGGTCGATCACCGTCAGGCTCAGTTCGCCGTTACCGTCCTGTGGTGCCCAGGCAACACACTGGAAGGGTTCAAAAGCGTGTCCAGCGATCAGAAGTGCATCGTTGAAGCGCAGTGGGGCGTTCATGGTCGTTTCCTCAAGTGCCCATATCAATTCAGTCACGGCGGCGGGCTAACCGTCCGGCTGGTTACTTGTGTTGATGAACGACAAGGGGTCATGAGTCACACTGTTCACTGAAAATAGTTGCGAATTATTTTCGACGGGCGCGCGCATGGATGTCCCGGGCAAAAAGGGTCGGGCAGGCGGCGCGTTAATGACTTCAGGTTATGAGCGTTAGACCCAAACGGTACAACGCTGCGTCAAATATTTGCTAGGGTGATGATTGGGCTCGCCAACAGACTGTTTATAAAAAGCTTTTAAAAATCCCTCCATACGCCGGGCGCCAAGGAATCTTCATGCATGGATCGGCCCCAACACGACGTCTGTTAATGCTCGACGGCGGTGACGACTGTCATCCATTGATCCCTGTTCTGATCGAAGCCGGCTGGACGGTGCAGGAAAGCCCATCGGGTTCGGCAATCATTTCTGATTGTGATGTAGGCCTGATTCACCTGACGTCCGATCATTTTGAACACTTGCCCAGGCTCGAGGCGCTGTTCGTTAACAGCCCGGTGCGCTGGATTGCAGTACTGTCAGCCAGTGATTTGCGCCGCGAGAAAATCGGCGATTTTGTCTGCCGCTGGTTTTTCGACTTTCATACGCTGCCTTTCGATGCCGGTCGGCTGTATGCCTCGCTCGATAGAGCGTTTATTGCCGGACGCCCGCCAGTGCAGGGCTCGCCATCGCCGTTCAGCGCGGAACCCGAGTTGCTCGGCGACAGTCGGCCTGTCCGTGAATTGCGCAGGCTGCTGAGCAAACTGGCGCCCACCGATTCGCCGGTACTGATCAGGGGCGAGCGGGGCACGGGCAAGGAACTGATCGCCCGCAGCCTGCATGCTCAGTCCTTGCGACGCGACAAACCCTTTATCGTGGTTGATTGCGCAGCGCCTGACGGGCAGTCGATCCACACCGTGCTGTTCGGTCATGAGGACGGCGGGCTTGACGATGCTCAGGAGCGTAGGGGCGGATTGCTTGAAGCCGCAGACGGCGGCACGCTGTTGCTCGACGAGGTCGGTGAGCTCCCGCTGGATACCCAGGCGAGCCTGCTGCGCTTTCTCGAAGACCGGCAGATCGAGCGCGCGGACGGCGGCGAACCGATTGCAATGGATGTGCGGGTGCTGGCCGCCACTCGCGAGGATCTTGAAACGGCGGTACGCAAAAAGCGCTTTCGCGAGGATCTGTATTACCAGCTCAATGTGCTGCAGGTCGGCGTAGCGCCGCTGCGCGAGCGCCATGGCGATCTGGCCTTGCTGGCTAACCATTTCGCCCATGTGTACAGTCAGGAAACCGGCAGGCGGGCGCGCAGTTTCAGTCAGGATGCGCTGGTGGCGCTGGGCAAGCACGATTGGCCGGGCAATGTGCGCGAGCTGGCCGGTCGCGTTCGGCGCGGGCTGGTGCTGGCCGAAGGCAGGCAGATAGAAGCGGCAAATCTGGGCCTGCTGGGCGAAGAGGACAGTATCGGCAACATGGGCACGCTGGAGGATTACAAGTCCCGGGCCGAGCGCCAGGCGTTGTGCGATGTGTTGACGCGCCACAGTGACAATCTGAGTGTGGCGGCCAGAGTGCTGGGTATTTCGCGACCGACGTTTTATCGGCTGTTACACAAGCACCAGATCCGCTGAGTCGCCCAGCAACTGCGAGACAGCGCTCAGCGCCTGTTCGCGGCGCTGCTCCCAGTTACCGCCCACTACCCGGTAAGCCTGCCGGTGGTGGTCCAGCCATTCCCGGCTGGCGTCGAAAAAGGCCTGGCGTTCACCCAGCTGCGGCTGGCAGCGCTGGCCGTCGCTGATCCAGTCAACGCCCTCGGGCGACAGCAACAGGTGCAGGTCATAGGCGCGGCTCAGCAGTTGCTGTTCGATCCACGCAGGGCAGTCGCCGAACAGCGTGCGGCTCCAGAGCATGTTGCTCAACAGGTGCGTGTCGAGTATCAGCAGGTGCGGCTCGGCGGCGCGCGCCGCGTCCTCCCAGGCCAGTTGGCCCTGGGCGATGGCCGGAATATCGGCGTAATCGGTGTCGCGGCCCTGCTGATCAATGAAATACCGGACGTATTCGCCGACCAGCAGGCCGCCGAACCTATGCTGTATCTCCGCCGACAGCCAGCTCTTGCCACTGGACTCCGGGCCGGTGAGGACCAGAACTTTCATCGCGCCAGCGCCAGATCGTTGCGCCACTCGCGCCAGCCCTGCACCGCCAGCAGGGTGAACAAGCCATACAGCGCAGCCGTCAGGTAAAGGTCCTTGTAGATGAACAGACCGACGAAAATCACATCGAGCAGGATCCACAGCGGCCAGCACTGAACGCGTTTTTGCGCCATCCAGACCTGCGCCACCAGACTGAACCCGGTCAGCGCGGCGTCCAGCCAGGGTTGTGCCGCATCGGTGAAATGCGCCATGCCGGCACCCAGTGCGACGCTGATGAGTGCGCCGACCGCCAGCCCCTTGAGCACCGAACCGTGCTGCAACGTGGTCACGGCTTTGACCGGCAGGCCGGCACCGTGCCGCGTCCATTGCAGCCAGCCATACACCTGCAGGCCGGCGTAAATGACTTGCAGGAGCATGTCCGAATACAGCTTTACGTCGAAGAATATCCAGATGTAGATCACCACCATGACCAGGCCAATTGGCCAGCACCAGGGATTCTGCTTCACTGTCAGCCAGACTGCGATAACGCCGATGGCGGCAGCGAACAGTTCAAGCCCGGACATGGCGGCTCCTTGGTGAGGGTAGTGAGGGGCGGGGCCGGCGATTGTATGCGCTTCTGCGCGCGGCGTGCAGCTTGTGTTGCGCCGGAGCTTACGTCAGCAGGCGTTGTGCGTGCAGGTCTGCTAGCATTCCGCGCCTTGCATTTGCGCGAGTTTCTTCAAGCTTCGTTCAGGCATGTGGCGGCATAGTGGCAAGCATTTTTTACACGACAACATTAAACAGCGAGCCTGCGGCATCGCTTCATGGGGGAATGATGGATCTTTGGACCGCTGCTCAGGCGTTGATATTGGGTGTTGTAGAAGGGTTGACGGAGTTCTTGCCGATCTCCAGTACCGGGCATCAGATCATCGTCGCCGACCTGATCGATTTTGGCGGCGAGCGCGCCATGGCCTTCAACATCATCATTCAGTTGGGGGCGATTCTGGCAGTAGTCTGGGAGTTTCGGCGCAAGATCCTCGACGTCGTCGTGGGTTTGCCCAAACAGCAACAAGCGCAGCGTTTCACCCTCAACCTGCTGATCGCCTTCATGCCTGCCGTGGTGCTGGGCGTGATTTTCGCCGATACCATTCACCACTACCTGTTCAATGCCATTACCGTGGCCACGGCGCTGGTCATCGGTGGGGTGATCATGCTTTGGGCCGAGCGCCGCGAGCACACCGTGCGCACCGAAACCGTCGATGACATGAGCTGGAGCGATGCGCTCAAAATAGGCTTGGTACAGTGCCTGGCGATGATCCCCGGCACCTCTCGTTCGGGTTCGACGATCATTGGCGGCCTGCTGTTCGGCCTGTCCCGCAAGGCGGCGACCGAATTCTCGTTCTTCCTGGCCATGCCGACCATGGTCGGTGCCGCGGTGTATTCGGGCTACAAGTACCGTGACATGTTTCGCCCGGACGACTTCGCGGTGTTTGCCATCGGCTTCATCACCTCGTTCATCTTCGCGATGATCGCAGTGCGCGGTTTGCTCAAGTTCATCGCCACTCACAGTTATGCGGTGTTCGCCTGGTATCGCATCGCCTTCGGCCTGCTGATTCTGGCGACCTGGCAGTTTGGCTGGATCGACTGGGCATCGGCCAAGGCATGACAGCGAACCGCGAGTCGTCACGGCCAGCCAGCCGTGGCAGGCCGCCGGTCCGGCAACTGCGCTTGAAGGTACTGGTACTGTTTCTGCTGTGTGCGTTACCGGTCTACGGCACGGCGTCGCTGTGGCTGAGGCAAGTCACGCCGATTCCGGCGCTGGTCCTGATCGTCATGAGCCTGCTGGCGTTCTTGCTTTACCGGCATGACAAGCGACAGGCCGGCAACGCGGGCCAGCGCACGCCGGAGAACGTCCTGCATGGCGTCGAGCTGCTCGGCGGCTGGCCCGGCGCGCTGCTGGCACAGCAGGTGTTCCGGCACAAGACCCGCAAAGTGTCTTTTCAGGTCGTGTTCTGGCTGATCGTGCTGGTGCATCAGGCGCTGTGGATTGACTGGCTGTTTTTGGGCAAGCGGCTTGTGCAACTGCTGCCGTTATAGCTTCAGGCCGATCTGCTGCCGTTTCGGCAGCTTGCCGACCACCAACTGGTGCGAGCGGGTCAGCAAATCGCGCACCTCATCGGCGCTCAGCGTCTGCAGATCGGCCACGCTGATCCAGTGCGCACGCGCCAGATAGGGCGCAGGTCGTATGCCGGGTCGATCCACGTAACCCAGAAACAATTCCGGGTGGACCTTGAACGCAAGGTCCTCGCCGACCAGATCCATGACCGCGAACATTTTCTTTTCGGCGACGGAAAAAACCCGTATGCCGCCCCACTTGTAGTCTTCACGCGCGCCTGGCAGGTCGAGACAGAATCTGGCGATGTCTTCCTTGTGCAGGGTCTTTTGCGGGCTCTTTGGCATGGATGCTCCCTGGGGTCTGACGGCGCACGGTAAGCTGTTCGATAGCCGCACGGATATTCGATCCGCCGATTGTATGCTGCTGCGACACTGATTAGTGTGCAGCTTTGCCTTTCTCCGGAGTCTCGAATGTCTGCCGTGCAACTCGCTGATGGTCAACTGAACTACCTGCTCGAAGGTCCGGCGGGCGCGCCGGTGCTGGTGTTGTCCAATTCCCTGGGCACGGATCTGCACATGTGGGACAACCAGGTGCCTGCCTTCAGCCGTCACTTTCAGGTATTGCGTTACGACACGCGCGGTCATGGCAAATCGCTGGTCACTGAGGGCAGTTACAGCATCGAGCAAAACGGTCGGGATGTGTTGGCGCTGCTCGACGCGCTGGACATCGACAAGGCTTTTTTCTGCGGCCTGTCCATGGGCGGGCTGATCGGCCAATGGCTGGCAATCAATGCGCCGCAGCGCCTGCACAAGGTCGTGCTGTGCAATACGGCCGCCAAAATCGGCAACCCCAATGTCTGGAATCCTCGTATCGAAACCGTTCTGCGTGACGGCCAGTCGGCCATGGTCGCGTTGCGCGATGCCTCGATCGCGCGCTGGTTCACACCTTCCTTCGCGGACGCCGAGCCCGCTGCGGTCGACACGGTTGTCGGCATGCTGGCACGCACCTCGCCACAGGGTTACGCGGCCAATTGCGCGGCTGTGCGCGATGCGGATTTCCGTGAGCAGATCGCGTCCATCGAGCTGCCTGTGCTGGTGGTCTGTGGCACGCAGGATGCTGTAACGACCCCGGCGGACGGGCGTTTCATGGTTGAACGGATTCAGGGTTCGCAGATCATCGAGCTGCACGCGGCGCACCTGTCCAGCGTCGAGGCGGGTGACGCATTCACTGTGCCGGTGCTGGCATTTCTGACTGCCAAATGACCCGGCGCGATCCTCAGTCGCGGCCTTGAGGCACGGGGCACGGCGCTGCATACTCCCGGCTCTGAAAACGAGGTGGCCGGGTGTTTGATCTCAACGATCTTTTTTATTTCGTCCAGGTGGTCGAGTGCCTCGGCTTTGCGCCGGCAAGTCGCAAGCTGGGGATCCCCAAGTCCAAGCTCAGCCGGCGTATTGCCGGGCTTGAGGAGCGGTTGGGTGTGCGCCTGATTCACCGCTCGACCCGCACCTTCGCGGTGACCGAAAGCGGGCGTGACTATTACGCGCACTGCGTGGCCATGCTGGTCGAGGCCGAGGCGGCCGAAGAGGCCATCCTGCGTTCCAAATCCGAACCGCAGGGCAGGGTGGTGATCAGTTGTCCTCCGGCGTTGGCAGCGATGGGCTTCAACGAGACCATCGCCCGTTTCGCGGCCGAGCACCCCAAGGTTCAGATCCAGGTCGAAAGTACCAACCGACGCGTCGACCCGCTGACCGAGAACATTGACATTGCGCTGCGCGTGCGCTTTCCACCGCTGGAGGACGACGGGCTGGTGGTCAAGAAGCTCGGGCACAGTGCCCAGCGTCTGGTGGCGCGCGGGGACCTGGCGGCCAGGCTGTCGGCGACGCCTTCTCTCGAGGCGCTGTCGACACTGCCAAGCCTCGACATGCCTTCCTCGAATCACGAGCACCGCTGGTTGCTGGAGACGCAGCCCGGCCAGTATGCCGAAATACGCCACACGCCCCGGCTCATCAGTTCGGACCTGGACATGATGCTGCAGGCTGCCTTGCAGGGTGTAGGCGTAGCGCAGCTTCCCGAGCTGATTGTCAGGGAAGCCCTGCAGGACGGACGCCTGGTAGAGCTGTTCAGTGAGCACCGGCCCAAGTGCGGCATCGTGCACGCTGTGTTCGCCTCGCGCCGAGGGCTGCTTCCAGCGGTCAGGGGCCTGCTGGATGTGTTCGAAACCTCATTCAAGGAACTGAGCCTGAGTCCTGATTCGCTTTATTGTTCTCTTAATAGAACGAACAGTCGCATTCAAGACCACTAATCATCTATTGCGATCAAGGATAGGATGCTCGCCACTTCATCGCCCCGTGGCGATTTTCCTATGGGAGCTACGTTATGAATCTATTGCACCTCGACTCCAGCATCCTCGGCGATCACTCTGCTTCGCGTCAGCTGACCCATGAGGTTGTCCAGGCCTACCTGAATGCTCACGCCGACAGCCAGGTCACCTACCGCGATCTGGCCAGCGATGCGCTTGGGCATTTCTCTGCCGCCAGCCTCGCCGCAGCGGGCACGCCGGTAGACGTCCGTGATGCCGCCCAGCAGCAGGAAGTGGCAGGCAACGAAGCCACTTTGCAGCAGTTTCTCGACTCGGACGTGCTGGTCATCGGCGCACCCATGTACAACTTCACCATTCCGACCCAGCTGAAAGCCTGGTTTGACCGGATTCTGATCGCGGGTCGCACCTTCCGTTATTCCGAAGCAGGCCCTGAAGGCCTGTGTGGCGGCAAGAAAGTCATTATCGTCTCTACCTCGGGCGGCCTGCACGCCGGGCAACCTAGTGGCAGCGGTCACGAAGAGCTGCTCAAGACGCTGTTCGCCTTCATCGGTATCACCGACCTGCAATTCGTCCGTGCCCACGGCCTGGCGTATGGCGAAGAGCCGCGTGCCAGCGCCATGAGCGCTGCTCAGCAATACGTCCAGAACGAGCTGTTCGCGGCCTGATCAAAAGCCGTCTTCACGAAACTCTACAACCTGCGCGGGGTTTTCCTGCCGGGTTGTGGAGTTTTTTTGTTTCTGATGCAGGGCGATGGGCTGCGCTGAACGGCGCGCTGACGGGAGACAACCTTGACAGCTTTCTTACAGGTAGCGGGGTTCTTACAGGACTAGACTAGCCTTTTCGAGCACTGCCTTGTCAGGCTGGCGGAAATATCTGCCCTCGCGAAAAAACAACGGGCAGTTTATGGCCCGGCTTGTGCACTATTTCTGTTTTCAACACTCATATCTGGGTGGGAACGGCGCGCTGGAGCATGAAGCTCGACACAAGCGCTTGATGGATTGTCCGGACGAGTTTCCGGATTTGCAAAGGTTGGGCCTTGCCATGGTACGTCTTTGTGCAGTGATGCTGGTTTTCCTGCTCGATAGCCTTGTTTCGGTGCACGCTCAGGCGGATGAGTCCTGGAGCGCGGGCTATCACCAGTTGAGTTTCCCTGATCCGCTGGATTCCCAGCCGGTCGAGGCCATCGCCTTTTACCCGTCGACCGGCGCCGAGCAAGTGAGCACTCTGCATGGCTATCGCGTCGAGGCTGGCGAAGAGGCGCCTATCGCAATGGGCCGTTTCCCCTTGCTGTTGCTGTCGCACGGCAATACCGGCACTCCGCTTGCGCTGCATGACCTGGCCACTTCGCTGGCGCGGCAGGGGTTTGTGGTGGTTGCCGTGGTTCATCCTGGCGACAATGATCGCGATCACAGCCGTCTCG
Source organism: Pseudomonas sp. B20 (assembly GCF_020515755.1). Taxonomy (NCBI): domain Bacteria; kingdom Pseudomonadati; phylum Pseudomonadota; class Gammaproteobacteria; order Pseudomonadales; family Pseudomonadaceae; genus Pseudomonas; species Pseudomonas sp. B20. The sequence goes on from NZ_JAHPJG010000004.1 coordinate 178,936, forward strand.
GCAGCCTGAGCAACCTGTACGGTCGGCCGCTGCAGATTTCCGAAGCGATCAGTACGGCCTTGCTCGACCCCTTGCTGGCCCCCTATCTCAATGCCCGGCAAGTGGGCGTGATCGGTTATTCGGCCGGTGGCGAAACCGCGCTGATTCTCGCTGGCGCGCAGCCTGACCTGCAGCGTCTGCGTCAGTACTGCGCCGAGCGCCCGACAGACCGCGACGCCTGCAAGACGCAGGGCGAACTGGTCGCAGACCGTGATGACCTTCACGCTCAGGCTGATCCGCGGGTTGGCGCATTGATGTTGATGGCCCCGTTGAGCCTGATGTTCGGCCGTCACACGCTGGGTGATGTGCACGTGCCGGTGCTGATGTACGCGGGGGATGACGATCAGTTGCTGGCGATCGACCGAAACGCAGAGGCACTGGCGCGCAAGCTGCCGCAGCCGCCCGACTACAAGTTACTGGCCGGGGCAGGGCATTTCGTGTTCATGGCACCGTGCAGTGATGAACAACGCGCGAGTGCGCCGTTGCTGTGTAACGACCCTGACGGAGTCGACCGCGAGGATATTCACCGTAACCTGAGTGCCGAAGCGGTGCGCTTCTTCAGTGCCGCGCTCAATTCCGCCGACGATGACCGTTCAGGCATGCAGACGGCGCATCATCAGTAAGCTCGCCGTTCAGGCGTTCAGCGAACTCAGAAAATCACCAAACCCGCCCCTGGCTTTCGAGTCGAGGCGGGTACTGGTCGTGACCCTGGGTCGGCAACTCCAGGCGATCCGCGCACCGATCAATTCCAGTTGCCGAACCAGGTGCACGTCCTCGTGACAGGTCAGGGCCGGAAATCCACCGGCGCTGATATACGCAATCGAGCTGACGCCCAGATTGGCACCATGAATATGTCGGTGACCGTCACGGTGCTGGTAATGCTGCAGGTAAGCGGCCTGCGCGGCGGCCGAAATGTCCTTGCTCCAGTCGCCGGGCGTGACCGTGCCGCACACCGCGTCGGCATCCAGCGCCAACTGTTCGGCGAGCCAGTCGTTGGCCACGGTACTGTCGCCATCGGTACACGCCAGCCAGCGTGCACCCCGGTCGAGAAGAAACTCCGCGCCCTGTGCTCGAGCCTGCCCCACGTTGCGCGCACGCACTTCGAGAATCATCACGCCATGGGCACGCGCGATCTCCGCCGAGCGATCAGTGCAGCTGTCGAGAACCACCAGCACTTCCACGCATTCGCCCTTGAGGTCGGGGTGTGCAGCCGCCTGCTTTATCGTTTCGAGACACAAGTCGAGTAACTGCTCTTCATTGTGCACCGGGATCAGTATGCCGATCATCGGAGAATTCCTGTTCTGCTACGGAGGTTCCATCACGACTCCACAGGTCCAGCAGGAAATCCTGTTCGTGATGACTGAAAAGTCGGTGCATGGACAAGCGTGCAGCAAGGATGTCGTGAACCGCCTGGGCGTTCAGCGGGCAGCCTTCGATATCAGGCCGCCAGTGACAGGCGAGCAACTGGCCATCCGGTGCCAGGGCAGCCAGTGCGCGGTCGATCAGGCCGTGCAGGTCGTCGGCGTCCAGGTAATAACCCATCTCGCTGAAGACGATCAGGTCAAATTCGCCCTGCGGCCATTGCTGCGGCAAACGCGCCTGCAACACTTTGGCATGTGGCACGCCGGCCAGACGCTTGCGTGCCAGGTCCGCAGCCAGGTTCGAGGTGTCGCAGCACACCAGCGAATCGCAGCGCCCGGCAAGATCGGCACTGAGTTCACCGTTGGCACAGCCAGGCTCGAATATCGAGCGGTAGCGTTCGCGGGGCAGGGCGGCCAGGGTCAGGGCGCGTTTGCGCCGTTCGTACCAGCGTTGCTTGAATGCCCACGGGTCATCGTTGTTGAGAAACAGCTCATTGAAATAACTGTCCTCGACGCTCATGTGAACACCACTTCAAAGGGCTGCAGCAGCCTTTCCAGCACTGCGTCCGGCAAAACCGGGGACAGACCGATTGCCGGATCACCCTGCAACTGGCTGGTGAACGCCTGAGCAGCGTTGCGTTTATGGGCCAGCGTGACCGGGTCGAGCAGCAGCTTGCGCGCTCTGTCCCATGGCAGGCGTTGGTCTTCAGGATCAGCCCAGTGCCAGGCCCAGACCGGCACTTCGTGAAACTGTGCTCCGGTGGTCGTGCAGGCCTTGGCACTGGCTCTGCCGACCGCCTCATGATCGCCGTGGCCATCTTCCGCCCAAGTGGCGAATACCACGTCGGCAGGGCCCAGATGCTGTTCAAGGAAGGCCACCAGTTGATCTTCCGCGTCGGCCACGGCGCCGTCCTGAAGGCCGCAACGCAACCACTCAAGGCGCTCTGCAGGTATACCGAGGCGATTCAAGGCTTCGGCACTTTCCTCAGGTCGGGCTTTGCACAGACGATCGACGGGCCAGAGCGTGGAGCCCGGATGGCTGGCTGTACCATCGGTGACCGAGATCAGTAACAGGCTGCGCTCCAGTTGCGCCAGTTGGCTCATCAGACCGCCACAGGCCAGTATTTCATCATCCGGGTGCGGGGCGATGATCACGGCTCGGCAATTGGTCGGCACCAGCAAGTCAGCGGTAATCACAGGCAGGCCGTGCAGCTTGGTCGAAGCGTTCCAGGCGGCGAGGGAAGTGCCCTGGCCGGACTCGTCATCACTCACTACGAACCCTTCACTCATGCTCTATACGCTCTCATAGTGACCACGTGCGTGCAGCGGGCAACGCCTTGCCGGACAACTGGCCCAATGCCGCAAGGTCCTGTTCGGCGTGGCTCTGACGCAGGAAAACCGGCAGGTCGGTGATCAGCCGGGCAAAGTGCGGGTCCTTGCAATAAGGGCCGGCCCCGACGGCACGGCCCACATGCTGAATCACCAGGTCGGCGGCTTGTTCGACATAAGCACGGCAACGTCTGGCAAGCATCTCGGCATCCTCGGCTGGCGCCTGATCGAGGTGCGCGGCAGCGGCGCGCAACACATCGATTGCGGCATGCAGTGCGACGTCCGCAGCGCCAAGATGCGCAAGGGCGTGCGGCTCTTCGCGCTTGCCGACATGGGCCAGCAGGCGCTGCGCGATGGCGCGTGATGCGCCGTACCAGCAGGCCGCAATGCCGATGCCGCCCTGCCAGAAGCCAGGCCTGTCGAGATAGCCACCCGGCGCTCCGATCGCTTGACCGATGGCGTTGTCGAACACCACGTCGATGCTGCCGGTCGCACCCATGCCCACTGCGCGCCAACCGTCGCCGGTCATGTGTACGCCGGGCTGGTCAAGGCGTACCGCGACCAGCTGCTGCCGATGTTCGGCGTCCCATGCCGTGATCAATGCATGGCTCAACGCCGAAGCGCCTGAGCACCATGCCTTGCGGCCGTGCAGGCGAAGTGCATCGCCTGTGCCGCTGATATTCACCCGTGCCTGCGGCGGCTCTGCCGCCCACATGCCCCAGGTGCTGAATTGTTCGGGGGGCGGGGCACCCAGTTCCGCCATGATCGCCAAGGCGTCTGTATGCCCCTCGTACAACTTGCACAACCCCAGGTCGTGGCCTGCAACGCAGGCCAGCGCCCGCCAGCGCTCAAGTGTCTGACCGCGGGCAGGCAGGGGAAGCTGATCCAGACCTTCGTTGACCAATGCCTGCAAGCACTCGCCCAGCGCACGCGTATCGGCATAACCGTGCTTGCGCCAGTCGAGAAACTCACTCAAGGCATCAATCATTGCTGGTCTTCACGCTTCAGTTCGAACAGCAGCAGCGAACGCGGCGTTACGGTGTATTGCGAACCGAACGCGAAGTGCTCCTTGCTGCGTGCATCATCCTGATTGGTGTCGATCAGGCACTCGTAATGGGTACCTTCAGGCACTTCCGGCAGGGTGAAGTTGACGCCGTCATGATGCGCGTTGACCACCAGCAGCAGCGTGGCGTCGGCACCCGCGCGGCGGATACCGGTTTCCTGTGCGCGACCATCCATCAGCATGCCCAGGCAACGGCCATTGGCATCGTGCCACTGCTCGACGCTCATCTCGTTGCCATCCGGAGCAAGCCAGGTGACGTCCTTGACGCCGATCTCTTCGTTATAGTCGCCTACCAGGAAGCGGCTGCGACGCAGGATCGGATAGGTCTGACGCAGCTTGATCACGCGGGTGACAAACTTGAGCAGCGCTTCGCCATCTTCGTCCAGATCCCAGTTGATCCAGCCAATCTCGCTGTCCTGGCAGTAGGCATTGTTGTTGCCGTGCTGAGTACGCGCGAACTCGTCGCCCGCCACAATCATCGGCGTGCCTTGTGCCAGCAGCAGGGTGGCGAACAAGTTGCGCATCTGGCGCAGACGCAGGCTGTTGATTTCCGGATCTTCGGTCGGACCTTCAACGCCGTGGTTCCAGGACAGGTTGTTGTTGCTGCCGTCCTGGTTGTTTTCGTCGTTGGCTTCGTTGTGCTTGTCGTTGTACGACACCAGGTCGTGCAGCGTGAAGCCATCGTGCGCGGTGATGAAGTTCACGGACGCCTGCGGACGACGGCCGCGCTGGTTGAACATGTTGCCGGACGCGGTCATGCGCGCAGCGAAGTCAGCCAGTTGAGCTTCGTCGCCTTTCCAGAAGGCACGAACCGTGTCGCGGAACTTGTCGTTCCATTCCATCCAGCCTGGCGGGAAACCGCCCACCTGGTAGCCGCCCGGACCGCAGTCCCATGGCTCGGCGACCAGTTTGACCTGACGCAGCACGGGGTCCTGACGGCAGGCGACCAGGAAGCTGTGGCGCTCGTCGAAACCGTCGTGGTAGCGGCCCAGAATGGTCGCCAGGTCGAAGCGGAAGCCGTCGACGTGCATTTCCGAAGCCCAGTAACGCAGGGAGTCGGTGACCATTTGCAATACGCAAGGGTGGCTCAGGTCGAGGGTGTTGCCAGTGCCCGAGTCGTTGATGTAGTAGCGCTTGTCGTCCGGCATCAGTCGGTAGTACGAAGCGTTGTCGATACCGCGCATCGACAGGGTAGGGCCCAGCTCGTTGCCTTCGGCGGTGTGGTTGTAGACCACATCGAGGATGACCTCAAGACCGGCGTGGTGCAGGTGCGCAACCATTTCCTTGAATTCGGCAATCTTGCCGCTCGCCAGGTAACGCGGGTCCGGGGCGAAGAACGCGATGCTGTTGTAGCCCCAATAGTTGGTCATGCCCTTTTGCAGCAAATGCTGGTCGTTGACGAAGGCATGAATCGGCAGCAGCTCGACGGAGGTAACACCCAGCTTGCGAATGTGCTCGACGACCGGCGCTGATCCGAGACCGGCGAACGTGCCGCGCAGCTCTTCGGCCACCTCAGGGTGACGCATGGTGATGCCGCGTACGTGGGTTTCGTAGAAAATCGTCTTGTCCCAAGGCGTACCGACGCGCTGATCACGGCCCCAGGTATAGGCCTCGTCGATCACTTTGCTTTTCGGTACGAAAGGGGCGCTGTCGCGTTCGTCGAAGCTCAGGTCGCCATCAGGATGGCCGATGGTGTAACCGAACAGCGCTTCCGACCACTTCAGCTCGCCAACCAGTTGCTTGGCGTACGGGTCGATCAGCAGCTTGTTGTGGTTGAAGCGATGACCATTCTTCGGGTCGTAAGGACCGTACACACGATAGCCATAGATCTGGCCCGGGTGCGCGTCCGGCAGGTAGCCGTGGTAAATCTCGTCGGTGTATTCCGGAAGTTCGATGCGTTCCAGTTCGATTTCGCCAGTGGAGTCGAACAGGCACAGCTCTACCTTGGTGGCGTTGGCCGAGAACAGGGCGAAGTTGACGCCCAGGCCATCCCAGCTTGCACCGAGAGGAAAGGGAAGTCCTTCACGAATGCGAGACGGGGTACTGCCAGGGTTGTCTAGCGGGGCTGAATTATCTTCTGCCGGTGTAGTGGACTTCGTATTCATGATGACTTCCTGACGTCGAATGATTTTCTGAGCGGCCAAGGCCGCTATCGAAGCCGCAGGCTCCGATACTGACGATAATGTAAGGGGGTGTAGCAGGCCTCATCTCTGGTCAGAGCGAGACCTGCAATAACTGACCGGTGCGCGGCCAGAAGAGTTTCAAGAATTCGACGGCTTGCGTGGCTTCTTCGGAGCAGGTTTGGCAGGCGCATCTTTGGCAGGAGCGTCGGTTGCAGCGGCTGCAGCGGGCTTGGCCTTGGGCGCAGGTTTGGCAGCCGCCTTGGGAGCAGGCTTGGGCTTGGCTTCACCAGCAGGCTTTGGCGCAGGCGCCGATTTTGCGGCCGGCTTGGCTGCGCCCTTGGCAGGCGCCTTGGCGCTATCTACCTCTGGCAGCTTGGGCTTGGTCGATTTGCGCACACTGGACTTGTTCGGCGCCAGCGCTTCGGCCTCGGCCAGTTTGCGCGCCATTTCCCAGTGACGCTCGTCGTGACCGGAAGGTTTACCCTCCGATTCCCAGATTTGGTAAGCAAAGTCGCGAATTCTTTTTTCGTCGGCACTCATCTTGAGACTCCCAGCTATTACATAGTTTGAATAAGCAGATTGACGGAAAATCTTTCAAGCGCTGCACTGAGCGGTACTTCCCGATCACTCGTCACGACAACGTCAGAAAAGAGTCCCTTCCAGTCAGAACCGGAGTCGGCAAACGGCAACATGATCCGTGTGTCGCCCCAATTGGCAGCATTAATCAATGGAGTTTGCGCAGTACCCAATAGTTCACTGCATGTGCGTGGTACTACGATGATAGCGCGCACTCCTTGCGTCTCCCGGGCAAAGGCCATCACCTGCTCGGCGTGGCTGCCCTTTATGTCCAGAGGTTGATAACTGCCTTCGCTGAACAGTCCCGGATGTTCGGCCCGCAGGTTCAAGACCTTCGCGATCAGCGCCTGCTTGATGCGCCCGTCCTTCCAGTCAGTCAGCAGCTCGGTAACGCTTGCGTCTTCGGCCAGGGCCTGTTTCCGTGCAGCGTAGTCAACCGGGCGGCGGTTGTCCGGGTCCACCAGGCTGAAATCCCAGAACTCGGTGCCCTGATACAAATCGGGAACACCGGGTACGCTCAAGCGTAGCAAGGTTTGCGCCAGACTGTTGAGCGCGCCAGCGGTGGCAATACGGTTGGCTGTCGCACTGAGGGATTGACGCAGCGCCAGGGCTTCCGGTGCCAGCAGCAAACGCTCCAGAAATTCGCGGCAAGCGGTTTCGTAGGGCTGATTCGGTGCACTCCAGCTGCTTTGCAGCTTGGCTTCGCGCAGGGCTTTCTCCTGCCACTGGACCATGCGCTTCGCGTATTCCTGGTGAGCTTGTTCGCCCTCCAGGCTCAACGGCCAGCTGCCCAGCAAGGCCTGATAAAGCATCAGCTCGTCGCCTGCACTTATCGTCGGCTCGTCACCCTTGAGCGGTATTGCCAGCTGTCTCCAGCGCTCCACCTGTTCGGCGTACCACGGGGCGCATTCACTCAGGACCGCGAGGCGCGTACGCGTATCTTCGCCACGCTTGTGATCGTGCGTTGCGGTGGTCAGCAAATTGTCTGGAAACTTCTCCAGACGCTGCAGGCAAACCTGATGGAAGTCATCTACCGGCGCACTGAAGTGCTGCGGATGGAAACCCACATCGTTGCGCGAGAGCAGCACGGCAGAGCGGTAGAACGAAGTGTCTTCGACCGACTTGGCGGCAACCGGGGAGGTCAGTTGCTGGAAGCGTACGCAGGCATTTTTGTAGAGCTTGCGCAGCTGGCCGCGTGGCAGTTTTCGCCAAGGTTCGCCACCCAGCCAGCGTGCCAGGTAATCCAGCACCGGCCAGTCGCCTTCGTTCAGCGTTGCACGCGCGCCTTCCATGGCCTGCTGGAAATACTTGTCGTCTTGCGCCGAGCGGCCGCACACCGAGATATAGGTGCGATAAATCGGGAAATTGACGATCAGCGCGAGCAGGGCACGACGAATCGCACCCAGGGTCAGGTCGCGGCTCATCAGGTCGCTGCGAGCAACCTCCAACAACGATTGAGCGACGTTCTCGAAATCGCCCGCCAGGGTGCCGTGCAGGACCAGATCGCGGGCCACCAGTACTTCCTGATCGAAGTCAGCGGTACGTTCTGTCAGGCGGCTCCACAGCTCACCCAGAGGCTCTTCGCCCTTGGGGTCGTGTTGCAGCAGTGACACCTGGTTCATGAACTCGTAACCGGTCGTGCCGTCAACGCTCCAGTCTTCACGCAGCGGCTCGTCGGGGCCGAGGATTTTCTCGACGAAGATCGGCAGATGATCGATCTGCGCGTGCTCGGGTCGCAGTTTGAGCAGGCTTTTGACCCGGCGATGCAACTTGCGACCGTAGCCGCGCGGATCAGCCAGGCCATCGATGTGGTCGATGCGCAGCCCGTCGACCAGGCCATCGGCGATCAGCTGGAATATCTTGCCGTGGGTGGCTTCGAACACCTGTGGCCGCTCGACACGCAGGCCGCCCAGCTCGTTGATGTCGAAGAAACGCCGCCAGTTGATGTCATCGCCAGCGGTGCGCCAGCTGGCCAGACGATAGTGCTGACGCTCCAGCAACAGGTGCAGGCGCTGGAAGCCTTGCGGTTTGCTGGAATCGAAATGCGCGAGGATCTGCTCGATACCCTTGAGCACCTGCGGGTCCTTGGCCAGTTCGGCCAGCTCGGCCTTGGCCTGGCGTGCGCGCTCATAGGCCTGCGGGAACTGCGCAAGTGCGCTGAAACGCTGGGCCATGTCCTTCAGTTGTGGCTGATCCACGGCCTGCAACAGCGAGTCGTAAGTCAGTGGGCAGATCGGAAAGTGATGCTGATAGTGCTCGATGTAGAACGCGCCATGCTCGGCATCGAAGCGCAGCGGAATTTCACCGGCCTGCAATACCGTGCCGTAATCGCTGCTCAGGAACGGCAGCAACAGCTGGCCTTCCAGCAGCGGGTCCGGCGAATTCCACTGGATGTCGAAGAACTCTGCATACGGGCTGCGACGGCCCCATTCCAGCAGGTCCAGCCACCACGGGTTGTCGGCACCGCCGACCGCCATGTGGTTGGACACGATATCGAGAATCAGGCCCATGCCGTGCTCGCGCAGGGTCTCGACCAGGCGCAGCAGGGCAGGTTCGCCGCCCAGTTCCGGGTTGATAACTGTCGGGTCGACCACGTCATAGCCGTGCATCGAGCCGGCACGCGCCTTGAGCAGCGGTGACGCGTAGACATGGCTGATACCCAGGCTGGCGAAGTAGGGCACCAGTGGCACGGCGTCGTCGAGGGTAAAATCCTTGTGGAATTGCAGGCGCTGGGTGGCGCGCAAAGGCTGTAATGGACGGGTCATTGATCACGCTCCGTAGCCTGCAGCCGGGATCGGGAAAGCAATTCCAGTCGTCGAGCAGCATTCGGGTTATCAAGCAGAGAGGCCGCATCGCCGGGAAGACGTCTGCGCCAGTTGGGGTGACTGTCAATGGTGCCGGGCAGGTTGGCCTGCTCTTCGACACCCAGGGCGTCTTCTATCGGCAGCAAGACCAATGGCGCACGTGTATGGCCAAGGTAGCTGATACTCGCGTCGATGATCTGCGCCGGGTCTTCAGTACCGGAGGGCATACTGTCGATGTTCTGACTCAAGGCACGCCGCAGGCTTTCATATTCCCGCGTGCGCTCTTCGCGCCACTGCGATTCGTGCTGATCGTCAATGTGGCCGAGGCGCGCGTTCCACTCGATATCCAGTTCGCTGAGCCAGCCTGCGAGGGTAGGCAGGTCGTGGGTACTGGTGGTCGCCAATGCTTGATCGGACCAGTCGAGAATCGGCTTGAACTGACCATTGTTCTGTTCGAACAGCAGTACGCGCATGCCAAGAATCGCCCTGGCACTGAGTTTTTCGCTCAGGCCTTCAGGCACCGTACCAAGGTCTTCACCCAGCACGATTGCCTTGTGCCGCCAGGATTCCAGGCTCAGCAGGCGAAGCATGTCGTCCAGCGGGAAGTTCAGATACGCGCCTTCGCTGGGAGGCGCCCCCTGCGGGATGACCCACAGGCGCTGCAAGCCCATGACATGGTCGATACGCAACCCGCCGGCATGGGCGAAGTTGGCCCGCAGCATCTCGATGAACGCGCGAAAGCCATTACGTTTGAGGCCGTCCGGTGAAAAGGCGGAAATCCCCCAGCTCTGGCCGGCACGGTTGAGAATGTCAGGGGGGGCGCCGACGGTCAGGGCCGACAGCAACTCGTCCTGGCGACTCCAGGCCTGGCTTCCGGCGCCATCGGCACCCACTGCCAGGTCGGCGATCAGGCCGACGCGCATGCCGCTGCTGCGTGCTGCAACCTGTGCACGCTCCAGACCACGGGCTATCAACCATTGGGCGAATGCATGGAAGCTGATTTGCTCGCTATGGCTTTTGGCAAATTCGGCGACGGCGTCGCCGCGAGGGTCTTTGAATTGCTCAGGCCATTCATGCCAATTGCTGCCGATGTTCAGCGTTTCTGACTCGGCACACAGCGCTTCGAAGCGGCAGTGATTTTCCAGCGCTTCGCCACCGCTGTGGCGGAAGCTGTTGAAGTCTTCGTGCAGCGGGTGATCACCCGCACTGAAGCCTTCATAAAGCGCGTGCAGCGCTTTCCATTTTGCGTTGGCCGCGGCTGGCCAGTCGATCAGCGTCTGTGTTTCAAGGCGCTTCATCTCGTCGCCGACGCGCGCGTCTTCGATGGCCTGACGCCACGCACTTTCACCGAGAATCGCACCCGGCGACGCGTACAGGCTGTTGAGAAACAGCCTGCTGGACGGTGAATAAGGACTGTAACGGTGAGGGTCGTTGGCGAACATGGCGTGGATCGGGCTGATGCCTAGCGCGTCGGCACCTCGCTCGCCAGCAGAGCGCAAGACCTTCTCCAGTGCCTCGGTGTCACCAAAACCGCCATCACCTTCACGCCGCAAGCTGTAAAGCTGAGCGGTCAGGCCCCAGCCGTGCGGCTTCGAGGTCTCGGTGGCCATTGCCATGCTGAAGCAGGTTTTCGGCGCGACCGCGATGGTCAGGTGCTGGCCGGCAATTTCCAGCTGCTGGTAGCCCGGCGGGGCCAGCGCCGGAAGCTCTGCGTTCGAGGTCAGCCTGGCATCCAGTGAAGAGCCGTCTTCGAGGTGTAGCGTGAACGGCGTTTGTGGCGCGAACCACTGCGACAGGTCCAGATTGCTTTCCACATCGACCGTCAGCAGTGGCGGGGCACTGGTGCCGTGACTGGCTTTTTGCAGGCGCAGCAGGCTGGCATCGATAGCCTCGCCGTTTTCAGCAGGATAGCCCAGCGCTTCCAGAACCTTGCGCAGTACATCCGGGCTGACGGTCTGCGGCCGAGCGTTGGCATCGACCCAGTGCACCGACAAGCCTGCCTCGGTCGCAAGCCTCTCCAATTGCTCATTGTTCATCCTGTTCCTCCAGAACATCACTTGCTGTCAGGCTGACAATGGCCGTGTAAGCATTGAGGATGCCGCGTGGGGAAAGTTCGGACGATTTTTCGGCGCTGGAGAATATCTCGCGGGCGCCCGTTTGTGGCGGTGCGTCAACCGCGTGCTCGCTGAGATTGAGGTCAATACGCAGTTCGCTGCCATCACCCAGTGTCCAGCGCGCACTGACTGCCTTGTCACCGAGAATATCGGTCTTCAGGAAGCGTGCGCCCTGCAGGCGCGGCATGATTTCCTGGTGCCGCAAAGCCAGCAACTGCGTGTAGAACTCCAGCCAGCTGCGATGATCGAGGCCTGTGTCGGTGTCGAGATCGACCGCGGCGAACGCCGGGCGTGACGCTTCGAATGTCTTGATGTCGTTTGGATCAGGAATGTGCTCGCGCTTTTCCGGATCAGCGAACGCGGCGAAATCAGCAAACTCCTTGCGACGTCCTTCACGTACCGCATCGGCCAGCTCGCCGTGGTGGCTGGTGAAGAACAGAAACGGTTCGCTGGCCGCCCATTCATCGCCCATGAACATCAACGGGATCATCGGTGAAAGCAGCAACAGGGCAGTGGCGGCCTTCAACGCCGCAGGCGCGCAGAGTTGCGGCAGGCGTTCACCGAGGGCGCGGTTGCCGATCTGATCGTGGTTCTGCAGAAACAACACAAAAGCCGACGGCGACAGGTGCGCGCTGGGCTCGCCTCGCGTGTGCCCGTGACGCGTCGGTTCGCCTTGGTAGACAAAGCCTTCGCTGAGCAGGCGCGCAAGCTTTTGCGTAGGCTCTTTGGCGAAGTCGGAGTAGTAGGCGTCGGTTTCACCGGTCAACAGCACGTGGAGGGTGTTGTGCCCGTCGTCGTCCCATTGAGCATCGAAACCCTTTTCCAGAAGACCGGCCTGGTTGAACTCATTCTCAAGGTTCAGCCACACGTGGCGGCCTGGTTCAATGCGGCCACGAACCCGCTCTGCGAACTCCGGCAGGAAGGTCTCGTCGCGAATGGCATGAACAGCGTCCATGCGCAGGCCGTCGAAGCGGTACTCGAGCAGCCACATCAGGGCGTTATCGACGAAAAAGTCGCGCACCTGCGGGCGTCTGAAGTCGATCGCATCGCCCCATGGGGTGTGCAGGTCGCTGCGGAAAAACTCTTTGGCGTAACTGCCCAGGTAGTTGCCGTCCGGACCGAAGTGGTTGTACACCACATCGAGAATCACCATCAGGCCAAGACCGTGAGCGGTGTCGATCAGGCGCTTGAGCTGTTCCGGCGTGCCGTAGGAGGATTGCGGAGCGTAATGCAGAACGCCATCGTAGCCCCAGTTGCGATCACCGGGGAACTGCGCGAGCGGCATCAGTTCGATTGCGGTAACGCCCAGTTTGGCGAGTCGCGGCAGGTGTTTTTCCACGCCAGCGTAGCCACCCATGGCGCCCACGTGCAGTTCGTAGATAACCGCTTCATGCCATGGACGCCCGTTCCACGCAGTGTTTTGCCATGAATAAGCGTCAGGGTCGACGACGAGGCTTTCAGAGTGAACGTCATCGACTTGCGCGCGGGAAGCGGGGTCAGGAACGTCCAGCTCGTGGTCGATCCTGAAGCGGTAGCGAGTACCCGCCTTGCAGCGGGCCTCGAGGACGAACCAGCCGTCGGACTGAGGCAGCATGGCCAGTGACTGGCCATCCTGCAGTTCGACATTTACGAAGGAGGCATCCGGTGCCCAGAGGGCAAACCGGGTGTGTTCAGGGTCCAACAAAACGGCGCCGTGGCGCCAGTTATCGTCTGTACGCAGGGGCATCCATTAAATCCTTAACCTAGTAGTTGCTGGAAATACTCACGTTTTTCTTCAACAGATCGCGATAGAGATCTGCGTAGGGCTCTACCGCCTGATGCCAGTTGAAGGGAGCCGCCATGGCGCGGCAGCGCATGGCGTTGAGCAGCTCCGGATGGGCGAAGACCTGAAAGGTGCGATTCAGGGCCTCGGTGTAGCTTTCGACTGTCGACTCGTTGAACAGGAAGCCGGTGACGCCGTCTTCGATCGTATCTGCCAGGCCACCGGTATTGCGGGCGACAGGCAGCGAGCCGAAGCGTTGCGCGTACATCTGGCTCAGCCCGCAAGGTTCATAGCGGGAAGGCATCAACAGGAAATCGCTGCCAGCGAACATGCGTCGTGCATCTGTTTCGTTGAAGCCGATGCGCACGCCGATGCGGCCTGGGAAACGTTCCGCCAACTCGCGCATGGCCTGTTCTTCCTCGGGCTCGCCGCGGCCGATTATTGCGATCTGTCCGCCATTGTTGACGATGTGTTCGGCAACGCCGATCGTCAGGTCCAGGCCTTTCTGATACACAAGGCGCGACACCACCGCGAACAGCGGCCCGGTGGAAGCATCCAGCTCGAACAGTTCACGTACGTAGTCAGCGTTGATTTCCTTGCGCGTCCACTCGTTGGGCGCAAAGTGGCAAATCAAGTGTTCGTCAGTGGCCGCATCCCAGCTTTCGTCAATGCCGTTGGGGATGCCGCTGAGCTGGCCCTTGTTGGCCTTGCTTTGCAGAAAGCCCTCAAGGCCGCAGCCGAACTCCGGGGTGGTGATTTCCCGAGCGTAGGTGGCGCTGACCGTGGTGATGTGGCTGGCGAAGGCCATGCCTGCCTTGATAAACGACAGCTGACCGTAGAACTCCATGCCTTCAGGAGTAATGGCGGAGTCCGGGATGCCCAGCTCACGGCTTGAGGCAGTGCTGACCGTGCCCTGATAGGCGAGGTTGTGAACAGTGAAGATGCTTGGCGTGGACTGCCCGCGCCAGCGCATGTACGCAGGCGCCAGGCCGGCTGGCCAGTCATGGGCATGAACCAGCTCGGGGCACCACTGGCTCTTGACTTCGCCAGCGGCGAACTCGGCGGCTGCCAGGCCCAGACGGGCGAAGCGAATATGGTTATCGGACCAGTCGCGGCCATTACTGTCGGCGTAAGGGGTGCCTTCGCGCTCGTAAAGCTCCGGGCAGATCAGTACGTAGATCACCAGACCGTCTTTCATGTCCATGCGACCCACCTTGCAAGGCGGCAGCGCTGCATGCCCGCCCAGCTGGCTGATGATGTGGATCGGGTTACCGCTGTTGATGACCTGCGGATAACCTGGAATCAGTACGCGAACGTCGTGCAGGTGGCGCATGGCTCGCGGCAGTGCGGCAGACACATCGCCCAGCCCGCCGGTTTTCACCAGATCGGCCAGTTCGGAGGTCACGAACAACACTTTGCGTCTATTGACCTGAGACATGGTCGGCTGAGGCTGAACAGTCGACGTTGGCATTTGCAGCACAGGAACGCTCTTGTTAGAGAACACCGGCAGATGAGTCAGCTCGCCGACAGGCTGGTTAAAACTCTCTCCCTTCTGGGTTTTCACAGCGGCGCTAATCATCAATTTTTCCCCTTAAAACAGTCTTGGTGCATCACTTGATTTTTATTGGCCATTTCCTATGGCCGGGTACACATACGTGCACTACGCAAGATCGATACCCGTTTGGACCATGCATAGTGACAAAGCGGTGTGATGTCGCCATAACCGGATGTCAGCCAATAGCATAGATGCTCTAATCAGCTGACCCGGCGGTTTTGGAGAAGTTTCGACTTTTTTATTTGCGGATGTCTGGCATGGGCTTCGACGCGCCACATGATGACAGGCTGCAGGTGGCAGCCCGGTTGTCGCTGCGCTTTTTCAAGGCTTTTTTCTGCGTCCGGAGGGAGCGTTACCGGCCGTCGGATCGTTGGACAATCCAGTCCAGGCGCCTGGTTTTCATCACTAAATCCCGTTGGTATCAGATCGTGACGAGCCGTAACGGTGCATAACGCCTTTTCCGGGGGCGTGCAGCGGTCAATCTGCGGGCGCTACGAGAAAATCCTTACATCTGCGTTGGAACATTTTGGCGCAGGGCAGGATAGAATCGGGCCACAAGCCCCGGCCTTGATACTGGCCTGAGGCATTACCCTTTGACTGATTTCACTGAATCACTCTGATTGAATTGACGAGGATGGAAATGGAAGCCCCCGAGGTACTGGTACTGCAAGCGAGTTACACCAATCCTGTGCATGCAGACGCGATAGGGTTTGTTTTGAATGAGTATTCGATGGATGCCATGGGGACAGGGCGGCCTCTGTCGAGCGATACCCGTCAGCAGTTGGCAATCGAACTCGCAAAGCGTCCGTATGCGTTCAGCGTGCTGGCATTCATCTCGGGAGAGCCGGTAGGACTGGTCAATTGCTTCGAGGGGTTTTCAACCTTTGCCTGTCGTCCGTTGGTCAATATTCACGACGTCGCAGTGCTCTCGCAACACCGTGGCCTCGGTATCAGCCAGAAAATGCTGCTCAAGGTCGAAGAGATTGCGCGCCAGCGTGGCTGCTGCAAGCTGACGCTTGAGGTTCTGGAGGGCAACGAGGTTGCACAAGGGGCCTACAGAAAGCTCGGTTTTGACAATTATCAGTTGAGCCCTGAAATGGGGCGTGCCATGTTCTGGCAGAAGCCGCTGTAGAGGACCTGTTCGCCAAACGTCTTTTTTGATCGTTCAGATGCAAGCCGGGCTGAGCGGGCGACGGAACAGATGGCGGGATCAGCAGAGGGGGGCAGGTCAGGTGGGCAAGCCGGATTATCGGTCTTGCCCTGAGGCGTTTTGAAGAATGATACAGTTGCGGTCAGGCCTGAAGCATCTTACCGGGGGCGGATAACTGCGATTGCTGCAGTATCGAGCTCAAATGAGCCACTTTTTTCTGCAACTGCTCGCGCTCTTCTTTTAATGTGCGCAGTTCGTCACGACGGATAGTGACATACAGGGTTTGTGGTGCAATTGCTGGTAGTACAGTGCCCATTGCTCACCTCGCAAATGGCGGATTCAACCTCAGAGAGGTCCGTGGCAATGACTTTCAATCCCTGACCGCCGCTGCTTACCCTCTCTATCGGCACCGATTCTGATTTCTTTTGCATGATTTTGGAACTTTTTTATTTTTAATTGTCGCGAATGTCTCTTAATCGCGACAAAATGCACCACAGGAGGGCGCTCGCGTCTTCATCTTCTCGCAAGGGAACCGACGTTCCGCCTCGCTTGACTAAACAGCATGCTCGCAAACCGTCGATGCGCTGGACGGCAATCGAGGCACCTTTTTACGATTTAAGGAGCACCTTCATGCAACTTGGGATTATTGGACTGGGCCGCATGGGCGGCAACATCGCACGCCGTCTGATGCTGAATGGTCATACGACTGTGGTGTACGACCGTGATGAAGCATCGCGCAACGCCCTGGCCAATGACGGTTCGACTGCGGTCGCAGATCTGAAGGAACTGGTCAGCACGCTCGCCAAGCCCCGTGCTGTCTGGGTAATGCTCCCGGCCGGTGCGCCGACCGAAGACACCATCCAGACCCTCAGTGAGTTGCTTGACGCCGATGACGTGATCATCGACGGCGGTAATACGTTCTACAAGGACGATATCCGTCGCGCCCAGGAACTGACCGCGAAGGGCCTGCATTATGTCGATGTCGGCACGTCAGGCGGCGTCTGGGGCCTCGAGCGCGGCTACTGCATGATGATCGGAGGCGAGGCCGCCGTTGTCGAGCGCCTCGATCCGCTGTTCGCGACACTGGCTCCGGGTCTTGGCTCGATCGAGCGCACCCGTGACCGCACCTCGACCGATGATCGCGCCGAACGCGGTTATATCCACTCCGGCCCTGCGGGCTCCGGGCATTTCGTGAAGATGATCCATAACGGCATCGAATACGGAATGATGCAGGCCTTCGCCGAGGGCTTCGATCTTCTCAAGCAGAAAAACTCCGAACTCCTGCCGCCTGAACAGCGTTTCGACCTGAACACGGCGGATATTGCCGAAGTCTGGCGTCGTGGCAGTGTGGTGTCGTCCTGGCTGCTGGACCTGACCGCCGACGCCCTGGCCACCGACCCGCACCTGGATGCGTTCTCCGGTTCGGTTGCCGACAGCGGCGAAGGTCGCTGGACCATCGAAGCGGCCATCGAGCAGGCGGTTCCGGTTCCTGTGCTGTCCAGCGCTCTGTTTGCGCGTTTCCGTTCCCGCCAGACAAGCTCGTATGCAGACAAGATGCTGTCCGCCATGCGCTTTGGATTTGGTGGCCACAAGGAACCCAAGTAATGGGCCTGTCGCGTGGCAGTGCCGAGCAAAAAACCGAGGTAGCCCCACCCACGACCCTGTTTCTGTTCGGTGCCCACGGAGATTTGGTCAAGCGCCTGTTGATGCCGGCGCTTTACAACCTGTCACGCGACGGTCTGGTGGATGAAGGGCTGCATATCGTCGGTGTCGATCACAACTCGATCAGTGATGCCGACTTTGCGAAAAAGCTCGAGAACTTCATTCGTGATGAAGCCGCCGGCAAGGTTGCCGGCGGCGGCAAGGATCCGCTCGATCCTGCGCTGTGGAGCAAGCTGGCCGAGCGCATCAGTTATGTGCAGGGCGACTTCCTCGACGATTCCACCTATCAGGACATCGCCAGCAAGATCGAGAGCACCGGTACCGCAAACGCGGTGTTCTATCTGGCCACCGCGCCGCGATTTTTCAGTGAGGTCGCCCAGCGGCTGGGCTCGTCAGGTTTGTTGCAGGAAACCGAAGACGGCTTCCGTCGTGTCGTGATCGAGAAGCCGTTCGGCTCCGATCTGGCCAGTGCGGTGGAGCTCAATGGCTGTCTGCTGAAAGTCATGAGCGAGAAGCAGATTTACCGGATCGACCATTACCTGGGCAAGGAGACGGTGCAGAACATTCTGGTCAGCCGTTTCTCCAATGGCCTGTTCGAGTCGTTCTGGAACAATCACTACATCGATCACGTACAGATCACGGCGGCGGAAACCGTAGGCGTGGAAACCCGTGGCAGCTTTTACGAGCATACCGGTGCCTTGCGCGACATGGTCCCCAACCACCTGTTCCAGCTGCTGGCAATGGTGGCGATGGAGCCGCCTGCCGCTTTCGGTGCTGATGCCGTTCGCGGTGAGAAAGCCAAGGTGGTCGGCGCGATCCGGCCCTGGAGCCAGGAGGAAGCCCTGGCCAATTCGGTGCGTGGCCAGTATGCGAAGGGCGTGATGGGCGACAAGGAGGTCGTCGGTTATCGCCAGGAAGATCGCGTGGAGCCGGACAGCAGCACCGAGACCTACGTTGCGCTGAAGGTCATGGTCGACAACTGGCGCTGGGTGGGGGTGCCTTTCTACCTGCGCACCGGTAAGCGCATGAGCGCTCGCAGCACAGAAATCGCCATCTGCTTCAAGCCTGCTCCTTACGCGCAGTTCCGCGATACCGAAGTCGACCGGCTCAAGCCCAACTACCTGCGGATCCAGATCCAGCCCAACGAAGGCATGTGGTTCGACCTGTTTGCCAAGCGTCCGGGCCCGAAATTGGAAATGGAAGATATCGCGTTGGGCTTCGCCTACAAGGACTTCTTCGAGATGCAGCCCTCCACCGGGTACGAAACCCTCATTTATGACTGCCTGACCGGTGATCAGACGCTCTTCCAGCGGGCCGACAACATCGAGAACGGCTGGCGTGCCGTGCAGCCGTTTCTCGACGCCTGGGCCGCACAGCCGGAAGTTCAGCTTTACGAGGCTGGCAAGGATGGCCCGCAAGCGGGTGAAGAGCTGCTGAGTCGTGACGGTCGGGAATGGAGAGAATTGAATGTCTGAACTGCCTGTACAGTTCCTGTTGTCCGACATCGACGGCACGTTACTGCGCCGTGATCACAGCCTTAGCCAAGCCAATATCGACGCCATCAAGCGCCTGCGTAACGCGGGCGTTCACTTCACGCTGGCCAGCAGTCGACCGCCCAGGGCCATGCGCCAGGTGATCGAGGCGCTGGATGTCGACCTGCCCACCGTGGCATTCAATGGCGGCACCATCACTCATCCCGATGGCAGCCTGCTGGTGGCTCATCGCATTGACCCGCGCGCCGTTCGCATCTGTCTGGAGCTGTTTGCCGGGCAGAACGTTGCCATCTGGGTGTTTGCCGATGATCAGTGGTTGCTGATCGATCCCGACGCCGATTACGTCGATCATGAGCTCGATGCACTGGGCTATGACTATGTTCAGGTCGAGAGTTTCGAGCCGTATCTGGATCGCGTCGACAAGATCGTCGCGGCCAGCGGTGATTTCGAGTTGCTCAAGACCCTTGAGGCGCAGCTCAATCCGCAGATCGAAGGGCTCGCGCTGGCGGCCCGTTCGCAAAAATACTACCTGGATGTGACTGCGCTGGAGGCCAACAAGGGTTCCGCTCTGGTCGCGCTGGCGGACTATCTGGGCGTCGACCTGTCGCGTACGGCGGCCATAGGCGACGGCGGTAACGACGTGGCAATGTTCCACAAGGCCGGCTTGTCCATCGCCATGGGGCAGGGCGAGCAGACAGTCAAGGGACAGGCTGACCATGTTACTGATAGCAATGAGCAGGACGGAGTGGCCAACGCCATCGAGCGTTACATCCTGAACGCCTGATCGAGTTGCATACCCACGTTAACGAATCATCATCACGACGGGCATTTCTGAATGGCTGCACTGATCGAAGACTACGCATTGCTGGGCAACTGCGAGACGGCGGCGCTGGTCGCCCGTGATGGTTCGCTGGACTGGCTGTGTTTCCCTCGCTTCGACTCGACGGCCTGTTTCGCCGCGCTGCTGGGCGGTGATGAGCACGGCCGCTGGAAGATCGCGCCAACTGCCGAGGTTATCGCGGTCGAGCGCCGCTATCGCGACGGCACCCTGATTCTGGAAACGGTTTTCGAAACCCGTGACGGTCGCGCCATGCTGGTCGATTTCATGCCCATGAAGACCTCCGGCCACGTGGTGCGCATGGTGGTCGGGCTGTCCGGTCAGGTCGAATTCGCTGTGGACCTCGCCATCCGTTTCGATTACGGCAGCAGTGTGCCCTGGGTCGAGCGAAAGGATGCTCATACGCTGACGGCAGTGGCCGGGCCGGAAATGCTGGTTTTGCGCAGCCCTGTGGCGCTGCACCCACAGGATCATCACACCGCTAGCCATTTTCACGTCGATGAAGGCGAGCGCAAGGTCTTCACGCTGGCCTATCAGGCATCCTTTGCGCCCTTGCTCGACCAGATCGATGCCGACCTGGCCTTGGAGAGCACCGCAGCCTATTGGCGCGAATTTTCTGATCGCTGCCCTGACGTCGGGCCGTGGACGGCGCAGGTAAAGCGCTCGCTGATTACGCTCAAAGCCATGACCTACGCGCCCACCGGCGGCATCGTCGCCGCCGTGACCACCTCATTGCCCGAGCAGTTGGGCGGCGAGCGCAATTGGGATTACCGCTATTGCTGGCTGCGTGACGCCACCATGACCCTTCTGGCATTCATGAATCTGGGCTATTTCGAGGAAGCCCAGGCCTGGCGGGACTGGCTGTTGCGCTCGGTTGCCGGTAACCCGGAGCAGATTCAGATCATGTACGGCGTAGGCGGCGAGCGGCGTTTGCAGGAGTACGAGCTGCCCTGGCTGAGTGGCTACGAGAACTCGCTTCCGGTGCGTGTCGGCAATGGTGCGGCGACGCAGGTTCAGCTGGACGTCTACGGGGAGGTGGCCGATGCGCTGATCCAGGCGCTGCGCGGCGGTATGGCGCAGCATCCGCGCAGCGTGGCGATTTCCAAGGTGGTCATGCCTTATCTGGAGAAGATCTGGCACCTGCCGGATGCGGGTATCTGGGAGATACGCTCCGAGCCGCGCCACTTTACGCATTCGAAAGTCATGGCCTGGGTGGCCTTTGACCGTAACGCCACGCAGATTGCCCAGGCTGCCGAGAGCGATGAGGATCGTGCGCTGGCAGTGCACTATCGGAAAGTGGCGGACGAGATCCATGCCGATGTCTGTCGCCACGGTTTCGATGCCGAGCTTGGCAGCTTCGTGCAGACTTATGGCTCGACAGAGGTGGACGCCAGTCTGCTGCAGATTGTGCTGACCGGTTTTCTTGCGCCGGAAGACCCGCGAGTTATCGGTACTGTCGCGCAGATCGAGCGCACGCTGATGCAGGATGGTCTGCTGCTGCGCTACGACAACGAGCGCAGTGTCGATGGCGTTGCCGGTCGTGAAGGGACGTTTCTGGTCTGTTCGTTCTGGCTGGCCGATGCCTATGTCTTGCTGGGCCGGGCTGATGATGCCGCGCGGCTGTTCGAACGGTTGGTGGGGCTGTGCAATGACGTTGGCCTGCTGGCCGAGCAGTACGATCCGAAGGGCGGGCGCATGCTGGGCAATTTCCCGCAGGCATTCAGCCACATCGGCATCATCAATACGGCGCTCAACCTGCACCGGGCGGTATGTCCGGCGCTGGCCAGGACTTCCGGCGCGCTTGAAGAGGCCTGATCAGCTGTCGCGGCCAGCCTTGCGAAAGGTCAGGTTGATCCGTTGCTCACCCAGTTGCGGATGCTCGGCTTGCTTGATGGGCAAAATGCCATGGAAGCGCAACCTGTCCTCGCCACCCCAGACCACCACGTCGCCATGAAACAGGGAGATGCGCTGAGTCTTGTCGCTGCGCAGCAAGCCGCCGAACTGAAAGATCGCCGGTATGCCCAGTGATACCGACACCACTGGCCAGCGATGGTCGTGTTCGTTTCGGTCCTGATGCAGGGACATCTTGGCGCCCGGGATATAGCGATTGATCAGGCAAGCGTCAGGCACGAACCCGACATAGCCGGCTGCGAGTGCGGCGTCCTGCGCCAGTTGCATGAAGGCATCCGGCATCGCCGGCCAGGCCTGTCCTGTTTGTGGGTCGGTTGCGCTGTACCGGTAACCGTGACGATCGGTTATCCAGCCCAGTTGTCCGCAACTGCTCAGCGCTGCAGACATGCTCAGACCGCTGGGCGTCTGCATGTGCCGGAACGGGGAGAGGCCCAGTGTTTGTTCAAGGGCGGAAAGCAACTGCGCCATGGTGCTCAGCGCAAAGCCTCTGAACAGCCATGACCCAGGCCCGATCCGTTCATCGCCTCGAGGCTGGGCCGTCTGGTCTGCGAACAGGTCCAGCGTGGCGGGAGTGTCACCTTTGCGTTGCATGATCGGATCGAGCTCCGGTGAGTATCAGAGAGCCTTGCTGACCTTGACGTCGGTGATAAGGTCGTCGCTCTCGCCGTGCATTTTCTTCAAGGCGGCCTCGGCTTCCTCGGTGGATGCCGATTGCAATTGGGCGAATTCGAAGCGGCGTTCGCCATTGAGCTTGTAGCTGACAGCGAATTTGGTCGTGCGCGGGGCTGGATTGTTCACGGTGACTCCTTGCATCATCCCAGGCGAGTGGTCGAGCGCCGGACGATCTTGATCTTGTGAGTGAAAGGCAGTTTGCGTCCGGCGTTGGTATCTGCCTTGCGGCCTGCGGTATCGATGGTGATGTTCCAGAAACCGGTGCTTGGTGCGGCGATCTTGGCCGGAAATCTGTCAAACGCGCCGCCATGATAGGTGTGCCGACCACCATTTTTGAAGCTGCGAAAATTCGCATCGTTCATCAGGCGAATATTGCAGGTCTGAGAGCACTCGATGACGACAAGGTCGTCCTCGTTGAGATGCTCACGCTGGTGTACGAATTTCATGACGGGCTCCGAAATGGGGGTTTTTCTGAAAAATCAAAACGATAGCATGCGACGCCCGCAATTTGACGTCGGTGAACATTAATTTGCCGTGTTTCCGGGAAAAAATGCCTTAGTCGGGATTTAATTGCGCTGGGGCTTGTCGTAGGACCTTTATTTGGAGGCTTTGTATGAAACTGGCTGCTGTAGTAGTCCTGGCTCTGGCAATGACTGGCTGTGCCACAGTGAACGACATTGAGCATACACCCCCCACCATGAACGTGATGTCGGGCAAGAATCCTCAGGAATACGCCGATTGCTTCGCTGGCAAGATCAGCAGCAGTCGCAAGCCGCCTCTGATCGAGCCTCGCCATGACGGCCTGCGGGTCATCGTCGCGCAGAAACTCAGCAAGTCACCCGCGGCAGTAGTGGATATCGAAAGCCGTTCGGGCGGTAGTACGATCAAGGTCTACGAACGACTTTCCAATGTGCCTATTCGTTTCAGGGATGTGCAGAACGCTGCCGAAGCGTGCATTTCAGGCTGATAGGTCAGGCTCGGTCAGCTGGCCCTGCCCGTTGCGGGCAGGGCGGCAGGCCTGATTATTTGCAGACCACCAGCACGCTGCGACTTTTGTAGTTGCCAACGTCCACGCCCAGCGTCTTGTCGCTTTCGGCAGGCTGTGGGGTGCCATCTGTACCGACAATTTCATAGCCTGTGCCTGCACAGGACGCATCCGCTTTTTCGTAGCAGCTTGCCCAGGACATCGCCTCGCCGGAGCAGTCGATGCTCAAGCCCTGTTTGCCGTTTTTCAGGTAGGTATTGGAGGCGGTTGCGCAGCCGGTAAGGCCCAGCACAGCAATAATGGACAAAATTCTGATCATGTTTTTCGCTTCGAGATAAGGCCAGGGAATTAACAAATGCGAGCGTTGGACTGATAACGGGTGCCATCGTTCCGCCATGTTTTGCATCATAAACTGCCTGCCTCCCGCTTGTCGCTGCCTGCCATTGGCGAAGCGTGGTGTAACTGCCGCCGCCGTCGAGAAACGGCATTGAGGTCCGGCTGCGCTGGTCCTGAGGATGTTTTGACGGTGTCCTGCGCTGCATTTATATACAGGCAATATCCAGAAAGTGCGGAACTATCTGTACGAGTATTCCTCTATCATGGCATCGGACGGCCAAAGGCAGGGCATTGTAAGGTGCCTGCCTCATCATTAGACTGCGCCGTTAACACCAACAGCCCTTACCAAGGACTTTTATGATCAAGAAATGCTTGTTCCCAGCAGCCGGTTACGGCACTCGCTTCCTGCCAGCGACCAAGGCCATGCCCAAGGAAATGCTGCCGGTGGTCAACAAGCCACTGATCCAATACGGTGTTGAGGAAGCCCTCGCTGCAGGCCTGACCGAAATTTCCATCGTGACCGGTCGTGGCAAGCGCGCTCTTGAAGACCACTTCGACATCAGCTACGAACTCGAGCACCAGATCAAGGGTACTGACAAGGAAAAGTATCTGGTCGGTATTCGCAAGCTGATCGACGAATGCAGCTTCTCGTACACTCGTCAGACCGAAATGAAGGGTCTGGGCCACGCCATCCTCAGCGGTCGCCCGCTGATCGGCAACGAAGCGTTCGCCGTGGTTCTGGCAGATGACCTGTGCGTCAACCCTGATGGTGATGGCGTGCTGGCGCAGATGGTCAAGCTGCACAAGCATTATGGCTGCTCGATCATCGCCATCCAGGAAGTCGACCCGCAGGAAACCAACAAGTACGGCGTGATCGCTGGCGAAGAGATCAAGCCGGGCCTGTTCCGCGTGACCAACATGGTTGAAAAGCCGAAGCCTGAAGATGCGCCGTCGAACCTGGCGATCATCGGCCGCTACATCCTGACCCCGGACATTTTCGAGAAAATCGAACAGACCGAGCCGGGCAAGGGTGGTGAGATTCAGATCACCGACGCCTTGATGAAACAGGCTGCCGAAGGCAACGTACTCGCCTATAAGTTCAAGGGCGAGCGTTTTGACTGCGGTGGTGCGGAAGGTTACATCCAGGCTACCAACTTCTGCTTCGAGCATTTCTACAAAACCGGCAAAGCGCATTGATCTCTGATTGATGACGTCCGGGACAAAGCCACCTTCGGGTGGCTTTGTCATTTCTGACTGGCCGCCAAGCGGCTATGCTGTGCCTCTGCCAAGGAGATATCGATGGCCTTTGATTTTGATCTGTTTGTAATTGGCGCCGGCTCGGGCGGCGTCAGAGCGGCGCGTTTTGCTGCCGGTTTCGGCGCGAAGGTCGCTGTGGCCGAGAGCCGCTATCTGGGTGGAACCTGCGTCAACGTCGGGTGCGTGCCCAAGAAGCTGCTGGTGTACGGAGCGCATTTTTCCGAGGATTTCGATCACGCCAAAGGATTTGGCTGGTCATTGGGCGAGGCCAGTTTTGACTGGTCCACGCTGATTGCCAACAAGGACAGTGAGATCAGCCGCCTCAACGGCATCTATCGTAAATTGCTGGTCGACAGCGGCGTTACCCTGCTTGAAGGCCATGCAAAGATCGTCGGGCCGCAGCAGGTCGAAATCAACGGCCAGACCTACAGCGTCGAGCGCATTCTGATCGCCACCGGTGGCTGGCCGCAGGTGCCTGATGTGCCAGGGCGCGAGCATGCCATTACGTCCAACGAGGCGTTTCATCTCAAGACGCTGCCAAAGCGCGTAGTGGTTGTGGGCGGTGGCTATATTGCCGTGGAGTTCGCTTCGATCTTCAACGGCCTGGGCGCCGATACCACGCTGGTCTACCGCCGCGAACTGTTTCTGCGTGGGTTTGATGGCGGTGTTCGTACCCATCTGCACGAAGAGCTGCTCAAGCGCGACATGACGATTCGCTTCAACAGCGATATCGAGCGCATCGACAAGCAGGCCGATGGCAGTCTGCTGTTGTCCATGAAGGGCGGCGGCACGCTCGAGACCGATTGCGTGTTCTATGCAACAGGGCGTCGGCCGATGCTCGACAACCTCGGTCTGGACAGTGTCGACGTCAAGCTGGACGAGCACGGTTACATCAAGGTCGATGAGCATTATCAGAGCAGCGAGCCTTCCATCCTGGCCATCGGCGACGTCATCGGAGGTGTGCAACTGACCCCGGTCGCGCTGGCTGAAGGCATGGCGGTCGCGCGCCGA
Organism: Pseudomonas sp. B20; assembly: GCF_020515755.1. NCBI lineage: Bacteria > Pseudomonadati > Pseudomonadota > Gammaproteobacteria > Pseudomonadales > Pseudomonadaceae > Pseudomonas > Pseudomonas sp. B20. The sequence continues at coordinate 204,977 of NZ_JAHPJG010000004.1, forward strand.
CTGTTCAAACCCGAGCAGTATCGCCCGGTAGACTACAATCACATCCCGACGGCGGTATTCAGTCTGCCGAACATTGGTACGGTCGGTCTGACCGAAGAAGATGCAATCAAGGCCGGTCACGATGTGCAGATTTTCGAGAGTCGTTTCAGGCCGATGAAGCTGACCCTGACCGATGATCAGGAGCGCACATTGATGAAGTTGGTCGTCGATGCGAAAACCGACCGCGTGCTGGGCTGCCATATGGTCGGGCCGGATGCTGGCGAAATCGTCCAGAGCCTGGCCATTGCCATCAAGGCTGGCGCGACCAAGCAGGTATTTGACGATACTATTGGGGTACACCCGACCGCGGCAGAAGAGTTCGTCACCATGCGTACGCCTGTCAAACGTTAAGTCACGCAGCACCCGGAGTTCAGGAAGAGCTCCGGGGTAAAGGCTTGAAGAGGATGGATCCCGACGTGAATAGAGAGCAACCACCGGCCAGAATGCCATTGCATTCGGCTGAGCAGGACCGCGAAGTCGCGCAGTACATCGATGCCTTGCGTGAAAGCGAGCGTCAGTTCAGAACACTGGCTGACAACATGAGCCAATTGGCCTGGACTGCCAGCCCCCGAGGGCAGGTCCACTGGTACAACGAGCGTTGGCATGCGTATACCGGCGCCTCGCTTGAGGCCATGACGGCCTTGGGTTGGCGCTCGGTTCTGCATCCCGAACATCGCGAGCGTGTGATGGCGCGTTTGCAATACTGCTTTTCCACCGGCTCGATCTGGGAAGATACCTTCCCGATACGTGGCAAGGACGGCGCATTCAACTGGTTCCTGTCACGCGCGCTACCCCTGCGCGATGCACGGGGCCACATCACTCACTGGCTGGGTACTCACACCGATATCACCGCCCAGGTCAATGCAGAAGAAGCGTTACGCGAACTCAACGAGAGTCTTGAGTTACGCGTCGCCGAGCGCACGCGCGAGCTGAAAGCCACCAATGAGTTGTTGCAGGCCGAAATTGCCGAGCGAGCGATGGCTGAAGAGGTCTTGCGTCACGCGCAAAAAATGGATGCAATCGGTCAGTTGACCGGGGGCATCGCCCATGACTTCAACAATGTACTTTCCGGCGTGATTGGCGCGCTGGACATGATCAGGCTGCGTGTGGAAGCCGGGCGGATCGGTGAGGTCGAGCGCTACCTGGATGCCGCAGCAAGCTCGGCAAATCGGGCTGCTGCACTGACCCGCAGGCTGCTGACATTTGCCCGCCGGCAGTCGCTTAACGTCACCGTGGTGGATGTCAATTGCATGGTCCGCTCGATGGAAGAGTTGTTGCGAGGTACGGTGGGCGCCCATGCGCATCTGCACATCGAACTGGAGGAGGGGTTGAGTGCGGTACGCACTGATGAGCACCAACTGGAAAATGCCCTGTTGAATCTGGTCATCAACGCTCGCGACGCTGTACCTGTCGGAGGGAGGCTGTGCGTGCGCAGCCGCTCGCTAACGCTGGCGACGCAGAAAGACGGTCTGCTGCCTGGCGACTATGTACTGCTGAGTGTCGAAGATAATGGCTGCGGCATTGCTCGGGACGTTATCGATCAGGTGTTCGATCCGTTTTTCACCACCAAACCGGTAGGTCAGGGAACAGGGTTGGGTTTGTCGATGGTCTATGGCTTTACCCGGCAGACTGGTGGGCACGTGCGTATAGACAGCACTGAAGGTCAGGGGACGCGGGTTGATCTGCATCTGCCGTGCGGCGAGGCCGCGCTTGCCTGAGGCTTCTGGTCATGGCTTGTCTGATGGCTTCTTCTTGGCGGTTTTGGGTTTGTCCGGCTGATCGAGTCTGATCTGCAGGTTTTCCAGTGCTGCTTCCTTCTTGGTCAGCAACAGTTCCAGCATGCGGCTCTGTTGCTGCGCATCGATCATGCCTTGTTTGAGCGCGGCGTTTTCGTCCTGCGCGCTGCGTAACCTTTCTTCCAGCAGTGCGCATTGGGTGTGGGTCTGCTGCTGTTGGTCTGCGAAGGCGACATTCTGTGTATTGGCTTGCTTCAGCTGGTCGGTCTGGCTATGCAGTTCGCGCAGGGTGGTGCGATTTTCAGCCAGCAGTCTTTCGTTGTCTCGATTGAGCTGTGTAATGTTTTCCTGGTGGATGGCCAGGCCTTGCTGTGCCTGTCGCAGTTCCATTTGCAACTGCTGAACCTGGCTTTCGTGGCGTCGTTGCTCCTGCTCGCGTTGTTCTCTGATCGAGTTGCGATAGTGCTCCAGCGCTTCGCGGGCATGCTGATGCTTTTCTTCCAGGGAGTGGATCTGCCCGTCCTTGTCGTGCAGACGAGCCTCCAGGTCCTGATGGGCCTGAAGCAACCGGGCGCGTTCTGTCTGCACATCCTGCAGTGTGCCTTGCGTATGGAGCAGGGCGGCAGCCTGCTTTTCCAGCGCCTCTTCACGCTGCCGTGCGTGTTTTTCCAGTTTGCCGATCTGCTCCTGAGTCGCCGCAAGTTGCCGCTGAAGAATGTCGCGCTCGGCCTGATGCTGATCGTGCGCCTGATCAATACGTTCCTGTGCCTGCTCCTGAAGCCTCTGGGCCAGATGAGCCACCAGATCGCTCAACTCCTCGTTGATATCCGGCGCCGGGGCTTGCGTGGATTCGAGCTCCTTCAGATAGCGGTGAATGGTGGTTTTCGACCCCGTATTACCCATTTCGATACGTACCGCATCGATGCTCGGGTTTTCGCCTCGGGACAGCAGGGACGCCCTTGCTTTCTGCACTAATGCCTTGTTTACACCGCCGCGGGCCATGCTGTCTCCTACGATTTCGTACTGTAGTATGTACTCTGTAATTACATACTATATGTTTTGAAATAATTAGCTATTTTTTGAATTAATTAACACGGGATATTGGCGTATTATCCCGTGTCAGGCGCTGTCAGCTACCTTTACGGCGCCTTTACCGGTACACCCAGCAGGTTTGAGCCATGAATGACGTTGATCGCTATATCGAAGCGGCGACCCGCGACAACACGCGCCGCAGCTATCGGGCTGCCATCGAGCATTTCGAGGTGACATGGGGCGGCTTTCTGCCGGCGACCAGCGAAAGCGTGGCGCGCTACCTGGCCAGCCACGCGGGAACGCTGTCGGTCAATACCCTGAAGCTGCGCTTGTCAGCGCTGGCCCAGTGGCACGTCAGTCAGGGTTTTGTCGATCCCACCAAGGCACCGATGGTGCGCAAGGTCATCAAGGGCATTCGCGCGCTGCACCCGGCGCAGGAAAAGCAGGCCGAGCCTTTGCAGTTGCAGGATCTGGAAAAAGTCATCGCCTGGCTGGAGATCGAAATACGCGAAGCGAGCGCACAACAAGATCAGCCGCGTCTGTTGCGCGGCCGACGTGATTCGGCGCTGATCCTGCTGGGGTTCTGGCGCGGGTTTCGCAGCGACGAGCTTTGCCGCCTGCAGGTACAGGACGTCAAGGCCATCGCCAACTCGGGAATCAGCCTTTATCTGCCACGCAGCAAAGGCGATCGCGACAACCTGGGCCGCACCTACCAGACACCGGCCTTGCAGCGGCTGTGCCCGGTGCAGGCCTATATAGAGTGGATCAACTGTGCTGCGCTGATACGCGGTCCGGTCTTTCGGGCAGTGGACCGCTGGGGTAACCTTAAAGAGGAGGGGCTGCACGCCAACAGCGTCATCCCATTGCTGCGTCAGGCGCTCCAGCGTGCAGGCATCGCCGCCGAGCGCTACACCAGCCACTCGTTGCGTCGCGGTTTTGCAAGCTGGGCGCACAGTAACGGCTGGGACCTCAAGTCACTGATGTCCTATGTAGGCTGGAGGGACATCAAGTCGGCGATGCGCTACATTGATGCCGCTCCGTTCCTGAGCCCATCGGAGGCGGGGAGCGGTCCGAAGGTTTCTTCTATCAATAAGCTGCCTTCATAGTGAAAAGCAATCAGTGACATCAGGTTTGCCAATGAGCGATTGTCATCGATCATGCGTAAGCTTCACTCCATCGAATTCACAACCCATCCAACCCATCAGGAGATATACCGATGCCTATCATCAACAGCCAGGTAAAACCGTTCAAGGCTACCGCATTCAAGAACGGCGCTTTCGTTGACGTCTCGGACGCTGACTTCAAAGGCAAGTGGTCCGTCGTATTCTTCTACCCGGCCGACTTCACCTTCGTATGCCCGACCGAGCTGGAAGACCTGGCTGACAACTACGAAGAGTTCAAGAAGCTGGGCGTTGAAATCTACAGCGTTTCGACTGACACCCACTTCGCCCACGCTGCATGGCACAACACTTCGCCAGCGATCGGCAAGATCCAGTACACCATGATCGGTGACCCGACCCTGACCATCTCCCGCAACTTCGACGTGCTGATCGAAGAAGCCGGTCTGGCGGATCGCGGTACTTTCGTGATCAACCCTGAAGGTCAGATCAAAATCGTCGAGCTGAACGACGGCGGTGTTGGCCGTGACGCTTCCGAGCTGCTGCGCAAGATCAAGGCTGCTCAGTACGTTGCCGCTCACCCGGGCGAAGTCTGCCCAGCCAAGTGGAAAGAAGGCGAAGCTACTCTGGCTCCGTCCCTGGACCTGGTTGGCAAGATCTGAGTCGCATGAATCGGCTGGGGGCGTTGAGCTCTTGAGCAAGTAAACCGCATCGCCCCAAAAAACGCCCGGGCGGTAATCGCCTGGGCGTTGTTATTTCTACCCTTTGTAAACAGGAAGCCGCCACATGTTGGACGCCAATCTTAAAGCCCAGTTGAAATCCTATCTGGAGCGGGTTACTCGCCCCATCGAGATCGTCGCGTCCCTTGATGACGGCGCGAAGTCTCAGGAAATGCTTGCACTGCTCAATGATGTGATTAGCGTTTCCAAGGACGTCACCCTCAATGACAGCGGCACCGACGCACGTACGCCGTCGTTCTCGCTGAGTAGCCCTGGCCACGATATCAGCCTGCGTTTTGCCGGTATCCCCATGGGTCACGAATTCACCTCGCTGGTCCTGGCGCTGCTGCAAGTTGGCGGCTACCCACCCAAGGTCAGTGCGGAAACCATCGAACAGGTTCGCGCACTTGAGGGCGAATTCCATTTCGAAACCTATTTCTCGCAGTCCTGCCAGAACTGCCCGGACGTGGTCCAGGCACTGAACCTGATGGCAGTGCTGAACCCTGGTATCAAGCACGTCGCTATCGACGGTGCGCTGTTCCAGGACGAAGTGACTGATCGCAAGATCATGTCGGTACCAAGCATCTATCTGAACGGTGAGCTGTTCGGTCAGGGCCGCATGGGGCTGGAAGAGATTCTGGCCAAGATCGACACCGGTGCTGGTGCGCGTCAGGCGGAAAAACTCAACGCCAAGCAGGCTTTCGATGTGCTGGTCGTGGGCGGTGGTCCGGCTGGCTCTGCGGCGGCCGTCTACGCTGCCCGCAAAGGCATCCGCACCGGTGTTGCCGCCGAGCGTTTCGGCGGTCAGGTGCTGGACACCATGGCCATCGAGAACTTCATCTCGGTACAGCATACCGAGGGGCCGAAGCTGGCCGTGGCGCTTGAAGAGCACGTCAAGCAGTACGAAGTCGACATCATGAACCTGCAGCGTGCCGACAAGCTGATTCCTGGCGCAGCCGGCGAGTTGCACGAAGTGAAGTTTGCCAGCGGTGCCAGCCTCAAGGCCAAGACGCTGATCCTTGCCACTGGCGCACGCTGGAGGGAGATGAACGTGCCGGGTGAGCAGCAGTACCGTAACAAGGGTGTGGCTTATTGCCCGCACTGCGACGGTCCGCTGTTCAAAGGCAAGCGCGTCGCTGTCATCGGTGGCGGTAACTCGGGTGTCGAGGCGGCAATCGACCTGGCGGGTATCGTGTCGCACGTGACACTGCTGGAGTTCGACGTGCAATTGCGTGCCGACGCAGTGCTGCAGCGCAAGTTGCACAGTCTGCCGAACGTGACTGTGATCACCAGTGCACAAACCACTGAAGTGACCGGTGATGAGCAGAAGGTCAACGGCCTGCGCTACAAGAACCGCACCACAGGCGAAGAGATCACCGTGCCGCTCGAAGGTATCTTCGTACAGATCGGCCTGCTGCCTAACAGTGAATGGCTCAAAGGCGCCATCGAACTGTCGCCGCGTGGCGAGATCGTGGTCGACTCCCGTGGTGAAACTTCGGTGCCGGGTATTTTCGCTGCCGGTGACGTAACGGTTGCCCCGTACAAGCAGATCATCATCGCCCTGGGCGAAGGTGCCAAGGCCTCCCTGAGCGCCTTTGACCACCTGATCCGTACCTCCGCACCGGCCTGATCGGACAGCGGTAAACAAAAAGCCCCGTGAGCGATCACGGGGCTTTTTGCTTTCTACGTCGATCGTTCCTTGCCGGAGCGATCAGCGCAGGCTCAGAGCGGCGTTGGCTGGATGATCTCTACCCAGTAGCCGTCCGGGTCCTTGATAAAGGCCAGGCTGTTCATGCGGCCATCGGACAGGCGCTTCTGAAAGTCGACGCCCAGGCTTTCGAATCGCTCGCAGGCGACTTTCACATCCGGTACCGACACGCAGATATGGCCAAAGCCGCGTGGGTCGCTGTTACCGTTGTGGTACGAGGCTGTGGCATCGCTTTCGGTACCGTGGTTATGGGTCAGCTCCAGAATGCCGGGGATCGACTTCATCCATTCGTTGCGGGCAGCGTCGTCTTCCGGGATCTGTGCCTTGTCGACCAGCGCCAGAAAGTACAGGCTGAATTCGGCTTCCGGGAAATCACGCTTCTCGACCAGGCTGAAGCCCAGTACGCGGGTGTAGAAATCCAGCGATTTGGTGATGTCCTTGACGCGCAGCATGGTGTGGTTGAACACAAACTGCCGGGTGGCCGCTTCAGGATTGGCTGTGACGCCCGGTAGTGTGTTGAGTTCGTGCAAGCTCATCAATGTGTCTCCAACAGAATGTACAAATAATGCCAAATGATACGGGGCAGGGCGCGCAGTGCCAAACCCGGCGCGGATAACGTCGCGTCGGCCTTGCTCGATGCCGACAACAGGCTCAGAATTTCCGGTCAACCGTTTTGGCGACCCGATCATGATCCTTTCGCACCACCGACGTTCCGTGCCAGGCCTGTGCCTGTTCCTGCTGCTGGGCACTGCGCAGGTCCATGCCGCCGATGCAATGATCGTCTGGCCCGCAGGCTGGGAGGTCGAGTCGATACCGACCGAGTCGGGCGAGCCCGTTCAACCGTCCGTGCAGGTCAGACAGCGCGCGGTGAAAAACGATCAAAGTGGAAATCCGCTGATGGTCATGGAGCTCACCCAGACACGTCTTACGCCAGGGCATGAAGTCAATGTCCAGGGCGTTCTGCTGGAAATGCGCAAGTCGGTTCAGGTTAATTTTGCGCGCAGCGGATTGCAGAGCGCCTGCACGCATGTCCGTGAAAGTCGGCTTAGCGTGGTGCCCGCACTCGAAACCACCTGCACCATTACCCAGAATGGCGTGCACGTGCTGACCCAGACACTGGTTGCGGCCGCCAGCAAGGAGCTGGCCTGGTCGTTGTCCTACGCGGGATCGGCAGACGGCTATGCGAGCAACAAGGATGAGGCACTGCGTATTCGCGAGAGTCTGCGCCTGGACGTTACGCAGTGACATCTGCCTTTTCGCAGACAAAAAGAAGCCCGCCGAGGCGGGCATGGGGCGCTATTCCTTTAGCGGTCTTCATCATCCGAGAGTTCATGTGAAAAAAGTGTGAAGCTCCGCTGTGCTGTGCTGTGCTGCGCTGTCGATGCTTTTCAGCGCGCCGACTCATTGAGAAACAAATAATGGTGTATCTCATCACGCAGTGAAACTGAATAATTACTCTACACACTTCAGGAACTGTTCAGGTTTGTAACTGTGTGCTGAATCGCATAATCCGGATTTATTGGCGTCATTATTCTCGCGGCATTTACCCGGTGCATTGAAGTATACGAACCGGTCAGTTCACCTAATCATGTATATGAATTCCCGTTGCGGATCGACAGGCACTGTGTGATGACGCCTGAGCACAGCGCTGCAGTGCGCAGGTGAAGACCTGCTGCGCCGGAGATAAAAAAGCCCTGCAAGTGCAGGGCTTCAAGTGACAACTTGCAATCAGGCACGCAGCCATGAATCCACAGTGTCTACACCGTATTGCTCTTTCCACGCCTTGAGGCCGCGATGGTTGCCGCCCTTGGTTTCAATCAGCTCGCCTGTGTGCGGGTTCTGGTAAACCTTGACCACGCGTGCACGGCGACGCTTTGGCCCTGCGGGTGCGACCAGCGAGGTAGCACTCGAAGGATCAAGGATTGCGATGATGTCACGCAGGCTTTTGCCGTAGGTGCCCATCAGGTCCTGGAGCTTTTGCTCGAATTCGATCTCCTTCTTCAATCCCGCGTCATTCTTCAACGATTCCAGCTGTGCAAGCTGTTCCTGAAGGGCTTTCTCTGCTGCTCGAAACTCGGCAAGTCTGGACAATTAATATACTCCAACAATGTAATGGCTGTTGTCAGCCCTATAAAGCGATGAGACAAAACTGATAGGTCGATTCGCTCACTCGAGGGTGCCCGATACTGCGGTTTCTATGCTGAAACTTGGCCTTTGCGGCTTGTCGTTGCGCAGATAGAGCGTATTTATAACTCAGTCGCCCGCAAATGATGCACTTTTTTTTCCAGTTAGAAAATAGCCTTTCTCAAATTCGTTAAATGGCGCAGGGAGACGATGTTGGATATAGGGGATGATGTCCGTGTTGTAGGCAGAGGGGCGTTGTAAGTTATTTCCGATATTAGCCACGGATGGAAAACGTGCCATGAGAGAGTGAATGGCTTAGAAAAAGAAATATCCGACAGGCAAAAGGAGTGTCGGGTGAGGAAATGGCGGGAATGTCTGAAGGCCACGTGCTGAAAGGCGGGTAGACCACGCAAAGATGGCCTTTCGCCCGTTTCAGCGTTGCGTTTGTGACCCTACAGTCCCTGTTGCAGCACCGGGTCATCCGGGTTCTGCTGCTCGAGCTCGGCCAGCAGAATCTGCACGTTCTGCAACTGACCGGTCTCTTTCCAGTACTGGATCAGCAGCACCCTGGCCTTGCGATTGGCGGGCTGGTTCTGAACGATCTGGGTCAACTGGCGCTGTGCCGCTTCGAGCTCGCTCAACGAGTGCAGGGTAACCGCCAGGTCATAGCGATAGTCGTTGTTATCGGGTGCCAGTTCCGTGGCCTTGGCCAGGCTGAGCACGGCGAACTCCGCCTGGCCATGGTTCAGCAGCCACATGCCCAGCGCGTGCTGGAGCAGGGACGAGCCCGGGTTGTGTTCCAGCAACTGTGCGAAAAGGCCGCGCGCCTGCTCGGCCTGGCCCTTGCGGTCCAGTAATTCAATGTGCGCCAGCGCTGCTTCGATATTGCCCGGGTCCAGCGCGGTTGCCCGCTGCAGTGCCGTGAGCGCGGGCTCCAGATCGCCGGTCTGCAGATACAGCCTGGCCAGTTGCAACTGGTTTTGTGCGCTTTGCGGCTGGCTCTTGAGTGACTCCTGAAACGCCTCGGCACTTTGCTGCAGAACGGCAAAGTACAGGCCCAGCTCATCGGGTGAGAGACCGAGCAGGGCGCTGGTGGCGCGAAACCTGACGGATTGTTCGGCGTCATCCAGCAGCGGGCCGAGCAACAGACTGCGCTGGCTGTTGGAGACCAGCCTGACGCTGACATCGATGGCCGCTTCGCGCACTTGAGCGGACGGGTTACTCAATGCAGCGTCGAGCAACTTGAGGGCTTGGGGGCTGGGATAGTCGCTCAGTTCGGCGAGCAGGCTGATGCGTTGCGTGTCAGACAGGTCAGTGCGTGCCAGCTGTTGATACAGCACGCGCGCGGCACCCGGTTTGCCGTCTTGTGCCTGCTCCAGCGCCTGGGCATAGGTATGACTCAGCTTGGCCGGAGCGGTCTGGACGGGCATGCGCCACCACCAGAGAACCATCGAAAGCACCAGCAGCGCTGCAGCCGCTGCGCCGATCAGCCAGCGACGTCGAGAAGTGGGTTGAGGCGATAACCCCGTGGTAGAAAGTCTGGGCATATCGATTTCCAATGCTTGACGGGTTGCAGCTTCGGGGAGTGGCTGGCAGCTGTCAAACGGCAATCATGATGCAGCCGGATTTCAGGCAAAAAAAGCCCCGCGGCCTGATCGGGCGCGGGGCGGATTTACCGGCTTTTCAGGTTCAGGCCTGAGGCTGCCAGCCACCACCCAGTGCCTTGTAGATGGCCACGATGCCATGGTACAGCTCGATTTCTGCCTGCGCCTGAGCGTCCTCGGCCGCCAGACGCTCGCGCTCGGCATCCAGCAGGACCAGGAAGTCCGCCGTGCCTTCGCGATACTGCACCGAGGCCAGTCTGGCCGCCGAGCGACTCGCATCGCTCTGGCGCATCAGCGAGACTAACCGCTGCTGGCGTTTGTCGTAATCGCTGAACGCGTTCTCCGACTCTTCCAGCGCGAGCAGCACTTGCTGCTCATAGTTGGCCAGTGCGCCCTCGGCATCGGCGTCGGCACTGCGAATCTGCGCCCGGACACTGCCCAGATCGAAGGCCGCCCAGGTGATGCTGGGGCCCAGCGACCAGGCTTTGGCCGCTGACGAACCGATCTGCGATCCGCGTCCGGCGGTAAAGCCCAGAAAACCGCTCAGGCTGACCCTTGGGAACAGATCGGCAGTCGCGACCCCGATACGTGCGGTTGATGCAGCGAGTTGTCGCTCGGCTGCGCGGATGTCGGGACGATTGCGCAACACTTGTGTCGGGTCGCCAATCGGCAAGGCCTTGGCGATGGCCGGCAGTTTGCTAGGGCTCAAGTCGACGCTGAGGTTTTCCGGACGCTCACCCAATAACGTGGCGATACGGTTGCGTTGGCGAGCCTGCTCGGCCTGCAACTGCGGAACGGTCGCTTCGACAGCGGCCAGTCGTGCCTCTGCACGCACCACATCCAGCTCATTGCCCACACCCGCATCGCGCAGTTGCGTGGTCACGTCCTGAGAACTCTGCTGATTTTTCAGGTTGTCGCGGGCAATGGCTTCTCGTAGCTGTGCGCCGCGCAGTTGGCCGTAGGCGTCGACCACCTCGGCAATCAGGGTGACCTGCAGCTGATAGAGGTTGGCCTCTGCAGCTTCCTGATCGGCGTCGCTGGCTTCCAGCTGGCGCTGGATGCGCCCGAACAGGTCCACTTCCCAGGCCATGTCCAGGCCCAGGTCGTAGCGCTCGCTGTTGACTCGGCGCTCGGTGATGCCGGGTTGCTGACCCTTGCCGATGTCACTGCTGGCGCGGCTGGTCACCACTGGCATCACATCGTTGGCGACGTCATCGCGAATGGCTCGCGCCGACTTGAGCCGGGCGAAGGCGACGCGCAGATCGCGGTTGCCGTCCAGTGACCTGGCCACCAGTTTATTGAGGGTCGGATCCTCGAACTGCTGCCACCAGGCTCTGTCCACTTTGCTGCGGTCATAGTTGCCCTGGGCGGCGGACGCCAGTTTCGCTGGCGCCGTGACCGGTGCCTGGTAGTCCGGGCCGACGGCGCAGGCCGCCAGTGCCATGACCAGCAGGCTCGGGATGAAGACTTTGTACGCGCTCATCAATGCATCTCCGCAGGCAGGTTTTGCTGGCTGTTTACCCTGGCGGCCTTGCGGGCCTCCTGGCGCTCGACGTAATTACGGATAAGCACGTAGAACACCGGCGTCAGCAGCAGGCCGAAGAACGTGACACCCAGCATCCCGGAGAACACGGCGACACCCATGGCATGGCGCATCTCGGCACCCGCACCGCTGGACAGCACCAGAGGCACGACCCCCATGATGAAGGCGAACGAGGTCATCAGGATCGGCCGCAGACGCAGGCGGCAGGCTTCCAGTACCGCATCCAGCGGGCTCATCCCTTCGGCCTGTTTGTCCTTGGCGAACTCGACGATCAGAATCGCGTTCTTGCACGCCAGGCCTACCAGTACGATCAGGCCGATCTGAGTGAAGATGTTATTGTCACTGCCGGCGATCATCACCCCGGCAATCGCCGAGAGCAGGGTCATCGGTACGATCAGGATCACCGCCAGCGGCAGGCTCCAGCTTTCGTATTGAGCCGCCAGTACCAGAAACGCCAGCAGCACACAGAGCGGGAACACGAACAGTGCGGTATTGCCCGAAAGGATCTGCTGATAGGTCAGGTCGGTCCATTCGTAGATCATGCCGGTGGGCAGCTCCTCGCGAAGCAGTTTCTCGACCGCTGCCTGAGCCTGGCCAGAGCTGTAGCCGGGTGCCGCTGCACCGTTGATTTCAGCAGTGATGAAGCCGTTGTAGTGCATGACGCGGTCGGGGCCGGCGGTGTCGCTGACCTTGACGAAGGTCGCCAGCGGGATCATCTCGCCCAGGTTATTGCGCACCTTGAGCTGACCGATCTGGTCGGAATCCTGACGGAACTGCTGCTCAGCCTGGACATTGACCTGATAGGTGCGGCCGAAGCGGTTGAAGTCGTTGGCATACAGTGAACCCAGATACACCTGCAACGTGTCGAAAATATCGCTGACTGCCACGCCGTGCGTCTTGGCTTTCTCGCGGTCAATCGCGGCATCGACTTGCGGTACGTTCACCGTGTAGCTGGTAAACAGCCCGGCCAGCTCCGGCACGCTGCGGCTTTTGGCGATGATGTTCTGGGTTTCCTTGTACAGCTCGTCATAGCCCAGGTTGCCACGGTCCTCGATCTGCAGACGGAAGCCGCCGATGGTGCCCAGCCCTTGTACCGGTGGTGGCGGGAAGATCGCCATGTAGGCTTCCTGAATCGAGGCGAACTGGCCGTTCAGCGCACCGGCAATCGCGTTGGCCGAGAGGCTCGGGTCCTTGCGCTCGTCGAACGGCTTGAGGGTCACGAACACCACGCCGTTATTCGGGCTGTTGGTGAAGCCGTTGATCGACAGGCCCGGGAAGGCAATGGCGTCTTGTACGCCAGGCTGCTTGAGGGCCAGTTCCGACATGCGTTTGATGACATCTTCGGTGCGGTCCAGGCTCGCGGCGTCCGGCAGCTGGGCAAATGCAACCAGGTATTGCTTGTCCTGGCTCGGGACGAAACCGGTCGGTGTGCTGGCGAAACCCATCCAGGTCAAAACCATCAGGCCCGCATAGACCAGCAAGGCAATGCCGCTGCTGCGAATGACCCTGGCGACCGTGCCGACATAGCCGTGGCTGGCTTTCTCGAAGAAGCGGTTGAACGGGCGGAACAGCCAGCTGCCGAGCATTCTGTCGAGGAAGCGCGAGAAGCGATCCTTGGGCGCGTCGTGACCTTTGAGCAACACCGCCGCCAGTGCAGGCGACAGGGTCAGCGAGTTGAAGGCGGAAATGACCGTCGAGATGGCGATGGTCAGCGCAAACTGCTTATAGAACTGTCCGCTAAGCCCGGAAATGAATGCCGCTGGCACGAACACGGCGCACAGCACCAGCGCCGTCGCGATGATCGGCCCCGTCACTTCGGCCATGGCCTTGTGCGTGGCGGCGACCGGTTCCAGGCCCAGTTCGATGTTCCGTTCGACGTTCTCCACCACCACGATGGCATCGTCGACCACGATACCGATTGCCAGTACCAAACCGAACAAGGACAGCGCGTTCAGCGAGAAACCAAACATGTGCATGACCGCAAAGGTGCCGATCAACGAGACCGGTACGGCCACCAGCGGGATGATCGACGCACGCCAGGTCTGCAGGAACAGGATCACCACCAGCACCACCAGGATCAGTGCTTCGAACAGCGTGTGAATCACTGCCTCGATGGAGCCGCGGACGAAGATCGTCGGGTCATAGACGATGCTGTAGTCCATGCCTTCCGGGAAGCTTTTCTTGAGCTCGGCCATCCGTGCGCGTACATCGTTGGAGATGTCGATGGCGTTGGAGCCGGGACGCTGGAAGATCGGGATGGCTACCGCAGGCTGATTATTGAGCAACGAGCGCAACGCGTACTGGCTGGAGCCCAGTTCGATGCGTGCAATGTCCTTGAGGCGAGTGATTTCGCCATCGGCACCGGCGCGCACGACCACGTTTTCGAACTCTTCCTCACTGACCAGGCGGCCCTGAGTATTGATCGACATCTGAAAGCTGGTGGCATTCGGGGAGGGCGGCGAACCCAGCTGGCCTGCGGCTACCTGACGGTTCTGCTCGCGAATCGCATTGACCACATCAGTGGCGGTCAGGTTGCGTGAGGCGGTCTTGTTCGGATCGAGCCAGACCCGCAGCGAATAATCGCCCATGCCGAACAGTTGCACGTCACCGACGCCGCCCAGTCGCGCCAGCTCATCCTTGATGTTGAGCACGGCGTAGTTGGACAGGTACAGCATGTCGTAGCGTTTGTCCGGTGAGGTCAAGTGCACAACCATGGTCAGGTCGGGGGAGGCCTTGTCCACGGTGATGCCGATGCGTGTCACTTCTTCAGGCAGCTTCGGCTCGCTGCGGGTCACGCGGTTCTGCACCTGCACCTGCGCGTTGTCCAGGTCGGTCCCCAGTGCGAAGGTGATGGTGAGGGTCAGCTTGCCATCGGCGGTAGCCTGCGAGGACATGTAGAGCATGCCTTCGACACCGGTAATCGCCTGTTCCAGTGGCGAGGCCACGGTTTCGCCGATCACCTTGGGGTTGGCGCCGGGGAAGTTGGCGCGTACCACCACGGTTGGCGGCACGACTTCCGGGTATTCACTGATCGGCAGCTGGAACAGCGAGATGGCACCGGCGATCAGGATCAGCAGCGACAGCACTGCGGCGAAGATCGGCCGTGAAATAAAGAATTTGGAGAAGTTCATCGGACGAGTCCCTTAGCCGCGCGGCGCGGCAGCGCTGGCGATTTTGACGGCCGCTTTGGGCGCCACTTGTGGCAGGTTGCTGGCTTCGAGGGCCTGGCGTTGTTTGAGCAGTGCGGCGAGGGTGTCGGCGCTGGCCATCGGAGTGACTTCAGGGTCCACAGGCTGGCCGGGACGAACGCGCTGCAGGCCTTTGACGACGATGGTGTCATCCTTGGCCAGACCATTGCGCACAATGCGCAGGCCTTCGATTTTCGGCCCCAGCTCGACAGCGCGGTAGGCGGGCTTGTTGTCCTTGTCCATGACCAGCACGAACTTCTTGCCCAGGTCGGTGCCCACCGCTTCGTCGTTGATCAGCACGGCCGAGTAAGTGCCGCTGCCCACCAGTTTCAGGCGCGCATACAGGCCGGGGGTAAACGCACCGTCGGCGTTATCGAACACGGCGCGGCCACGAATGGTGCCGGTCCTCGGGTTGACCTGGTTGTCGACAAAGTTCATCTGGCCCAGGTGCGGGTTGCCAGGTTCGTTGGACAGCCCCAGGTACACCGGCGTGGTCTGCCCGCGCTGGCCTTTGCGGGCCAGCTCGGTGTACTTGAGGAACACGCGTTCGTCTGCGTCGAAGTAGGCGTAGACCTTGTCGGTGGAGACCACGCTGGTCAGGGCGGTGACATCGGCGGTGACAATGTTGCCAGCGGTGATTTCGGCACGGCTCACGCGGCCTGAAATCGGTGCGGTGACACGGGTGAAACTGAGGTTCAGTCGAGCCAGGTCCAGTTGCGCCTGAATGGCCGCGACACCGGCCTTGGCTTCCTGCGCCGAGGTGGTACGCGATTCGGCCAGCTCGGCGGAAATCGCATTGTTGCTGCGCAGACGCTCGCCACGCTGGGCTTCGCTGTCACTGCGCGAAGCGACTGCGCGGGCCTGTTGCAACTGGGCTTCGAGACGGCGGACTTCCGACTGGAAGGGGCGAGGGTCGATCTGGAACAGCAGGTCGCCTTTCTTGACCAGCGAGCCGTCGGTGAAGGCTACCTGATCGATCTGGCCGGAGACTCTTGGGCGAACTTCGACCGTTTCAGGTGCTTCGAGACGACCGGTGAATTCATCCCACTCGTTGACTGGCTGTTCCAGTACCTTGGCCACACTGACTTTGGCTGCGCCAGGCGCACTGGTGGCTTCCGGCGCACGGCCGCAGGCACTGATGACGATCAAGGCGAGGGCGGTGAGAGGGTAGCGCAGATGGCTGATTGTCTGGTGCATGGGAAGTTCCGCCAATAGTGAAGAATGGGGCGGATTCTGTTGCGCACGGGGTGTTATTAACGAATCGAATAAACCGAAGGTTACTATCACTGGCAATGATGAGTACCCATAGGTCTTCGAAAACCTGCAGCCGGGTGACCCGCAGGGTGGATGGCGGCCAGGCATTAGGGGCTGAGAATGCTCCCCTTATGGTGAGCCAAAAAAGCTCATGTCATATTGCTATCTCTTCGATCAATCTTTGCAATCGCCGCGGCTATCAAGTTCGCCAGCGGACAGTCGATCCTTGGTTATTGCGATAAATCCCGAGGAAAAGTTTGATGAAGTCGACATGGCTGGACAATTTGAAGGTCAGCAAAAAGCTGAGTGTAGGCTTCGGTCTGATACTGCTGGGTGTGCTGACGGTCACCGCGATCGGTTACCTCAGCACCAACCTGCTGATCGAGCGGCTGGGCAAGGCAGCCAGGGTTTCTGAGGTAAAAGCCGATGCGCTGAGCCTCAGGATCGCTGCGCAGGCCTATACCGCCAAGCCTGACGCGAGTAATTCGCAGGGCTACACGGCCGCCCTGGACAATCTGGGCAAGACCATCGAGGAAGGCCTGAAGATTCTGACCGTTCCGGCCAACGCCGATATCCTCAGAGGGATTCGCGATCAGGCGGGTGGCTTGAGGCAAACGTTCAGTCAATTGGTCGATAACAATCGGCAAATTGATCAGGCCATGCAGCCGCTGATCACCATTTCCGAACAAGTGAGCGGAAGCTTTGAGACACTCCTGCAAAAGACCTTGGACGACGTTTCCCGCTCGCTGGATCAGAGCGGTATCGACCAGGTAAAGATTGCCGGCGACCTGCGCAATGGCATGACCAATTTTCGCTTGGTGTTTCGCCGTTATATCAGTATCCCGACCTCTGAAAACAGGCAGATCACCTTCGATGCTGCCGACTCACTGATCGCTCAGGTGAGCAGTGCGCGCAACCAATTCCCGAACAAGGCCGGCCCGGCGGTGGATGAGGCGCTCGCGGCGCTGCAACAGTACAAGTCGTTGATGGTCTCCATCTCGCAACTGATGCAACAGAACGATCAGATTCGCGACAGCCTTCGCCAGCAGTCAATGGACATCGTCACCAGTACCGAAAAGCTGATGGCGGGCCAGGTAGTCAGTGCCAATAAAGAAAAAGACAGCGCCGTAACCCAGTTGCTCACGGTGGCGGTGATCGTATTGCTGCTGGGCATCTTCGCGGCGATTCTGATTACCCGTCAGATTACCCGTCCGCTCGATTCCACGGTGATCGCGGCGCGTCGGATTGCCGACGGCGATCTGACCAACGACCTCAGCACCACTCGCCAGGATGAACTGGGCCTGCTGCAAAACACCATGCAACACATGACGGTATCGCTGCGGACCCTGATTGGCGGTATCAGCAATGGCGTGACACAAATTGCCACGGCGGCCGAGGAGCTTTCAGCGGTCAGCGAGCAGACCAGCGCGGGTGTCACTCAGCAGAAACTGGAAGTCGATCAGGTGGCGACCGCCATGAACCAGATGGCGTCCACCGTCCAGGAAGTAGCGCAGAACACTGAAGATGCATCGCAGGCCGCCAGACAGGCCAGTGATCGTGCAGCCCATGGCAGCAGCGTGGTGCAACACGCCACGCGTGAAATCAGCCAGCTTGCCGGTGAAGTGGGGCAACTGGGCGAGGCCATGCAGCGCCTGATTCAGGACAGTGACAAGATTGGCGGCGTCATCGATGTGATCAAGGCGGTGGCAGAACAAACCAACCTGCTGGCCCTCAATGCCGCGATCGAAGCTGCACGTGCCGGTGAGCAGGGCCGTGGCTTTGCCGTGGTGGCCGATGAGGTGCGCTCGCTGGCGCAGCGTACACAGTCATCCACGACTGAAATCGAGGCGCTGATAAAGTCCTTGCAGGATGGCACTGGCGCGGCATCGGAGCTGATGAATGCCAGCCGTCAACGTACTGAAGGCACCGTGGCGCTGGCGCGCCAGGCCGAAGAATCGCTGCTTGAAATCACTCATTCGATTGTGACCATCGAACAGATGAGCCAACAGATTTCTGCTGCCGCTGAAGAGCAGAGCGCCGTCACCGACGAAATCAATCGCAGTGTCATCAGCGTACGGGACATCGCCGACCAGTCGGCTACGGCCACCGAACAAAGCGCAGCGTCTACCGTGGAGCTGGCGCGCCTGGGCAGCAACCTGCAGGACATGGTTGCGCGTTTCCGGATCTGATTGTCGCCACTTTCAAAAAGTCGCGAGGCCCAAAAGTCTCATCCTGTAAAAAGAGCGGCGCTGGCAATCAGCGCTGCTCCACCCTCTGCAGAGACCAGGCCACTGGCGCTTGTACGAAGACAATCTACGCTTCAGTTCGCAGAGACACGCCAAGGCAGGCGGATGGTGTCCTCTGGTCACCTCCCAGTATTCAGGATTGAAAACGAGTGTCTGATCGATGAAGAAAAGCTCTCTCACGTGGCTCGTTGGCTGGATGGCTGTGGTTCTGTTGGCCGGGCTTAGCGTCAGCTTTATCGCCAGCCATGAACAGCGCAGGTCGATTGATGCACGCATAGGCCAGGCTCTCAAAGAGGCCGGTGAGGGGATCGGCGATAACTTGCAGGCACGGCTCAGGGTCTATGAGTACCGCCTTCGAGGTCTGCGCGGTGCGGTTCACATGCTGGACCTCGAGCATGTCAATAGCAGCCAGATGAGTCGTTACAGCAAAGGGCGCGATATCGAGAAGGAGTACCCGGGCGCGCGCGGATTCGGTTTTATCCGCCGCGTTGCGGCCAGCGATGAGGCCGAGTTCGTAAGGCGTGTCAGGGCGGATGGCAGGCCGGACTTCAGTCTCAGTCGATTGAGTGGGCCGGGCACCCGGCAGGGAGACCGTTTCATCATTCAATTCATCGACCCGCTGGACCGCAATGTCCAGGCACTGGGGCTGGACATCGCCTCCGAGGAGCATCGTCGCGATGCAGCCCTTCAGGCCATGCGCAGTGGCGCTGCCACCCTGTCGGCGCCCATTACCCTGCTGCAGGACAATGATGACCACTTGCGTGCTTTCCTATTCCTGTTACCGGTTTACAGCACCCCTGAAACCCCGACCGATATCGCCCAGCGCGAAACATCCCTGATCGGCTGGACCTATGCGCCGTTGGCCATGCGTGAGGTGATGAGCAATCTGGACCCTCTGAACCACAGGCTACACTTGAAGCTTTATGACGTCAGTGAAGGCAGGCAACTGATCTACCAGACTCCGGAAAACGATCATGAGCAGGAGGTCTTGCAGACTTACGCCTTCGAGCGAGAAATCTACGGGCGTGTATGGCGCATGGAGGTAGGTGCTCACCCGGCATTTATCGCGGCTCTCGATCCGGTTCCGGCGGGCAGGGTGTTCATCATCGGCACGCTGGTCAGCCTGATGTTGACGGTGCTGGTCGGCACGCTGCTACTGTCCCGTCAGCGCAAACAGCAGGTGGTTGCCGGTCAGGCCAGGCTGGCAACCATCGTCGAAAACTCCAGCGACGCGATCATCGGTGAAGCCCTGGACGGTCGAATCATCACCTGGAACCGGGCTGCCGGGCAGATGTTCGGCTATGACGAGCACGAAGTACTGGGCTGCCCGTTGGCGCCACTGCTGGTTCCGCAAGAGCTGGTTCATGAAGACCAACAGCTGTTGGAAAGGGTGGCCCGCGGTGAGCGCGGGCCGACACTGGAAACCCGGCGGCTGCACAAGAACGGCCAGTTGATCGATGTGACCATTACCTGCAGTTTCATCCGCGAGACTGACGGCACGATACTCGGCGCGGCGAAAATGATGCACGACATCACCGATCGCAAACGCGTCGAACGCTACCTCATGGAGTTCAACGCACAGCTTGAACAGCAGGTCAGCGAGCGCACTGCAGAGCTGTCCAGAGTGGCGGGTTTGCTGCAGGGGGTGCTGGACGCCTCTTCGGAAGTTTCGATCATCGCTACCGATACACAGGGGCAGATCTTTGTGTTCAATCGGGGCGCCGAATTGCTGCTGGGCTACAGCAATGCGGAAATGCTCAGTGGCAACGGTCCAGGCGTGTTTCATCTTCCTGAAGAAGTGGCCGCACGCTCCGCTGAGCTGAGTCGTGAATACGGCACCCTGATCGAAGGCATTGACGTCTTTTGCTACAAGGCGTCCCGCGAAGGTTCGGAAACCCGGCAATGGACCTACGTGCGCAAGGATGGCACGACGGTGCCTGTGCTGATGATCATCACCCCGATCCGTACCGCCGACGGAGAACTCATCGGTCATCTGGGTATTGCTCAGGACATCACCGAACGGCTGCACCACAGCGCCGAGTTGCACGCGGCCAAGTCCAGCGCCGAGGCGGCCAATGCGGCCAAGAGTCTGTTTCTGGCCAACATGAGCCATGAGATCCGCACGCCCATGAATGCCGTGATCGGCATCTCCCATCTGCTGCACAACACCGCCTTGAACGACCAGCAGCGTCAGTTGCTGACCAAATTGCAGATCGCCGGCCGGACACTGTTGGGGATCATCAACGATATCCTCGACATCGCCAAGATCGAAGCGGGAGAGATGCGCCTGGAACATAACCCCTTCAGCCCGCGGCAACTGCTCGACGAACTGGGCGAGTTGTTCACGCCCCAGGCTCAGGAAAAAGGCCTGCGCTTTTCTATCAACGTTGTAACGCCGCTGTCTGGCCAGTTGATAGGTGACGCTTTGCGGGTCAACCAGATCCTCATGAATCTGGTCGGCAATGCGCTCAAGTTCACCACCGTGGGTGGTGTCGATGTGACGGTGAGTCGTAAAGACGATCACGCCGATACCTGCTGGTTGCGCTTCGCTGTGCAGGACACTGGCTGCGGCATACCGGGCGATGTGCTCGGCCAGTTGTTTTCGCCGTTCACGCAGGCGGATGCCTCTACCACGCGGCGGTTTGGCGGCACCGGACTGGGGTTGTCGGTCGTGCGCGGGCTGGCCGAGCAGATGGGCGGCCGGATAGGGGTGGAGAGCGAACTCGGCACAGGCAGCGAGTTCTGGGTGGAGTTGCCGTTTCAGATCAGCCATAGCGACCTTGAGCCGTCCGGCCCTGGAAGCAGTCTGGAGGTCATGCTGCTCAGCGACGACGCACAATCGTCCATGGCCCTGCAGCGGCTGTGTCGCGGCCTGGGATGGCGAGTGGCAAGTCTGATCGGCGAACATACCCTGCACGCAGCTTTGCGCGAGCGCAATCATGTCAACGCGGCATTGCCGGACGTACTGTTGGTGGACTGGCAGCAGCCGCAGGTTGATGAGCTACAGCAACTGATCGAGGCGACGCCGCTGCCGATCATTCTGGTGACACCGACCGAGGTCCAGGCAGAACTGTACCCTCTGGTCGACAAGGTATTGCTCAAGCCGCTGGACAGCTCGGCCTTGTTCAACGCGGTCAACGCTTGCATCGCAAGGTATCAGGGCAGTACCGAAAGGGTCATCCAGGCCACGCGGATGGATACCTCCATGACGCTCTGGCTGAATGGATTGCACCTGCTGCTGGTGGACGACAGCGAGATCAACCTTGAGGTCGCCAGCCTGTTGTTGCAGCAACAGGGCGCAGTGGTCCAGACCTGCAGCAATGGTCTGCTGGCCCTTGAACGACTGCGTCAGACGCCGGATTTCTTCGACGCGGTGCTGATGGATGTGCAGATGCCGGAAATGGATGGCTATGAGGCCACGCGGCGCTTGCGCAACGAACTGGGCCTGACACGCCTACCCGTACTGGCGCTGACCGCAGGCGCTCTGGCAGAAGAGCGGCGGCAGGCCGAACTCGCGGGTATGGATGATTTCCTCACCAAGCCTCTGGACCCCGCCGCCCTGATCCGGGCGGTACGTCGTGCCGTCGAGCGTGTTCGAGGCGCTCCGCTGGCGGTCGGCACCTTGCTGCAGGAAGCCCCGACAGGCTCTGCATGGCCGGTGATCGAAGGTATCGACACCCAGGAGGTCGCCGCTCGGCTAGGCAATGATGTGCCCTTGTTTCTCTCGTCCCTGCGGCGCTTTTTCAATGAATTTGTCGCGTTCGGCGAGAGCGAGAGCCTTCTGGCACGGGCGCGACAGAGCCCCGATCAAACGATGGCTGACCTGCACAAGCTGCGCGGTGCTGCGCTGCTGCTCGGCGCTAGGCAAGTAGGGCTGCATGCCGGGCAGGCGGAAGCCCTGCTGCGCCACGGTACGGACCCTGAGCCGGCTCTGCGGGGTGTGAGCGCCGCTTTCCGTGCTTTGCAAGACCGCACGCCGGTACTTGAGGAAAGGACACCGGCCCCGCGTATCGATGCGGATCCCGATGCCTCCCGACAGGCGTTATCGACCTTGCGTGAATTGCTTGAAAACCGTGATATCGCCGCGCTGGACCAGTTTCCGCTGGCTGCTGCCGCGCTTCAGGAGCTGGCCGGGCAGGCACTGGTCGAACAGCTCTGGCAAACCATTGAAGGACTCGAGTTCGAACAGGCACTGCACCTGCTCGAACGTGCCGACTTATAAAAAGGAGCTTCATCCATCATGCAACCTGTACCTAGCCTGCTGATTGTCGATGATGATATTTCCGCCATTCGTGTGCTGAGCAAAGTTCTCAATGGCCTGGGACAGATTCGTTTTGCCACGGGTGGCGCCCAGGCCCTGAAGATGGTCCGGGACATGCGTCCGGACCTTATCCTTCTCGACGCCGAGATGCCTGGAATGAGCGGGTTTGAGGTCTGCGAGACGCTAAAGGCCGATCAACTGCTGGAAGACGTCCCGGTCATCTTCATCACCAGCCACACCGAAACCCGCATCGAGGAAGCCGGACTGGCGCTGGGTGCGGTGGATTTCATCGGCAAACCCATTCAGCCGTTGATCGTCACGGCGCGCGTAAAGACCCACCTGCGCCTGAAAATGGCGATGGACCAACTCAACCTGCTGGCCCAGACCGATGGGCTGACGGGGCTGGCCAACCGGCGTTTTCTCGACGAGAGCATCGAGCGTGAATGGCTGCGCGTGCGGCGCAATCAGGGGGCATTTTCGCTGCTGTTGCTCGATATCGATTTCTTCAAGCGCTACAACGATCACTATGGCCATTTGCAAGGCGATGAGTGCCTGATTGCCATTGCCCATGCCGTGAAACATTGCGTGCACAGGTCTACCGATCTGGTGGCCCGTTATGGGGGCGAGGAGTTCGCCGTGCTATTGCCGGATACCGGCGCAGAGGGTGCCTGCCGGCTGGCGGAGGAAATCGTGGAGCACATTCATGGCCTTGCCAGGCCCCATGAAACCAGCGACTTGGGCCGGGTGACAGTGTCGGTGGGGGTGGCAAGTCTGGAGGCTGGCGCGCTGCCCATCCCGCGCCCGGGCGTGGCGGCCGGTACTGCGCCTGACTCGATTGCAGCAGCATTGCTGGCGGAAGCCGACCGGGCCTTGTACCGGGCCAAGCATGAAGGACGAAACTGCAGCCGGTTTGAGCCGATACAGGTTGCACCATGGCACTGACACCTTGCTTCAAACCGTATTTTTCTTGAGCTCTGCTTCAAGGCGGTCGACGAACAGGCGTACCCGGTGAGGTACGCGCTGGCGGGTCGGCAATACGGCCGTCACCGACAGTTGCTCGGGGATGACGTCTTCGAAGTGTATCTGCAGAAGGCTGCCTGCACGGATTTCCTGCTGAACGTCCCAATAGGTCAGCATGGCCAGCCCCAGGCCCTGTTTGCACGCCGTGCGCACCGCTTCGACGCTGTTGGCCGAGAACGCTCCCTGCGCGCGAATGGCCACCGGCTCGCCGTCTCTGATGAACGGCCAGTAAGGCATCGCATGCAAGGTGATGCACGGGTGTTGACGTAGTTCGTCCAGCACCGATGGCTGGCCGCGCCGCGCCAGGTAGTCGGGGCTTGCGCACACGACCCGGGGGTTGGGTGCCAGCGATCTGGCCACCAGGGCGGAGTCACGTATCGTGGCGATCCGAATGGCGACATCGATGCCCAGCCCGGCGATGTCCACGATGCTGTCCGACAGCGTCAGGTCGATACTCAGTGCCGGATTCTCCTGCATCAACGCAGGCAGCAGCGGCATGATGACGGTCTGGCCAAACACGCTGGGGGCTGTGACCCGCAATACGCCACTGGCCGTGCCGGCATCGGCTTTCAGCGTTGCACGGGCGGTTTCGCTGGCGTGGAGCATGGTTTTGGCGTGCGGCAGAAACACTTCGCCTTCCGGCGTCAGTGATACCGAGCGGGTGGTGCGGTGAACCAGCCTGACGCCCAGGTCGTTTTCCAGCGCAGCCAGACGTCTGGAGATTGCCATCGGCGACAACCCGAGTCGACGCGCCGCTTCCGACAGGCTCCTGCTGGAGGCAATGGCGGCGAACACCTCTATATCAGATATTTGCACGGATTCTATCCATTTTCGTTAAAGCGCCTTATCTGCACGGCCGGGTTCCAATGGGCTGCGCCAGCCCTTAACGTTGCTGCAGGTTCTGTCAATGACTGCGGGCAATTCGCAGCCGGTCTGCACAGTGAGGATTTGAAGTATGAGCGAGACAAACAAACACGTTACAGCGCCGTTCGATAGAGGTCATCTGAAACTGAAGAACAGGTTTGCGGTAGCGCCCATGACACGCGTGAGCGCGGACGAGCAGGGCAGTGCAACGCAGACCATGGCGCGCTACTACGAGCGGTTCGCCAAGGGCGGTTTTGGCCTGATCATCACCGAGGGCAACTACACCGATCGCAGTTCTTCCCAAGGCTACCGCTTCCAGCCCGGGCTCACTGATGACGAGCAAGCTCAGGCCTGGCGTGCCACGACCGATGCTGTGCACCGGCATGGCAGTGTCATGATTGCGCAGCTCATGCACGCCGGTGCGCTCAGTCAGGCCAATCGCTTCGTCAGCGAGTCGGCGGGTCCTTCGGCCATTCGTCCCAAGGGCGAACAGATGGCGTTCTATTACGGCGCGGGCAGCTACCGGATTCCGCGGGCGATGAGTGACAAGGATATTGCCGAGGCCATTGACGGGTTCGCTCGCGCTGCGCAACTGGCTATCGGCACTGCAGGCTTTGACGGTGTCGAGATACATGGTGCGAATGGCTACCTGCTGGATCAGTTTTTGACCGATTACAGCAATCAACGCACCGATCAATGGGGCGGTGAGGTCGGACAGCGTCTGCGACTGACGCTCGAGGTCATCGCCGCAGTGAAAAAAGTCGTCGGGCAGGCACCGGTGGGCGTGCGTCTCTCACAAGGCAAGGTCAACGACTTTCAGCACAAATGGGCAGGGGGCGAACGCGATGCCGAAGTCATTTTCGCTGCGCTGGCCGATGCTGGCGTCGATTACATCCATGTGACCGAACACGAAGCATGGCAGCCGGCGTTTGCCCAGGGTGAAGCCAGCCTGGTCGAACTGGCCCGTCGTTACGCGCCGGATGTTGCGCTGATCGCCAATGGCGGCCTGCATGATCCACAAAAAGCCGAACAGGTGCTTCGCGACGGTGCCGACATCATCGCGGTGGGCAAGGGCGCGCTGGCCAATCCGGACCTGCCAGAGTTGTTGCGTCAGGGCGCGCCACTCCGCGACTTCGATCCAGCCATTCTCGGGCCGATTGCCAACATCAAGGACAGCGAGCTGGCAGTCAACGGGATGAGTTGAACAGGTTTTCACCGGTGGGCTCGCTTCCGGTTCCAATCCTGCATTACCTTTGACTCTATCCCCCCTGGGGGGATAGAGTGCCGGTCTGAATCACCCAGACTGGAGCTCGATCCATGAGTGAACACGACCATCCCCACGGCCATACGCACCAGTCCCACGAAGCTGTCATCAAGCGCCTGAAACGGGCTGACGGTCATTTGCGCGGCATCATCACCATGATCGAAGAAGGGCGCGAGTGCGTGGACATCGCCCAGCAACTGCACGCGGTCGAGAAAGCGGTGTGCCAGGCCAAGCGCACGTTGATTCAGGATCATATCGATCACTGCCTCGAAGACACGCTCGGTTCACTCGCCAGGGGCGAGCGGGCACCGCTGGAAGCCTTCAAGCAAATCACCAAATACCTTTAGGTCTCGCATGCCGAATTTCGTCGAGCTGTTGCAGCAAGGTGGTTCGCATGCCTGGCTGTATTTCCCCAGTGCCATTTTGCTGGGCGCGTTGCACGGGCTGGAGCCCGGGCATTCGAAAACCATGATGGCGGCGTTCATTGTGGCCATTCGTGGCTCTGTTAAACAGGCCGTGATGCTCGGTGTCGCCGCCACCGTTTCGCACACCGCTGTTGTCTGGCTGGTGGCCATCGGCGGCATGTATCTGGGGCAGGGGCTGGATGCTGAAACCACGGAGCCTTACTTTCAGCTCGGGTCATCTGCCGTGATCATCGCCATTGCATTGTGGATGCTATGGCGCACCTGGCGTGGCGAGCAGCTGTATCAGTTCGAAAGTGCCCGGCTGAGTCACGGAAATACAGGCCATGGCCATGAGCACGACGTGGACTCCCATGAGCATGAGCACGGTCACAGCCATGACCACAGTGATCTGGAAGGCTTGAACCTGAGCGCCGAAGGCTATCAGGACGCCCATGAAAAGGCCCATGCCGAGGACATCCGCAAGCGCTTCACCCATCGCGAGGTCAGCAATGGCCAGATCCTGATGTTCGGATTGACCGGGGGCCTTATCCCTTGCCCGGCGGCCATCACCGTGCTGCTGCTGTGTCTGCAGGTGCAGCAGGTCACCCTGGGCGCGATGATGGTGATCTGTTTCAGCGTGGGGCTCGCCATTACGCTGGTCACTGTTGGCGCTGCCGCCGCCATCGGTGCGCGAAAAGCCTCGAATCGTTTCCCCTGGCTCAGTGCAGCCGCTCGACGCGCACCTTACCTGTCCAGCGCCCTGATTATCTGTGTCGGGATGTATGTAGGGATCAACGGCTGGATCAGCCTGCATTCGTGAGCTGGGCTGGTGCTTGAGCGAAGCAGCTATCACAAAAATAATTTGTGCATCTTTAAAATATATATTGATTTTTATTGGTGTCGTCCGGCCTTAGCATGAGTGGAACTCGAAGAAGTCGCCGGACAGCGAGCGCGCCGTCCGGATTCACCCGCCACCAAGAGCTGCAGTCGGAGTCCTGATGAGTCTTTCTCCTTTCCACCTTGCAATCCCGGTTTATGACCTGGCCGCGACACGTGCCTTCTACGGTGAAGTGTTCGGTCTTTCCGAAGGGCGCTCCAGCGATCAGTGGGTCGACTTCGATTTCTACGGGCACCAGTTGGTGATTCATGAACACCCTAAAACCGCCTCTCAAGAGAGCGTGCACAGCAACCCGGTAGACGGTCACGACGTGCCGGTTCCGCACTTCGGCATCATTCTGGAATGGGCCCAGTGGGAGGCCTTGGCCGAACGCTTGAAATCCTTCGGCACCGAGTTCGTCATCGAACCCTACATTCGCTTCAAGGGGCAGGTGGGTGAACAGGCCACCATGTTTCTTTTCGATCCCTGCGGTAATGCGCTTGAGTTCAAGGCGTTCAAGGACATGAGTCAGCTGTTCGCAAAATAGTAAAAAGCCTGGCGCACATCATGTTGCGCCAGGCCTGCTTGAGCGGGCGCAGCGCTAACCAGTCAGAGCGTGGTCGTTAATCAGTCGCACCAGCGCGCTCACCGGTTCGGTCAGGCTGCGGCGAGCGCGGTGTACCAGCCCGATATCGCGATGGAACGTATGCGCTTTCAAGTCGATAGAGCGCACACCAGCGTGCCATGTCTGCAGGGTTGCCGTTTCCGGAACCAATGCGACGCCGACGCCATTGGCGACCAGTTTGATGATCGCATCCAGTTCATCGAGCTCGCAGACTTCGCGCAGCGAGACATGGGTCTGACGCAGGAACCGGTCGACCTGACGGCCACCAAACGACGATCGATCGTAACGAATGAATGGATGAGCCGAAACCAGCTCGGCCCAGTCATCCCCCGGCATGTCGGCAGGCACGATAAGGCGATAGGGCTCACGGACCAGTGTCGTCCAGCGCAGGTCGCTTTGCAGTGAGAAGGGTGGGCGGATGATCGCTGCCATGTCAATTTCGCCTGCGTCCACCTGATTGACCAGGTCCATGGACAGGCCGGGTATGACGCGCGTCCTGCACGCGGGGAATTGCTGATGAAACCGAGCGAGCGCTTCCGGCAGAAAGGAGCGTTGCACAGAGGCAATTGCGCCGATGGTCACCAGCACGCTGGCGGGCAACCCGACCGTAGTAGTGCCCAGGCTGCTGAACTGGCGCACCAGATCCTGACCTTGTAGCAACACTTGCTGCCCCATGCGGTTAAGCTGGGCTGAACGTCCTTTTCGGTCGAACAGCTCGATGCCCAACTCAGCTTCAAGGCGTTGCATCTGCGCACTGACAGCGGCCTGGGTGAGCCCGATCTTGCTGCCCGCCGCAGCGAACGTGCCTTCTCTCGCCACGGCAATAAACGTTTTCAGTTCTTTGATCATGGGCAAAGAATAATTGTATTTTTACTGAAAGCACATTTGTTTATTTTATTGTTGCTGCCTATCCAATGTCCTCGGCCACACCCTGATCCTCCCCGAGAAACCCGCCGCTCTGGTGCTGCCACAGCCGCGCATAGGTGCCGTTTTTGCCCAGCAGTTCGGCGTGGGTACCTTGTTCGATGATGCGGCCGTCGTCCATGACAATCAGCCGGTCCATGGCGGCAATCGTGGACAGACGGTGTGCGATGGCGATCACCGTCTTGCCCTGCATCATTTCATCGAGGCTTTCCTGGATCGCCACTTCGACTTCCGAGTCCAGCGCACTGGTGGCTTCGTCGAGCAGCAGGATCGGCGCGTTCTTGAGCATCACCCGGGCGATGGCGACGCGTTGACGCTGGCCGCCCGACAGCTTGATACCGCGCTCACCCACCAGCGTGTCGTAGCCACTGTGGCCTTGTTTGTCGCTCAGTTGGCTGATGAACCCGTCGGCTTGCGCACTCGCCGCAGCGCTGCGGATTTGCTCATCAGTCGCGTCGGGGCGTCCGTAGGCGATGTTGTCGCGAATGGAGCGGTGCAGCAGCGAGGTGTCCTGCGTGACCATGCCGATGGCACTGCGCAAGCTGTCCTGAGTGACGTGCGCAATGTCTTGCCCATCAATGCTGATCGACCCCTTGTCCACGTCATAGAAGCGCAGCAGCAGGTTGATGAGCGTGGATTTGCCGGCGCCGGAGCGACCCACCAGGCCGATTTTTTCACCTGGACGAATGCTCAGGCTCAGGGCATCGAGCACCTGACGTTCGCCGTTGTAATTGAAGCTAACGTTATCGAAGGTGACCGCGCCGCCGCGGGTGACCAGAGCCTTCGCGTCTGGTGCATCCTCGACCTTGGGACCGCGGGTCAAGGTTTCCATGCCGTCCTGAACGGTGCCGATGTTCTCGAATAACGAGGTCATCTGCCACATGATCCAGTGCGACATGCCGTTGATACGCAACGCCATGGCGGTGATCGCCGCGACCGCACCGGTGCCGACCTGGCCCTGGTGCCACAGCCACAGGGCGTAACCGCCAGCACCCATGATCAGCGCGACCACCAGGGCCTGATTGACGATCTCGAACTGACTGACCAGACGCATCTGGGCCAGGCCCGTGAGCTTGAAGTCCTCCATCGCTGCGCGCGCGAAATGCGCTTCACGCTTGGAGTGCGAGAACAGCTTTACCGTGGTGATGTTGGTGTACGCGTCCGAGACCCGTCCGGTCATCGATGAGCGCGCGTTGGCCTGCTCCTGGCCGACCTTGCCCAGGCGCGGCACGAAGTACAGCATGGCCAGGCCGAACAGCATCAGCCAGCCAAGGAAAGGCAGCATCAGTTTCAGGTCGAAGCCGCCGGCCAGGGCGATGATCGCGATGAAGTAGACGCCGATACCGAGGACGATTTCGACGATGGTGAACAGCACCTCGCGCACTGACAGCGCTGTCTGCATCACCTTGGTGGTGACGCGGCCGGAGAACTCATCGGAGAAGAAAGACAGGCTTTGCCGCAACATTAATCGATGGAAGTCCCAACGCAGCCGCAGGGGCAGGTTGATCGCCAATACCTGGTGCTGCACCATCGTGCGCAATGCCACCAGCACGATGCTGCTCAGCAATACCAGGCCGATGCCCCACAGCACGCTACTTTCCTGCGCGGCCGTGTCGCCGCCAGCCTTCCAGGTGGACAGCAGGTCCACGACCTGCCCGAGGAAGGAAAACAACCAGGCTTCGTAAATCGACACACCGGCACACAGCAGCGCAAACGCCAGGATGTAACCGCGTGCCCCTCGCGTGCAGGCCCATAGAAACCTTGCCAGGCCGTCAGGCGGCGGCGGCACTTCGTCAGGCGGGAAGGGGTCGAGCCATTTTTCAAACGCGCGAAGCATGGTGTTCTCCAAAAAAATCAGTGCAAAGAGTCTGGCGTCCTCGACGCCTCCCGAACCTCTTCCAGATTGAGCTTCAGGGTCAATGATTGTCGGCAACACTGCCCAGGCTGTCCCACAGCCTCATCACCTGGGTCACTGCAGCGTCCAGTGTGGCATGTGGGACACCGTCGCGCGCCAGTGTAGATAAGCCCAGAAGAAAACTGTCAAACACGGCCGCGAGCGTTTCCGGTATTACCGTTGCAGGTAACTCGCCTGCTGCAATGGCGCGCTGGATGCAGGCAACGATACCTGTACGGTTCAGATCCCTGGCCCGCGCAAGAGGTTCGGAAATGGCCTTGCTCTCGTCCGAGCAGGCGCTCATCAGCCCTAAAGCCACCAGGCACCCCGTGGGATGCCCTGGCTCGCACTGCATTTTCGCAGAGCGGCGAAGGGTGAGTTCAATTGCGTCTTTGGGCGGCAGGTTCGTATCGAACAGGCTGTCGGTGACCCGGCCGTAGGTGTCGAGGTAACGCTCCATCACTTCATTGAACAGGGCCTGTTTAGAGCCAAACGCTGCGTAGAAGCTCGGTGCCGTGATGCCGCCACCGATGGTTGCCTTGAGCTGGCTGAGGGAGGTTGCGTCGTAGCCGTGCTCCCAAAACAGATGCAGCGCCTGAGTGATCGCTACATCACGGTCAAATGTACGCGGACGCCCCAGCTGTGCCATATCGAGTCTCCTTCGGAATTAATT
This sequence comes from Pseudomonas sp. B20, assembly GCF_020515755.1. NCBI lineage: Bacteria > Pseudomonadati > Pseudomonadota > Gammaproteobacteria > Pseudomonadales > Pseudomonadaceae > Pseudomonas > Pseudomonas sp. B20. The sequence continues at coordinate 236,094 of NZ_JAHPJG010000004.1, forward strand.
AAATACTAATCGATACATAAGTCGTTGACCACCTCACTTCATCCGCCTATATTTGTACCGATCAGTATATTAGTGAGGGTTTTTAAATGACTACAGATGAAAAGCAGGGCGAAACACTCCCGCTGGGGGCGTTGCTGGCGCTGGCAATGACGGGTTTCATCTGCATTGTCACCGAGACCTTGCCGGCGGGTTTGTTGCCGCAGATCGCCGACGGGCTGGAAGTGTCCGCATCGTTTGCCGGGCAGATGGTGACTGTTTATGCGTTGGGTTCATTGCTGGCCGCCATTCCACTGACGATCGCCACGCAAAGCTGGCGGCGCAGAACAGTATTGCTGGTGACGATTATCGGCTTTCTGGTTTTCAACAGCGTCACTGCGCTGTCTTCCAGTTACGGACTGACCCTGATCGCAAGGTTTTTCGCAGGCGTCTCGGCGGGCTTGGCGTGGAGCCTCATCGCCGGTTACGCACGGCGCATGGTGGTCCCGCAACTGCAAGGCCGCGCATTGGCAGTGGCGATGGTCGGTACGCCCGTTGCCTTGTCGCTGGGCGTACCTCTGGGCACCTGGCTTGGCGGGTTCATGGGCTGGCGCATGGCGTTTGGCCTGATGTCCGGGATGACCGTGCTGTTGATCATCTGGGTGCTGGTCAAAGTGCCGGACTATCCGGGCAAGTCCTCCTCACAGCGCATGGCATTGCGTCAGGTCTTTTTCACGCCCGGCGTACGCTCGGTGCTGGGCGTGGTGTTCACCTGGATGCTGGCTCATAACCTGCTTTACACCTACGTCGCTCCCTTCGTTTCCGCGGCGGGGCTGGCGAATGATGTGGACCTGGTATTGCTGGCATTCGGGGTCGCCGCACTGGCTGGCATCTGGGTTACGGGACGGTTGGTTGATCGCCATCTGCGCAAGACAGTGATTGCCAGCCTCGCAACCTTCGCAGCGGTGTCAGTGTTCTTCGGCGTGTTTTCCGGCTCTGCAACGGCCATTTACATCGGCGCCTTCATCTGGGGGCTGACCTTCGGCGGTGCCGCCACGCTGCTGCAAACCGCGCTCGCCGATTCGGCAGGCGCGGGCGCAGATGTGGCGCTTTCGATGAACGTCGTGGTCTGGAACAGCGCCATCGCAGGCGGAGGGTTATTGGGGGGCGTGTTGCTTGGCCACTGGGGAGCAGGTTCCTTTCCCTGGGTCTTGTTGATGCTTTTGCTGCTGAGCCTGTTGATCGCACTGCGCGCAGGTGCTCATGGTTTTACACGGGGCAGCCGGCTGGACCGGGAATGTGGTCTGGCAGGGTGATCTGATCAAGACCCGTAATATGGACGTCAAGCTGCTTGCTGATGTAGGGGGTTAATTCTATAATTTTGTGAATTAAATGGCTGAATCGGGCTTTATACACATTATGTTGGATTTAAGCTTCAGCAAGCCCGGTGAGATCGTCAAGCGCCTTTGTGACCGCCTGCGCACAGAGCGTCTGGCGCTGAATATGACACAAGCCGACCTCGCCGGGCGTGCCGGCATCGGCACAAATACGGTCTCCAACCTCGAAGCCGGACGCAATGTCGGATTCGAGAACGTCGTGCGGGTGGCTATGGCTCTTGGCCGAACCAAGGAACTCGAAGGCCTGTTTCTGCCAAAGCTGGACAGCATCGAAGACATTCGACGCTACGAAAACAGCGCCAATCGTCTCCGTACAAAGAGGAAGTCCGGCGATGCTTGAGCAGGTTAACGTCTTCTACGAGGGCTGGGGTGAGCGATGGCAGTGGGGCACGCTGGTCTCGACGACCGCTTTGACCGGTCGCCCGCTGATCGTGTTCGAATACAGCAATGAAGCCAGGCAAAGAGGCCTGGAACTGTCCTCCTATACGCTGCCCCTGGAGGGGGGCAGGTTGCGCCGAGACTTCCCGGACCATCAGCTGCACTTGCCAGGGCCTGTTTACGACTCGTTGCCGGATGGATGGGGCATGTTGTTGATGGACCGTCTTTTCAGGCGCCGCGGGCTCACCACCGCGCGCATCGGCCCTCTGGAACGGCTGGCCTACATCGGTAGCAGCGCAATGGGCGCCATGACGTTTGAGCCCTTGGCCCCCGAAGGGCAGGAATCTGACGTCCACATCCCGCTGGAACAGCTCGCCGCCTATGTGAAGCAAGTACTGCGTGGAAACGGTGGCGAGTTCCTGCAGGCATTGCTGCTGGTGGGGGGCTCGCCTCAAGGTGCAAGGCCCAAGGCTCTCGTCTATCGCGATCCTGAAACTGGCAGGTTTACCACTGCTGCTACGCCGGGCTTTGAAGCATGGTTGATCAAGTTTCCGGCCAAAGAAGAACACGCAGAAGTGTGCGCCATCGAAATGGTCTACGCCGAGTGCCTGCGCATATGCGGTATCGAGACCCCTGACACCCAGCACTTCAATCTGCCTGATGGCCTGGCAGCGTTTGCCAGTAAGCGATTTGACCGTCGCGATGGTCTACGGATACCCATGCAAAGCCTGGCCGCCTTTACGGGGGCAAATTACCAGTCTCCGGGTGTGTTGGACTACGTCAACTTTTTGCGGGCAACACAAATGTGTACCAACGATGTGCGAGAGATGGCACGCGCGTTCGAACGTGCCGTTTTTAACGTTGCGTTCAACAACCGAGACGATCATCCCAAGAACTTCGCCTACATCATGGCGCAGGACGGTCAGTGGAAACTGTCGCCGGCTTACGACGTAACCTTCTGCGAGGGGCCAAGCGGATACCATCAGATGGACGTGATGGGAGAGGCGCTGGAGATTTCCCGTGCGCAAATGCTTCGGCTTGCCGAGGAAGCCGAGATGTCCCCGGACGCTGCAACTGGAGTGATTGACGGCATGTGTGACGTCGCGAGCCGGTTTACAGCCATCGCCGAGAACCTGTGCCCGCAGGTTATTACTCGAGACACCCTGCGCATGATCCAAAGCCGCATTGATCAGAACGTAGCCCGGTTACACCACAGTCAGGCCGACGGCGGTCGGCACGGGCGATTCTCATAAACGACGCTGCCAGTGCTCAGGGCCATGTGCAAGACTTTGTGCATCCGCAAAGTTGCCCTGTCATTACCTTCATCACGGTGCAGCGCGGCTCAAGCCAGCCTAAAAATCGGCCCCCACCAGCGCATCTACCTCCTCACGGGCAGGCGCCGTCGCCGGCCCCCGGCGGGTGACCGCAATCGCTGCTGCCGCATTGGCGCGCAGCGCTGCGCGGTCGACATTGCTGCCCCTGGCCAACTCGGCCAGCAGCACACCGGCGTGGGCGTCGCCGGCTCCATTGGTGTCGATTGCCGTGACGGCAAAGCCGGGTATGAGCCGCGTCTGTCCAGCATGGTGTATCCAGCAACCTGCAGGGCCGTCACGAATCACTATGAGCGCATCTTCGCGCAGAATGGACGCCAGGCGGTGGAGCGCGTCGGTTGGCGTTCGGGTTTGCGTGAAGCGCAGGGCTTCTTCGCAGTTGCTGGACCATACGCTGATCAGCGGAAGTACGGCGCGCATCTCGACGCCATGAAGCGCATCCACCAATGGGCCCGGGTCGAATACCACGGCAGTGCCGCCAGGCAATCCGTCCAGCCAGGCGAGCAGGGCTGTCACCTTGTTTTTGTGGGCCAGGCTGTAGCCGCTGACAAATACGTAATCTTCGGCGCTGACCTGCACGCCATGCAGGTCATCGGCAGACAAACCACCTTCAGCGCCCACATAGGAGATGAACGAGCGCTCGGCCGAGGCTTCCACCAGGGCAACAGCCAGGCCGGTGTCCTCACCGGGAACAGGCATCGTAGCAATCTCCACACCTTCGTCGCGCATGGCCTGACGAGCAATATCGCCGAAGCGGCCCTGGCCATGGCGACCCAGGTAAACGGTGCGCAAGCCATTGCGGCAGGCAGCGGCCATGACATTGAAGCCGCCTCCGGCCTCGAACGTAGCGCTGGTAGCCAACACGTCTCCGCCCGACGGCGGCAGGCGGTCGATGGCCATGACCAGGTCAATCACGACCTGGCCGGTGTAGAGCAATTTAGCGGGCATGGGCAGCCTCTTTGGTAACGACACGGCGATCACGCGCCCCGCCGAGCAGCGCATACAGGCCGCCGGCGACAATGAAGGTCACGATCCAGCCCAGGCCGTTATGACCCAGCCAGGAATCTGCGAGAAAGCCTTTGAACAGCACATGCTCCGGGGTGGTGGCCACGGTGGTGAAGCTGAAGCCAAGCACGATAGCCAATGCCCACGAGCCCAGCGCGCGCCATTCGACGCCGCCGCGATACCAGTAAGCGCTGCGTGGGGTCTGGTCCAGCAGGTCTTTTGGGGAGTAGATGTGGCGGTGCAGCAGGTCGACGACAAAGATGCCGACCCACGCGGTAATGGGCACCGCCAACATCGAGATGAACGTAATGAAGGGGCCGTAGAAGCTGTCGGCGATCAGCATGAAATAGATCGAACCGGCAAAGATCGCGATGATATCGACGATGACCGCGTGCACTCGCTTGACCTTCAGGCCGAGGGTCAAGGTGGTCAGGCCGGCCGAGTAGACCGACAGGTTGTTGGACAGCAGCAGGCCGCCGAACGCAGTGATCAGATAGGGCACGGCCATCCAGGTGGGCAACATTTCGCGAATGGCAATGATCGGGTCGGTGGCTGACGCCAGATGATCGTTGCCCACCGACAACAGGCCGCCAAGAGTGATCAGCAGGACCAGGGGGATCCCCGCGCCAAACGCTGCCGAGGCCACCAGTCGAGTGGCCTTGACGCTGGCGTGCTGATAGCGCGACATGTCGGCGCCCGCGTTGGCCCAACCGATACCAGTGCCTGCGGCCATGGTGCCGACACCGATTATCATCGCACTCAGCGGCGCTGCTGGCGCGTCGAAGACCAGGCTCCAGTCGATGTGGGTGAGCAGAAAGCCACCGACCACCAGGTTCAGAGCGCCAAACAGGTAAGTCGCCCATTTCTGGATGACCAGCAAGGTGGCATGGCCCAGGCCCGAGACGGTCAAAGTCAGCAGCACGAACAAGGCGATGAACACCAGGGTCAGGCCAGGCGAGTTTTTCGCCTCCACGGGGGTGCCGAAAAGGATCGCGAACAGTGACAGCAGGACAAACGCGGCAGTGGTGGTGTTGACCGTTTCCCAGCCCAGCCGCGACATCAGCGAAACCAGCGTGGGCCCGATATTGCCTCGTACCCCGAAGATGGCCCGGGACAGCGTCAGGCTCGGGGCCCGCCCGCGGCGCCCGGCAATGGAGATCACGCCCACCACGGCGAACGAGCCGGCGGCACCGAGGATGGCGACGATAATTGCCTGCCAGATGGCCAGCCCCTGGAACGCTACCAAAGTGGCACCGAGCGGCAAGCCCAGGATGCTGATATTGGCGGCGAACCAGACCCAGAACAGTTGCAGCGGGTGGCCGTTGCACTCGTTTTCAGGAACCGGCTCGATGCCGCGGGTTTCCAGCTGACCCGCACCTTGAGAGGGGGACGATGTAGTCATTTGCGTTGCTCCTATTGCCTTTATTGTGGTTGTGGCAGTACGTCAGCAGGTGCAATCCAGTGCAAATTGGCTTTTCCGAAATCGGGTCAGCCTGATCGCCGCTCGGAAGGCTGAGGGCGAGGGTGATCTCGTTCACAGTGGGCGAGCACAGTGCGGTCCATCAACCGGTGCGCAGGGCCAGCAGTTGTTCGACCAAAGGCGCGAGGTGGAGCGCGTTGACCGCATCAATTTGCTCTATCAACGCCGCCGGCCAGGCGTGCATGCCGTTACAGGCACCCAGCATGGCGCCGAGAATGGCGGCAATCGTGTCGGTGTCGCCGCCCAGGCTGGCTGCCATGCACACCGCATCGAACGGACTGAGCTGGCTGCTTGCCACGCGGTGGGCGAGGGTGAAGGCAGCGACCACTGATTCCTGTGAGGCGACCGAGGTGCCAATCACATCGTGCACTCGGTCGGCCAGTTGTTCGTCTGTGCAGTCGGCGCACAATGCCTTGGCCCATTGAATGCGCGCGGCGATACGCCCACCCGCAACCCAATGGCCATGGCGTTCGGCACTCAGGGCCACCTCAGTACCTATCTCCAGGGCTTCGGCCAAGGGCGCGCCATTGATCCCGGCGGACACCACGGCCGCGACCGCCGCCGCGCTGGAGATGCCCAGCGTGGTGTTATGGGTCACCTGACAGGCTTGCACCACCAGCGCCATGAAGGCCTCGCGGTTGCTCACGTCGCCCGCGATGCCTACCGGGGTGATACGCATTGCCGCGCCATTGGTGGTGCCGAAGCGGCCTGCCTCTTCAGGGCTGTGGCCGTCAAGGATCATTTCAATCGCGCGCTTGGTCGATGGCCCCAGCAGGTCGTACGAGCCCTTGGCTTTCATCGCGGCTTCCCACTCGATCAGGCTGTGGGCCAGGGCTGTCGGGTCGATGCTGCCGCCGCCGGCCACCAGCAACTGTGCCACCAGGATGGCCTGCTCGGTGTCATCGGTGATAGCGCCGGCCGGCATGTTCGGTGCGATCGGCTGGTCGGCATCGGCGCCAATCAGCGTACTGATACGGCCATAGCGTTGCAGGATCAACGCGCGCGGCAGCGACTGCGTCGGCATGCCCAAGGCGTCGCCCAGGGCCAGGCCATAAAAGGCGCCCAGGCCTCGGTCTTGCAGGAATGTTGCGCTCATGTGGACGATCCGAAGGCGAGATGAAGGCGAAAATGCACGGGGTCCAACAGGCTCTCCACGTGCTCCATAAAACGTTCACGGCGGTCAAAGGTCGTGCGCACGGCCTTGAGAAACACCGTGCCGGGCTCGCGTGCCAGCAGCACGGCGTCATCACGGTTCAAAGGCCCTGCGCCGATCCACTGATCGCCCTTGTCGCCAATGAAGCCGTGGGCGGCCATGGTCACCGTCAGTGACTGCTCCAGCAGACCGTTTTGCGGCAGGTTTTCCAGGCCATCGACCGCCGGGATCAGTGCACGCTCGAGAGAAACGATACTGCCATCGGCGGCGATACGTCGGCGGTCCAGGGCCACCAGGCTGGAAGTGCCCAGACGCACCTCCATGTCGGGGCGTTGCACCGCTACCAGGCGCAGGATTTCGGTGCGCACGCCAGCACCCGTGTCGGCCAGGGCCTGGGCCCAGCCGGCACGCTGGTCCAGACTGAAACCGTCGTAGGTGACGATCGAACCCACGCCGGTCTGCGTGGCAATGAAGTTACGCCGCTTGAGCTCGGACAGCGCTTCGCGCAGCGTGCCGCGGCTGACGTTGAATTCCTGGGCCAGGAGATTTTCCCCCGGAAGCAGGGCACCGGAGCTCATCTGACCGCTTTCGATACGGCGGATCAGCTCATTGATCACCTGGGTTTTCTTGTCGAATCGAACCTGTCTAGTCATGTACATTTTATAGTTGCATGTTGGATCGGAATGCAAGCTGTTTTTGTGCGAATTGATATGCGAGGCACCAATGTTTAACGGGTTACGCGAATGATGCTCGCAGTTCGACAAGTCACCTCGCGGTCACACGCTCTCCAGTGCCATTCAAGGCAGTCCGATGCGGGCCAAAACTTTGGCAGTAGGGGGCTTTTCGATTATTTTCCTGTGTGCAACCCGATCACTCGGCCGAGGAGTTTGGGCCTCGGCAGATCGGACTGCCCGGCGCTTATAGCGTCAAGTCTTTCCTTCGTTGCCTCGGTAAACATCGTTGCATGCGGGCCGCTCAGGTCGACGTGCAACAGCATTTGCTCATTGCCAGCCAGATCCATGTCATCACCTGCCAAATGCAGGCTGTGATAGAGATGCACGCGCTTGGCGTCGTGGGCGATCAGTTGGGTATGCACCTCGACCTCGGCGCCGAGTTTCACTTCGTGCAGGTAGTTGAGGTGCAGTTCCAGGGTGAACAGCGAGTGGCCGCTGGCTTCGCGGTTATCGCTATCCAGTCCCAGGGCGTCCATCAGCCCGTCAGTGGCGTAGCTGAAGATCAGCAGGTAGAACGCGTCACGAAGGTGGCCGTTGTAGTCGACCCAGTCGGGTTGGACTCGGGTGGTGTAGGTGGTCAGTGCAGGCATGTCGGGGGATTCCGGGTCAGTACTGATCAAATGAGGTAACTGGCGTGCTTTGCAGGGTGATGGAAGACTCACAGCCACCCACCGGAGGCAAGCCAGCTACCGTAGGTTCATTCCGCGAAGCTCATGCCATGCCTGGCCTTGGTAGTCTTTACCGCCTCCAGCACGGCGAGCAAGCAATCGTCACGGTAGCGCTCCAATGCCGAAATACTGTGTTTACCCAACTGGTCAGTGGTGCCGTCGACCACATCGTCGATCAGTTTTTCGGTCAGTTCCGGGGCCGGCAGGTAGGTCCACGGCAACTGCAACGCCGGGCCGAACTGAGTCATGAAGTGGCGCATGCCTGCATCGCCACCCGCCAATGTGTAGGTGAGAAAGGTGCCCATGAACGACCAGCGCAGTCCGGCGCCGAAGCGAACCGCATCATCGATTTCACCGGTGGTCGCCACGCCGTCATTGACCAGGTGCAGCGCCTCGCGCCATAGCGCTTCGAGCAAGCGGTCAGCGATAAAGCCGGGGACTTCCTTGCGCACATGCAGCGGGCGCATACCGAGTGATTCATAGACCTTGATTGCCGCTTGTATGGCCGCCGGAGCGGTATTTTTGCCGCCCACCACTTCCACTAACGGCAGCAGGTACACCGGATTGAACGGGTGACCGACTACGCAGCGTTCCGGGTGCGCGGAGCCTTCGTAGAAGTCACTTGGCAACAGGCCGGACGTACTTGAACCAATTAACACATTCGGCCTGGCCGCCGCGCTGATTCTGCTGTGCAGATCCAGTTTCAGTTCCAGGCGTTCCGGGGCGCTTTCCTGAATGAAGTCGGCGTCGCTGACACATTCCTCGATGGTGGCCACGAAGCGCAGGCGGTTCTGGGATGCACCGGGTACAAGACCCTGTCGTTCCAGCGCACCCCAGCAATTGGCAACACGGTTACGCAGCGCTGCTTCGGCGCCGGGCGCGGGGTCCCAGGCGACCACATCCAGTCCATGGGCGAGGGCGCGGGATACCCAGCCACTGCCGATGACGCCGCTGCCGAGAGCGGCGAAGGTTTTGATTTCGGTGATAAAGCTCATGGCGACGCTCCTGAAGAGTGCGGTGATTCAATCACGGGGTTTTATGTCTCGGAGGCTTTAGGCACGCTTGGTAAGGCCCATCTTGATGCGGCCTTCTGCCGGGGTCATGACTCGTGCGCCCAGGCGGCTGAGAATTTCACTGGCGCGTTCCACCAATTGACCGTTGGTGGCGAGCACGCCCTTGTCCAGCCACAGGTTGTCCTCCAGACCGACACGGACGTTGCCGCCCAGCAACACCGCTTGCGCAGCCATCGGCATCTGCATGCGGCCAATGCCAAAGCCCGCCCAAACCGCGTCGGCGGGCAGGTTATCGACCATGGCTTTCATGGTGGTGGTGTCGGCGGGTGCGCCCCATGGAATACCCAGGCACAGCTGGAACAGCGGGTTATCGAGCAGTCCTTCCTTGATCATCTGTTTGGCGAACCACAGGTGGCCGGTGTCGAAAATTTCCAGCTCGGCCTTTACGCCCAGCGCATGGATACGTCTGGCGCCGGCACGCAGTTGCGACGGGGTGGACACATAAATAGTGTCGCCGTCGCCAAAGTTCAGGGTGCCGCAGTCGAGGGTGCAGATTTCCGGCAGCAGATCCTCGACATGGGCCAGACGTGCCAGCGGGCCGACCATGTCGGTATTGGGACCAAACTCCATCGGGCGTTCACCGCCGCCAATCTCCAGATCGCCACCCATGCCAGCGGTGAGGTTGACGATGATGTCAATGTCGGCCTCCCGAATACGCTCCATCACTTCGCGGTACAGCGCCACGTCGCGGCTGAACTTACCGGTGTGCGGGTCGCGCACATGACAGTGCACCACGGTGGCACCGGCTTTGGCGGCCTCAACCGCGGCGGCCGCGATTTGCTTGGGCGTGACCGGTACGTGAGGGCTTCGGGCGGTCGTGTCGCCAGCACCGGTGAGTGCGCAGGTGATGATGACGTCGTGGTTCATGGGTGGCTCCTTACAGGCGTGAGGACGCCGTTCGCGACCCTGGATGATCGCGAAACGGCCGTTCAAAATCAGGTTATTGGCTGCTCAATTGAAGGTTTGCCGCAGCCGGTTTGCCGTCGAAGGTGGTGACGCCTTCAAGCCAGCGCGCCTGGTCTTGCGGATGGTCTTTGAGCCATTGTCTGGCGGACTCGAGAGCATCCTTGTGATCCAGTAACGGCTGCATCATCCGGCTCTCGTCGGCGGCGGTGAATGTCAGGTTAGTCAGCAATTTGTGCACGTTGGGGCACTGTTCGGCATAAGTCGGCGAAGTGACCGTCCACACAGTGGCCATGCCCTCGTTCGGGCCCAGGGCGTCGTCGCTGCCGTTGAGGTAAGTCATCGCCACGTTGACGTTCATCGGGTGCGGCGTCCAGCCGAAAAACACCACGGCTTCCTTGCGGCGTACGGCACGGTCCACGGCGGCGAGCATGCCGGCTTCGCTGGACTCCACCAACTGGAATTTGCCCAGTCCGAACTGGTTTTTGGCGATCATCGCCTTGATCTGGGTATTGGCGCCTGAACCAGGCTCGATGCCGTAGATTTTGCCGCCCAGTTCCTTCTCGAACCTGGCGATATCGGCAAAGGACTTCAGGCCCTTGTCCGCCAGGTAAGTCGGCACGGCGAGGGTGGCGCGAGCGTCTTCCAGGCTCGGTTTGTCAAGCACTTTGACCTTCCGGGCCTCGACAAACGGCGTGATGGTCTGGGTCATCAGCGGGTTCCAGTAGCCCAGAAAGAGATCCAGGCGCTGGTCGCGGATGCCGGCGAAAATGATCTGCTGGGAAGCGCTGGTCTGTTTGGTCTTGTAACCCAGGCCGTCGAGCAACACTTGGGTCATGGCGCTGGTTGCGATCACGTCGGTCCAGTTCACCACACCCATGCGCACGTTCTGGCATGAAGCGGCATCAGCCGCCATTACATTGCTGCTCAAGAGCGCGCTGGCGCTGAGTGCAAGCACGCTGCAACTAATCAGTCGGTTCATGGTGGGGCCCTCGGCAGATCGTTATTGTGGGGTGTCGGCGTCTTTGTGCACCGTGGAAACAAATTACCCTGCCTGGAGGGCGGCCAAGCGCACTGCAGCGACCCGCTTTTGCACTGCGGCGACCTGCCCCTTGAATGCGACCATGAACGGGAGTATCAACGTGCCACGCTGCAGGTCCGACGAGAGCGTTACCATGGCCCAGGATTTCTATTTTTTGCTGATGCCGGGGTTCTCGGCCATCGGCTTTATCTCCGCGCTGGAGCCCTTGCGGGTGGCCAACCGCTTTGGTGGCGAGCTGTACCGCTGGCACGTCCTGAGCGCCGATGGCGGCGCGGTACAGGCGAGCAACGGCATGTCGGTCAACGCCGACGCGGCGCTTGAGTCGCTGAAAAAAGGCGCGACCCTGCTGGTAGTGGCTGGCTTTGAACCGCTGCAGTTCGCCACGCCGGCCCTGCAGCAATGGCTGCGTCGCCTTGATCATGAAGGCGTGACCCTGGGCGCCATCGACACTGGCGCCTGCGTGCTCGCTGAAACCGGCTTGCTCGATGCCCATCGCCTGACCCTGCATTGGGAAGCCATTGAAGCGTTCAAGGAGTCCTACCCACAGCTCACCGTGACCCAGGAACTGTTCGAGATCGACCGCCGCCGCATCACCTGCGCAGGGGGCACAGCGTCCATCGACCTGATGCTCGACCTGATCGCACAGGCGCACGGCCCCGAGTTGGCGATTCAGGTGTCCGAACAATTCGTACTGGGCCGCATCCGCACGCGCAAGGACCACCAACGCATGCAGATCGCTACGCGCTATGGCATCGCCAACAAGAAGTTGGTGCACGTGATCGGAGAGATGGAACAGCAAACCGAACGCCCCCTCAGCACGCTGGCCCTTGCCGAAGCGATCAACGTCACCCGGCGCCAGCTGGAACGCTTGTTTCGCCTGCACCTGAACGACACGCCGAGCAACTTCTATCTGGGCCTGCGCCTGGAGAAAGCCCGGCAACTGCTGCGGCAAAGCGGTCTGAGTGTGCTGGAAGTAAGCATCGCCTGCGGGTTCGAATCGCCGTCGTATTTCACCCGCAGCTATCGAGCGCGGTTTGCGAAATGCCCGAGGGAGGATCGGCGGCGGGAGGGGGTTTGAGCTTTAGTATTGGACGTGGGCGGGCGTACGTAATCGGTATACTGATCGACTCATTATTGAGTCTCTGATTAATTAAGAAAAACTGTATATTGCAGACTATATAAATCAAATTCTCTTTATTTTTCCATGGAATAATTTAATGCAAAAAAAAGAAATTATACTAAAAAGTAGTGTTGCTACAAATCTAGCCGCAAAGACGCTAAGATCAAAAAAATAACTAAGTAGAAGCAATATCCATACTGAATGAAAAGCCGCGCACGCAATCGCAAATAAATAAACTCTTGCGTTTGAAAAAAATCGTCCAGCTTTTTGTCGGTTCACTGTTTTTGCATTCCGTCTACGGTGATAGCGTCGGCGGCCCTATCTATGACCAATACAGGTATTGAGGTGTTTCTATATGCACGAACATAATCAGTTCTAATGTATCTAAATAGGCGCCAAGAGTCTGGTTTTAGAACCAGCTTAGTGACACCATATACAGACATCGCAAGGTCGGCTGACCCGTAGGCCATATTTCCTTCGTGTGCTCCGTAACCAACTGCTTTCGCTGCTGCTTGGTACCCCTTTCTTACTGGGCCTTCTGTGTCACTGCGCCCCTCCCAAAGGTTGCGCCCGTTTTCATAAACGTTATTCGCACCATGAGCCATAATTGGTACACCGGCAACGAGGCACAGCGTACCTACAGAGCCATAGCAAATGCCCGCACCCGCTACGAATTGCATTGCTCCGGCGACTGCGCCAACTCCTTTTTTGGCAACCTCCCATGACTGAGTAAACAAGCTATTTTGTTCATCTTTTAGTTCTTTTAGGCCCTGCTCAGGACTTTTTTTACCTTCAGAGACATCATTAACAATACTTTTAGCGTAATAGGCGACTTCACGGTTGAACTGCAAGCGCAGTGTGCCGTTTTTAATATGCTTAATCCCTAATGTACAGGCTTGCTCCCCTAGCTTTTTAGCGGCGGCACTGACCATCAAATAGTTTGTGCTGTTTTCGTCTGTTGGTTTCATTCTTCACTCCCGCCAGGTGATGTATGTGCGGTTAGTCATACATCTACCCTTGAGATTAATTTTTCAGTTTTATTTGTTGGTGCTCAATCCAGTTGCTTACGCAAATGGCTTATTCGCAGTCCTGTCCCAGCCACCAGAAACGATACCGGCACTACCACCATCGGCGCGACGTTGTTGTGAGTATTCAAATTTAATGCGGCCGTAATTCAGGTTTACTACTTCTATGGGGAAGCCTGACTGGTCGGCACCTTGACCACTTACTAATGAGATCAGAACTTCTTCAAGTACGATGTCTAGATACTTGAACTTTTCAGTTCCCGCACGATGGATTCGAATGGTCACATTTTTGATATGCGAACCCCTACAGCAAAGCTCAAATAGCTTCGGGGTGGCTCTATCCACATATTTGCTGATCTGGAAATCGCCAAGGGAAACCCCTCCAGCAGTAGCTCCCCCATTCGAGCTGGCTGTCTGACTGATTGACTGCATGGCGTTGTAGTGGTAGGAAAGCAACTCGACCCAACCTTTGTGCCCATCGTCAAGAGACTCGCCCTCAACACCATCAACCTTCATAAACGCATCAAAAGACATAGAACTCCCTGTTCTTCAAAAACAAAAATGAAAAAATCAGTCGCATTTTAGTATTTCTGCAGAATTGTACCACTGCAGAATGCACAATCACCTTCCGTTGGCGTCTGACAGTTCTCGTAGGGCAACAGGCGAGTGGGTGGTCAGGAAAACCTGGAGGGTTTCCAGTGTGTCCTTGGTGCCCAAGGAGTCCATGAAACGAATCAAACGATGAGGTTCCAGGCCATGCTCCACCTCATCTACCAATGCTATGGAGGCTGCCTGTGCTACCTGGCGTTGAAGGCCCGCTACCAGCAAGCGAGACGATCCCGTGCCGAGTGATAGCAGAGGGATGCCCTAAGGATTGTGCAAGGCAATGGCGCCATCACCACAGCCTCCCAACGAAACCTAAAGACTATCCGGATCCCCAAAAAACATTTTGACTTGGCTCTAGCACGGTAGTTTCAGTTTGAAAAAATCTTAATATGCCCCCAATTTTGCCCCCACTCAGACGCCTTACATGAGCGATCACGAATGGCGATTCCTGACGAAATCCGGTATGGCTCTGGGTGGCTTTGAGTTTACGCCCGAACTGGGGTTAGCTGGGGGGGGAGGGAAGTGGCACGCTCAGAGGTTCTCCCTCGGTGAACTGGAAACCAAAGCAGGTTATGCGCAGCCCAATTCTTGTTTGGCCCTGCTAATGCAAAGTGACCGGTTCGGTTTCGACACTTGTCGGATAGCGAGGCGCAGCACGCGGGCGGTCGAATGCGAGCGCCCGCGTGCCCAGGTACCGCTTATGCCGACGCCGGCCTTGGCTCTGCGATTACATCAGGGGCGTCTAGTGCCTTAGTGTCGATGCGGTGGAATAGGAACTTGCCTTTGTTTTGATCTAACACATCAACGGTAGCTAACGGAATAGCCGTGATTAGAACACTGGTAGCTGAATGATCATCGTCAATGGCTTTTACCTGCAGAGCGATAAGGTGATTAGCTCGAGGTCAAATCTACCGATTGAGCACCCAAACGAGAAGACCATCGCCAGAGCCACCTACCATCCAATTCAAAATTCGCGCGCGTCAGGTGCGACATAACCAGGAGCAAGGATCGCGTTCTTGACACCGTACATTGCCAAGGGATCGGACAACCACAACCTATATTCTGGCCCCCTTAGACTGTGATCTGGTGAACAGTCCACGCTCCACTTACGTAGGATGTAGCCCGCCGTAGCCGCCCGAAGTTTAAGTGACAGCATGCCATCAACCATTGCGTAATCCATGAGCGTGACTTCCGGTCGCGGTTGATCAGGGTGAGGGATAAGTGTCAGCTCAACGATCCTTGTCCACTGAATGTCTTGATCGCTCGTCTCGTGAACAGCAACGGCATCATCGAGAAGAGGGCTTGCCTTGCGGATCCGGGTGATGACGAAATCTCGGAACTCGTCCGACTTTCTGTCAAACCCACGGACGTGCCAGCGAAGTCCATTGTCGACCAGAGAAAAAGGCACGATGACGCGCTGGCTGGATCCGTTCAGCGACTCGTAATCAATCTGCAGGGGGCATTTCTGGTGAATCGCCTGGGTGACGTGGCCCAGGATATCGAGCTTCGGCCACGTCAGCTGATCTGGAAAATCGACCGTAATCCCAGGCTTGGCGTCTCTGGGTTCCCCATCACCGAGCCCCTTGGTGATCCAGATCAGCGCGTGTTCCGCCGTGGGGTCAAACAGGCTCTTGAAGGATTCACTGGCTTTGTAGAGGCGCGAACTCGCGTCATACACCAGGTTGTGTTTACTGAGCGTTTTGTACAGCGCGATGTCACGACTGGCCGCCGCTTCCTGAATGTCAAAGCGCTCGATCAAGTGCTGACGCTTGAGTTCACCCAGCATGCGCAATCTGAGATCTATGAAGGCGAGGCGGTCTCGTTGTGGCTGACTGAGGTTCTCAAGCATGGTCGAACTTTTTGTGGTGAAGGGGATTGCCATACTACACCATCATCAATAGACTTCATGCAAGGTTATCAAATTGATGACCATTTAAGAGTGGCGTTGGCCTCACTACTGAGCAGATGAAAGCCCTATGCCAAACGAACAGTTGCCCGATGCATCCGATTCGCTGGGCGAGCCCAAGAGCGAGTTGATCGACTTATCGCCTCAGTTGCGAAATCAGCGGTTGCTGGAACCAATGAACCAGCTCCATTCGACTCGTAACTTCCATCAAGACGAGGCTGGAGAGCCGCTATTTGATGGCCTGGACACCCACTACCTGTGCATGGCCACCCTCAATTTCATGATGGAGGGATCCGCAGTTGGCGCGGGGTACAGCATGGCGGATGTGCACACCTATGTGAGTTCACTGATCAGTCGGATCCGGCCAGAAAAAACCGGCTCAGCGTGTGCAAAGGCAGCCGATGTCGTGATTGGCTGCCTGAGTAATAAAGCCGAGAACTACAAAGAATTCGAATTCACCTACTTTCACGCCCCCACTCTACAAACCCTCATATACCGCTTTCGCCTGGTGAATCTTGAGCCGGATCTTGATGACGTTTATCGGTATCGCCCCTCACCAGAGGGTTATCTGCTTCTGATCGGCATGCTGAATGTGGACGTTGAAGATCAGCAGATCCTAATGGAAAAGATGCTGCATATCCTGATCGAGAGAGGGCGCTTTGAGCAGGCCGCGGAGTTCGCCAGGCGCGCCATGGTGCTTTCCATTGAGCATCGGCAACACATTCAGGGACATATTACTCAGGCGATTCGCGCACCGGGAACGGTGAGATGGAGTACGGATATCAAACCTCGATTAGACGACTCCCGCCAGCACGTTAAAGCTCGCCAGGAGGAAGAGGGGCGGCTGCTCATGGCGATTCGCAACAAGATTGGTGAAGTAGAAAACATCAAGAGCAAGCAAGAGCTTTCAAGCCTGCATGACTTGTTGTCGAAGGCTGGCAACGTAAGAGCTCGGCTGCAGCTGGAGG
The DNA here is from genome assembly GCF_020515755.1 of Pseudomonas sp. B20. Lineage (NCBI taxonomy): Bacteria > Pseudomonadati > Pseudomonadota > Gammaproteobacteria > Pseudomonadales > Pseudomonadaceae > Pseudomonas > Pseudomonas sp. B20. Next base: position 252,859 of record NZ_JAHPJG010000004.1, read on the forward strand.
TTAGCAGCGCCGAAGGGCGTTTCATCGACGCTCAGACAGCCGCGTTCCGTGCCCGAAAATCTTCCGGCATTCCTGATCTTGAGACACATCTTCTCCCGCAAGCAATGATCCGCCCAGGCGCGCAGTTGGCTGTGGCGGCCGAGGAGCTAATTGTCAGTTTGTTCCCGGCAGTGTTTCCCAAAACACCTGATTTATCGAACCTGCTTAGCATCCTGCTGGAGCGACGTCAGTTAACCAAGGACGCAGATGACGACGAGGATGACGACGAGATCGAGCCGTTCCAGGTCTGGCCGGATCCTTTTCCAGATCAATTGGTTGTCAAAATTTCTCAATGGCTATCCGCAAAATTTGAAGAAAACCGTTCTTGGCGGATTGATGAACTGATTGATGCGGGAGCGAACGAAGGCTTCAGTGCGATTGAGCAGCAGTGCATTGCGTTCTGCCTTTACCGCAGCTTCCCCGACAGCGAATCAGAATTTGAAAACCACCATGCGATGCTCGATGGTGAATACGAAACCTGGGTGGTCCGAGGCGACAACCTCAGATTCGACGTCAAGACAAAGGTTTAGGAGGTTCATTTGGATAACCAGAACAGCGCCGCAGCACGTCTGATTTATCGGGCACTTAATCTAAGTGCGACCCCGGCCAATGACGCGGAGTATCGCGAGCTATTGGCTCGGTACCGTGCTAGCCCAGAACTGCAGCAGGTCCTTGCGCAAATTGCTGAAGGGATGGAACTGATGGTGCTCGATGTCAGCGAGCGTGGCTTGATCATCGCCCCGGCGCGCAAGGAAAGTCGCTTCTCGATTCGACTTGGTGATCTACGCAAAAACTTATCTGAAGACCAGCGTGTCGCGCTGGCGCTGAGCTTCCTGGCCATCTGCGCGGTGTTTTATCCAACGACCGCTTTGATTGAAGATGACAGCCGGTTTCCAATGCCGGCGACGTTGGCCATGTTCAGGGACACCTTGACTGGCTTATCCGGGCGCATGAATGCACTCGAAGATTCCGATAATTATTCCCGAGAGGAGCTGCGACCAGGCTGGAGCTACATTCACAGCCTGCCTACTTCGATCCCCCAAGCTGATCGCGCGTCGCCAAACTCGATTGAAGGTTTGGTGCGCATGGCACTGAACTACCTGATTGAGTACGGGCTGGTGAATAACGTGGGGGCCCAGGATGAGGGCGAAGCGGTTGAATACACCGCCACCCATCGACTGCGCATTCAGCTACGTGAACGGACGCTACCGCGACTATTTGACTATGTGCGTTCCGGCGCAACGGCCTGAGGATTTTATGCAAAAAATTACCCAAATGCATGTTTGTCGCTACGGTACTGCCACTGCCTGGTACGACCAGACCTTGCTCGACTTCACTGCGCCGGATACGCACGAGGCGGTCAACGCAATTGTCAACCTTGAAAACACCGGTGGCAAAACCTCGTTGCTTTCGTATGTGTTCAGCATCTTCGAGCCGCGCCGGGATCTGTTCATTCAGCACATGCAGAACCCCAACCACCAGTTCAATGACTATTTCGCTAAAGACGGAAAGCCATCTTTCATCATCATCGAATGGTCGATGCCATCACGGCTGCCTGGGGGCAAGGACTACAAGTTGGTCATTGCCCAAGCCGTTGCGACGCGAGATGTCATTGAACGCGGTAATGACGTTGATCGGGTGTTTTTTGCTTTCGAATCCCAGCACGGCATAACTTTTGAAGATATCCCAGCACCCGGCATTAACACGCTTGGCATGCCTGGGGTGAGCACGATGGGAGAGCTCAATCAATGGCTAACCCAAATGTACAGGAAGTGTCCTGAAGACTTTTATCACACTCGCAATCAGCACGATTGGATCACGCATCTTGCCACCACACGGTTGTTGGATCTCGATCTTCTGGTTATGCAACGACAATTCAATGGGCAAGAAGGTGGCCTGGAAAGCGGCTTCCTGACCTTCAAGGATGAAGAGGATCTGGTTCGTAAGCTCATGGCGCTGACGATGGACCCTGAGCGCGCTCAAACGGTACGCAACACCGTGGTGAATGTGGCTGATAAATACCAGAATAAACCTCGCCTTGAAGCGCGGCTTGTTCAGTTGGCCAGAATCCTGTCGTCCATGAAGCCCCTGGGTGAATCTTCTAAAGCGTTTGAGCTTGCACTTGAAACGCGCATCGGGTTGTTACGCCGTGCGTCGGGACTGGCCGCTGTCATGGAGCTGGCTCGTTTAAGTGAAGAAAAGCAGGTCACTAATTTTGGTGACCTGATCGATAACCTCAACTCACGCATTTTGGAAAACCAGGAGCTATTGGCACATCAGCGAGCGTTCACGTTTTCCATGCATGCTTTGCAGCACACGCGCAGTGTGAATCGCACAGCAGCGGCGTTTGAAGCGGCTAAGGTTGGCAGGGACGCGGCTCAATTGCGTCTGAGGCATCTCAAGGGTGCCATTTCGTACAAGAAGATCACCAGCGCTCATGAGCAAGTTCTCATTGAAGAGCAGTCGCTGGCAGAAGAAGTTGAGGGCTTGCGCCCGATCAAGGAAGCGCTCGAAAGACAGGGGGCGCTGCTTCGTGGCGCTATCGATATTCTGCTCAAGCAGAATGACGACAAACACATAGCGCAGAAAAATTTTGAGCTGGAGGCTGCTGAGGCAGTGGCTCAAGCCAAGGCCCAAATTAAAACGTTGAGCTTATCCATCAGGACGCTTCAGCAAGAGGAGGCAAAAGTCGGGGCCGACATCGATAATGCTGAGATTCAACGCACCAGTTTGCTGGACGACGGGGTACTTGACGCGTTCGATCATGACGCCGCTGCTGCGATCGAAAGAATCACGGTAGCCATTGCCCAAGCGCAAAGTCGCCTCGACACGTTGCGCACTGAACGAGCGGACTATCTACAACACGTTGACCGTCTTCGTGATCAGGCGACGCAGCACGGATCGCGTGCCCAAGCGGAAGCGCACATTCAGGAAAATCTGAGCAGAGAAGTCGGTGATGCCAGAACCCTTCAAGAAGATCTTCAGCAAAATCGGTTGCTGTGTTCGGTGGTCGAAGCTGAGCTGTGTGACCCTGACTCTCTGACACTGCTGGGCACCGTTAACGAATTTATCCAATCCATGGACCGTGAAGTGCTGGAGCGGGACATTCGCCTTGCCAACCTGGAGCGCGCCAGGCAGTCCATCGAAGAATCCGAACTTACGGGCCAGAGTGATGACGTCGATCAAGTTGTCAGGCTACTTCGGTCCGCCGGCATTCATTCTGCGCGAGCAACCAATTCCTACATTGCCAAGGTTGTCCCCGATGCTGAAGAGGCTCGTCGACTGGTCGCCTCCGACCCAGCCCGGTTTCTCGGCGTCTGCGTGGCCTCCGAAGAGTGGGAGACGTCATGCAAGATTGTTGCGGGTGCTGACTTATCCCTGAATACCCCGGTGACTGTCGCGCTTGCCACCCTGGATGCGACCGTCGTTGCATTCGACCGGGTTGTGATACCGGCAGAAGACGACTCTGCCTATAACCTAGAGGCCGCGGCCGCCGCGCTGCTCGATTTTGAACAGCGAATCGCTGAAATCTCAGGCACGCGCGACGCACACATTCAGCGCCGCAACGACGCTCGTGATGCAGCCAACAAACTCAAAGATTATCAGGGGCGCTTCGGTGCTGCGCGAATCGCTGAGCTTGAGCAAAAAATTCACACTCACTATGAGGAAGAACAGGCGTTCGCGAGTCTGCAGGCAGGGTGCCTGGAAGAAGCCAGTGAAGTGCTAGAGCGTGCGAAGGGATTTGAAAAGGAGATAGATCCGATTCCAAGTGAAATCGCCAATCAGACCAGTAAGATCCAGCGTCTGGAGCGTTATTCGCACCAGTATGAACAACCGCTTGCGCAATGGAAGCAGCAGTTGGCAACGGTGCAAGCGTCTCGGGAAAAGGCGGAAACAGAAAGTGAAGGCCTTGAGCGACTGATCGATTCGAAAGCGGATATCATCACCCACTCGAAACAATTGCAGTTCGATCTTGTGGGTCGCGCCCAGCAGTTGCTGAATCGCAAAGACCTCACCGAGATTTTCGATCCCAGTCTCGATTATCGAACAGCTCTTGAGTCTGGTTTCGATCTGCAAACACTGATCAAGACCTACGACTCCGACAAAGTCGTATTTGATACTGAGGAATCTCAGCGATTGGGAGTTCGTAAGGTAACCCTTGAGCAATTGCGTAAAACGGAAGCCACGTTTCGCGAAGAATACAGGTCTGAATTTTCCGATCTGCGCGAAGAAGCCGTGGTCAACCTACTCAGTCTCGATCTCGCGAATGAATGTACGGCCCAGATAACGCAGGTCGGTTTGTACGAACAGGTTTTTTTATCATCATCGAACGCACATGCGGTGGCTAGCAGCGACAAAAAGGCCTTCTTCGCCAAGGTCGATCCCCCTCAACCTTCTGATGATGTCTTATCACTCAGTGATGATGAGCTTGCAGAACACATCGTGGTGGTCCAGGGAAATACGGATCAGCTTGAGAAAAATCTGGTTTCCGATCAGAGCGAAGCCGAGAAAGCATCGCAGAGGCGTGCTCAAGGAAAGAAGAACGTCGAGGTGCTGAACAAGCATAAGAAAATGCTCATTTCTGCGGTTCCTCATGAGGCTGCCGCTCCTGAGTTTATTGAGCTTGAAGGTGATGGCGAAGCGCAAGTGATGGAGGTGCTCGACCGCTATAAGCAGCAAAGTGTCGGTCTGGAAGAAGCTCGAAAATTGGCTCAGTCGCACTTCGATGGACTTACAGATGTGGTGAAGTCAAAGGCCGTGCAGGACGTTGATCCGGGCCTTGCCCACGAGCTGTCGAGCAACTCATTTGAAACCACCTGCAGCGATTTTGAGCGACTGATGATGCTGATCGTTGAGCGTACGGATGCCTCTCAGTCTGAGTTGGACGGCATGCTGCCCGACTTTGAGAATTGCGTGGGCGAAGTGCATCAGTTGGTAGAAGAGGGCATGAGTGTCCTGAAGAAAGCTTGCGAGGTCATGGTGCCAAAAGGCGCCCCCTATGTCGGTGGCAAAGTCATCATGAAGATGCGTCACCCGATTACAGGTGTTTCGACGGAAGCCGGGAAGGCTTCTATTCGGCATTACTTGAACACGTTGATCGAGACTAAGGTCATTCCTGAACATGGTGCGGACCTTATCGCGGCCGGCATGATCAACCTTTCCCCACAACGCGCGTTCGGCTTGCAATTATTGCAAATGGAGCAGAATGCCGATCACCAGTACCAGGATGCCGGGCGGCTGAAAAAGTCCGGCGGCCAAGGGGTGGTCATCGCCATGTTCATGTACCTGATGATGAGCCAACTGCGGCGTACCCATCAGGCCGTCACTAAGCGCGGTGGCGGGTGTCCCCTTATTCTTGATAACCCGTTTGCCAAGGTACAGACCCGGGCGTTGATTGATGTCCAGATCATGCTGGCCGAGGCCATTGGTGTGCAGTTGATTTTCTTCACAGCCATGAAGGATGTGAACATCCTTGCCGGCTTTCAGCGAGTGATCCGTCTGCGCAAGGAGGGCGTGAAAAGTGGGCGATCTCACATTCAAATGGCAACTGCAACCTTCAATACTGCGGTGCAAAGAGCAGGTACAAATTGATGAACATTGCTTTTTTTGAAGCGTTGCGCGGCAGCCGTAAAAAGCGCATAGAGCTGCTGAAGTTAAGGAGCCTCTGGATAGAACACCATCCAGAGCTCCAACAGCATCCCAATCGGGATAGGTTACTCATGGAGGCCCTGAGGGCTGGCGATGAGCAAGGAATCCTGAGACTTCCTTCTCCCCGCAGTTTCGAGCGTATTGGCAATCCGGCCATGCCCATGTTTATCACCGTGATTGTTGAAACGATCTCGGTGTTGAAACCAGACTGGACAACCGTTTCCTGGATGCCGGAACTGGGGTTTTGGATGCAATTGACGGAAAGCGAAAAGGTGACGGCCAAGGTCATCAACGAATGGCTCATCCGCCGCAAGGGGCGCTTTATGATGGTGCCGTTGCGTGAGCGATCGCTTGAGATGTTCGGGGATGAGAAATACCTCGATGGCAGGGTGCGATCCAATGCACTTTTTGGCGGCAGGCTTGCTCTGTCAGCGATTGGTGCCAGAAAGGTGGACCTTCCCTTGCCTTACCGACAGCAGCCTGGCAAACCAGGGCGGCCGGTGCTGGTCGTGGAAAACCATCACACGTTCTTCAGCCTTGGCGAATGGAACGACACCGCACATCGCTACGCGGCCGTCGTATATGGCGCGGGCAGCGCCATTACGTCGACGGGTACAGCGCTGGATGAAGTCATCAGGGAGGTTGACGGTGATGGAGCGGAATACTTCGGAGATCTGGACCCCGAGGGTGTTTCAATACCGCTGCGATACAACTCTAAGCATAAGACCCAGCTGTACCCGGCGATCTGGCTCTACCGAAAGCTGCTGACTATTGGTCGCCACAGGCCACTGCCCATCCTTTACGCAGGTGAAAACAAATCGGTTACTTCGTGGATACCTGAACTCGCTCAGGAAGTCCACGATGTGTGGAAGGAGGGCGACTGTCTGCCACAAGAGGGCATAGGGCTTGAGCAACTCTTATCCCAGCCTTATGAACTAGGCTTAAACAAAGCCTCTATCGATAATTTATCTGCAGCCGCTCAGTCGTAGGCTAGCGACAAAATGATCGTTGTGCCGGCTGCGGACAATAGGCATTGGATATCGAAGGCTTCGCGCAGCCATTATTGATCTTGCCTGGTAATGTCGAAGCATTGACGTATCCGGGGCGCTCCATGCACCCCGACCTCGAAGGCGTCAGTATCGATGACTCGCTCTGGTTACTCCTGTCGCTGAATTGCTACGCGGTGACCATTAGGACGCTTGCTTGGCCAAGCGTTGCATGTTGAGCGAGCTCGTCGTCAGACCGGCCCGGTTGAAGCGGTAGCGCATGTACGCCGAGATATCGTCCTCGTGCGACGACACGATCAACTGGCTATGTTTGAGTTCACAGCGGAGCAGGTCGGTCAGAGATGCGATGTTCACCTCGTCTAGAGATTGGGATGGATCGTCGATGAGGATAAGCGGGACTTCTGCGTAGACCTTGTTGAGCGATAGGAAGAAGGCCAGGCTCAGCGCCGACACCTGGCCCGTGCTCATGGACATGACAGCGTCATGCTCAGATTTTTCTGCCGTCAGGAACCTGAGCTGCTTGCCATCTCGGCTCTCGATGAACAACCCAAGGCCGCGTTGGTAGTTCTGGATCAGTCGCCCACTGTAGATGTGGAAGATGAGCTCGATCTCCGAGATGGTCTGATCTGCATACTTCTGCTCCGCTTTCTCCAAGGTAGCGCGCAGCTGGATGACCTTGCCCTTTGCTCTGGTGGCGGCCTCCGTCTCGCGTTGCATTTTCTGCAGTTCTTCAAGGCATTTTTGAAGTCGGCTGCTCTGCGCTTCGTTGGCTTTGATCGTGATGTAGAGTTCTTTTTTTGCCAGATCCTGAGCGTCGAAAATGTAAAAATCCTGCAAGTCCTTGAAGACTGCTTCGATGGTTTGCTGCCAATCGTCAGGGAGCACCACTGTCTCGTCCGTTTTTTTGGCGTGCATCGATTTTCGCAGTTCTTCCAGGCGAGCCTCTGTCACCACTTCGTCGTTGTTGAATGTGAAGGTGATCAGAATGCCTTCGCCCCTGAGCCGTTCCAGGAGCTGCTGGATTGCAGGGAGGCGGGTTTTAACTTTGACCAGTGCCTGATGCAGTGCCTCGTTGTACCCAGGTTTCAGGATCGCTTCGCGCCCCTGAATGAATGTATCAATGGTGCCCAACTCAGTGGTCATCGCAGTGGTCAACGCGACGAGTGCCTTCCCATCCTTTCCTAAGGTGTCAGAGATTTTTTGGGCTCTGACCTCAATCGCTTCGAGCATCGCAACGTGAGTTTTCCAGTCATTCCCGCACAACGGGCAAAACTTGTCGTCCGGATAAAGCTTGGCGTGCTCATCAAGCAACTGCTGCTTCAGTCGGGCCAGTTCGGCAGCGGCGCTGTCATTGGCTGTGTTCTTGACGTTCAGGTCATTACGCGTTTTGATTTGTTCTTCAAACCATTCAAGTCGACCAGCAGCCCAACTTGGCAATGTTCGTGCCTGCTCAGCAGTGATGGCGGAAGCACCTTTCTTGACGATTTTGGCTGCTTTATCGAGCCCGTCGAGCTCCTTTTTGATCTGTTCCAGGTCATCTAGTTTGTTCAAGTCGGTGCCCAGCAGTGCCAAGCTGCTCAGCGACTCCGCGTGCGACTCGATGTCCGCATTGATGGCATCATTCTGAGCTCTGACCCGAATGGCTGCTTTCTGAGGGAGCAGGCCATTTAGCTTGCGAATGGCGTTCGAGAACTGGGTGTGAATCTCTGAGTCGTAGGTGGGGAAGGGATCTTCCTTATCCCAACCCGGCCCAACCTCAACCGTGGACAGCTTTTTGTAATCAATATTTCCCAGATCGGCTTGCACCATCGCGCGCAGGGCTGTGCACTCATTGTTAAGCGTTTCTTCATCAGCTTTGCGTTTTTCGTCCCCTAGGAATTTTGTGAACCTTGTCGAGAGTGAGCGGCAATTTTCAATCTCAGCTGCAACATCGTTGATGTTGAACAGGTTGCCAAGCTGGTCTTTACGCTCGTCTACCCGCGTGTGAAGCAGCTTGTTCTGCCCTTGCTCAAGGTAGTTGAGGAAGGTGAAATTTTCCCGGAAGTTTCTGCCGAAGACTTCGTCTAGAAACTCGTTCTCACGCAGGTTGGGCGGCGTGAAGGCTTTCGATTCGAAATCGGAGAGTTCATACAGCTTGAAGTGCTTGAACTTGTCGGCTCGGTTGTTCGATTTCTTGTCGAACGCTTTTACGGGCGCATGCCGGGCCAGAACCAAGCGTTTGTCCCCATCATGGAATTCGATTTTGATGCTCAGGTCTTTTTGATCGGTGCGCTGGTTCCAGAAGAGGTTGTCGTCATAGTTTGTTTTGAGCTTCGTCATCAATGTCGAAAAAAGATTGTCGATCCGCTTGATCTGACCCGTGAGCAACAGCTCGACAGCATCGAAGATACTGGTTTTTCCGTACCCGTTCGGCCCTTCGAGCGTTAGCAGCGATGAGGTGCCGAGATCCAGATTGACGTGTTTAAAAGCCTTGAAGCGAGAAACTTCAATTCGCGCTATTTTCCATTTCATTGTTCAACAACTCCGTGATCAATTCTTCAGCGTTATTCGAGGTTAATTTCTGGATGATTTTGTAGGTTTCATCAAGGTCTGCTTCGGCTACGGCATCGGCTGCTAGCAGGCGCAAGGAAATAAGCTCACCTCAGGTGAACGGGAGCTCGAGAAAAGGAAGCTTGATGAAGATCTTTGCCGCAACACTGTACTGCGTAGCTGCCAGAGGGTCTTCCTTGTAGCTGCGGAACTGGCTCTTGTCCGAAACAGTGGCGACTAGTTTGTTAAAGGTATAGTCCTGGATGGCATGCTGTTCGGTATCGCTGTAGTAGAGTACATATTTCTTGAAGAAGTGAGGGTCCTCTTCAATCGCGAAAATCTGTTCTTCCTGGTCTTTGAATTCAGCTAGGTGGTTCAGGTGATGAATGCAGATGAGGTCGCAGTTCTTCTTAAACGTCGGGTGGTTCAAGAAGGACTCGGGGGCCGATTGGTTAATAAGAGCATTCAGCTCGGTGGGGCTAGGTAAGTGATCCAGCTTGTGCAAAATCGCAAAGCGGATGGCGGAGCCGGATTCCCGAACGTAGTAGCTCGTAAGATCGGTTTCAGAGTCTTTGGTGAACCCATGAAAAATGAGTGCCTCATCAATAATTTTATTTATCATTCAAACGAGCCTCTGCGTCTTCTTTAGTCACGATGCTTAAGCAAAATGATTTGAGAATGTTGCTGTCAATGTGGTCTCTGACCTGCTGATCGTCAAGGTCGTTGGTGTGCGTGAACTTGGTGTTGATAATGAAAGACTCGGAAGATCTGCTGGGGATGAGGTTGTTGTACTCAAAGAGCAGCTTTAGTAAATCTCCATTGGTATCCATCTCTCCCAGCAGGTCTGCAGTGCAACCCTCGTGATCATCAACGAAGGGCAGGTCGAGGGCCGTCGGAAGATAGAATCGCTTGTCACTGTCCAGATAGTGCGGGAATTGTTTAAAAATCGGCTCAATCGACATATCCTCGATAAGGCCGGAATAACGGCGGATATCTGCTTTTTGTATGCTGGAGAAACGCTCCGATGGCTTTATCAATTGACAAAGCGTCTTCATGTCGCTGGCTTCTGAATCCCGAATGTGTTCGTAGAGCCGACGTGCTCGTCCGTACGAGGCGTCGCTCATACCAGGTAAGGCTTGATCAAGCCTATCTTCCAAATGGCTGTACAGTTTTGCCCTCAGATCTATCGCATAATATTCAGTGTTGTTGTAGGGGGTCTCATTAATAATATCGTCTATTAGACTCCGAGCTGTAATGCGGCTTTCATACGCTGCCTTGTTGGCCTTTTTTCGGTCGACCTGTACCATTCGGTGAATCGCGACTGCTTGTGTGCTTATTTTCTCAGACAGAAGACAGTAGTTGTAGTGCAAGAGTCCGTCGGTTAGCAGGATAGAGTTGCTGCTGCATATATCTTTGATGACAGATTTTGTGAGTCCTTCGATCTCGCCTAGACCACAGTATTTGTTGTTGCCGTACGAGTAGAATTGAACCAGTTCGTTGTTCTTTCCGGTGTAATCATCGGTGTCGTTGAGTTGGACAGATACATGGAAGTAGCGTGACACGCCTTTAGCTCTATCGTATTCAACAGCAGATGATTTTTCCAATGCTTCAATGTACTCGCTTCTGTACGTGCCAATCTTGGCTTTTACTTGATGAGCGCTTACAAGTTCGCCGCTTTTGTAGATGGCGAAATCATCACTGCTATCTAGTTGAAGCTCAAAATTTAGGTCACCCTGATGGATTAACTTGAGGGAGTGGTAGAGTGCAATTTTTCCTTGGTAGACGTAGCCGCTCCACGTAGACACGGCGGTGGCTGGATAGCCTTTGTTCTTGACGTTCACGTTGACTCCCTTCACGGATAGAAATGATGCTCATAACTGGCACAAGGATATCACGATGTAAGTGTCGTTTTGTAAACCGCAGATCGGAGGGTTTTTTTGGGTTTTTTGACGCCAGGAAGCTGTTTGTCTTGTTTTGCTTTAACGTTTAAGCGCGGTGATCTATATGATACTGCGATACGCGAAAAGGGAGGTTTGATGGGCCGGATTTAAAGATAAATTATTAATTGATATGGTGTTTTACCTGTTTTGATCTTCGCCAGAGGCTTGCTACTCCTGCAATCTTTTGAAACCATCTTGCAATGCGCTTGCTCTTATAATTGGCGTGGGCATTCCTTGACTGTGAATTTTGAGCAGATCTGATGGGCGATCAAAAAATCGATCTCTCCGGTCGGCTTTGCGTGAGGGTCAACCTTGTTCACACCGGAGCAGAGTCAAGGAAGGCTGGATGACAACGTAGCTGTCCGGTAGCTCCATCTTGAATATGGTGTAGATATCTCGTTCGCCCTTGCTGTTAGTGTCGCAAGGTCTGTGGTCAAGAATCATCGCCGGCTACTGATTTTACTCAATACCGCAGGTGGGCCTGAGGCGCGTGAGGTCCTCGGGCAGTCCGGGATTGGATAGGGTAATTAGGGTTGCTCGCGAACCTGCATCCAGTCGAAAAAATCTTCGGATGCAAAGCCGACGCTGCAGTTGGCGTCGAACTGCTCGTTGATTCTGATGAGAGTCATCCGCTTAGCTTCTTGTGGTGAGGTCGGGAAGAAAGCTCCACCAGGTTCGCTGTGCATGAAGAAATCGCCGAGCTTTGCTCCGCAGTTTTCGCAGTGATTCATCAGGTAACGGCTGTCTGCCGTTTTGCTGTAGGCCTGCTTGAACTTGTTGGTGAAGTGATGGATCTGCTTCGTGACCAAGGGGGAGAGGCTGTCGACGTTGGAGACCGTTCCGCGATACCCATGGCACTTCCATTCGCCGAGGTTGCTTGTGAGCGCAAAATCTTCGTCCTCATCCTCGTAGTATTCGAATTCTTCGTGTTGCTCGGGCAGCTTGAATGAGAACACGCGGGTCAAATTGGAGCAGCCCCAGCAGTCGGACACCGACTCCATGACGTAGTAGTAAGGCGCTCTCACGCAAAATTCTGGTCCATGCTCCAGGTCCGCGTGCTCTGTTGCCGGCAGCCATTGAGCCAAGGGGCCGATGCCGACACCCTCGGGGATGTACCAAGTCTTCAGGCTCGGGTCCCACTTGGCACCGAGTGATTTTGCTTCATCTTTCTCTGCGAAGGGGACTTTCAGATCAATCCTTGCCATTTCTGTATCCGTACGTATTGGTTATCAGTAAGCGCAGGATCCCATGCTAGAGCCTTCTGGCCTTGTTGGGGACCCCAGAATTCTAGAAAACGAGCGACAAAGCAGGCTGATGGAGGGATGTGCTGCAATAGCCCTCTGGTATGTCTTGGTCACAGGCTGATCCATAACTGCGCTCGATGGTTAGGTCTTCAATCAGGCTGTACGCGTAGCCCGCTACGCGGAAAGTCGCCAGGCCAGTGTGGGAGGAGTGGGATCCTCTCAGGGGCAGACCACCTTGTGAATGGCCCCAACCCTGTTTTGCTTACCAAGAACCGACTACTGACACATCCTTGAGCTTCACGGTGGTCATCTGGCCTTTTTCATCACCCACCGTGATGGTCAGGGGGATTGTTTTCGGGGGGCGCCTGTACCAGTCACAGCATCCCTTTATCACGTCGCCGAGAAATCGGCTTTCCAGGACTTTCCGCCCAAGGTTGTCGGTCAGCACTGGATTCGGATCAAAGAAAAAATCACCAGCCTGTTCGAGCTCCATGGGGGATGGATTCATGGTGTCGAATTTTCGCTGAAAGGACTTGGCTGGTGGGGTGAATGCGTGGTGAGAAGATTTAGCCGTCTCAGGAAAAATCGGGCTCATAAAGTCGATTAGATAGCCGTCGCACGCAACCATCGCGTGGAAGGCGCTGGGGCTGCTATGGGCTTCGCCATCTTCAATTGTTGCGAAGCACATGACCTTCGAGTCTTCGACATCTGTCATCAGACACATTGCGCCCGCGAGGGGGTGAGCCTCCCTCCTATAGTGCTGACGGAGAATTGCAGCGCCCGCCATGCTGAAGTACCAGCAGGCGTGAGCAGTGTCGGCCTGACACGAGTCCAGCACGCTGCGGATGACACGATGAATCCGCAAATAGTCGAGGAGCGGTATTAGCTCAGGCGATTTCTTGCTCATGGTTGTCCTTTTCAATGAGGGTGGCCCGGTCCTCCGGCTTCCACCGGTGCACAGAATCAGTGTCCAAGCTTGTTGTTCAGGTAATGAAAAAGCGTTCTGACCGCATTGACGAACAGGAAGGCTTCTGGCGCCTCAATGAGGTGTTCGTTTGGATGAGCGACGCTTCCGTGGTTGCGGACGGTGTTCAGTGCATCCAGAACAGAGGCGAATGACTGAAGTACTTTGGCAACATCTGTCGTATAAGCACCCAAATTAGTCAATGCCGGGTGATTAGTGCGGAGTGCTTTGAAAGCCTGGGTCAGGGTTGCATCGGGGGAAATTGCAATGCTGGCCGCTGCACATTCTGCCTTCAGGTAGCCGTGCATTGCGGTATGGAGGCGATCCACGGCGCTCTGTGCACCATTCGTCTCGATGAGTTGATCAGCGTCCGTAAGCGCCCGCCGTACAACCTCAGAAGCGCTTAACGAGGGCGCAACTGCTCGGACGTGACCGACGCTGATTCCTAATTGATGGAGATGGCTCGGCACGGATATTTCTAAAAGGGGCAGTACCTTCGGATGCTCAATCAGTAGCGCCAGTGCCTGGCCGTTGTGATGCTGTAAACGGGTGATCACTTCAAACACGCAGTCAGTGTAATCCGGGTCTCCCCAGTCGAGGCTCCGCAAAAGCCGCTTGTGGCCGGTGATGTAGGCGTGCTGGCCTGTGAGGTGCCCAACCTCATTCCAATCGGATTTGGAGAACGTCTCGGTGATCGCTCGCTGTACGGCGACGATCAGGGGGCCATTCCAAGATGGGTCATGGAGCAAATACTCATTCATACGAAAATCCTTTTCACTATGTCCGCAGTGCTGTGGGGCCACTGACCGAAAGCCTGCGATTGGTGCAGGCTCGATTTCTCCACCTGTTCCAGCCTTGATGGTGACTCATCGATTTGCAAGCAGTCGCCAACGTGCTCGGTAGCGAATCCATTCCCGAACGATGAACCCCAAGGTGGGTAGGGTGTCCAGCAGGGTACAACGTGACTATCGATTCGGGAATTCCCGCCTGTTCTGGTTTGATCGGAGCTGTATCATTGATAGGTTGGTGGATGAGAGGACACGGGTGCACCCAGTGCCCGCGATCAGCTTGGCTGAGTTCTCAAGAATAACTGCTTTCAACCGATCGGACGGCCGGCGATAGCTGGACGTGCATTTATACTCCGCTGTTCAAGGCGTCGACTTTCCAGAGCGCCGATGCAAAAAGGCCAGTGTTCACTACATGAATTCGAAAAATCAGGACGACGGCCTTGGAGTCCATCTCAAGGATCGGCTCGTGAACCAACCTAAGGTCTACGAACCGGGGGATACGACGGTGTTCGTGCCAGTCGGTCGATATTCAACCACCCTCGGCTGGTGTTTCCTTCCTTGGAAAGGTATCACCGGAGCATACAAGTGGGGCTTCAAAGCGCAGCCAGGAATCAGCGACTATTTCTCAGCCTTGATTGGTTTGCAGAAAGCTTCAGTAGCAGATGAAAAACAGGTCTTCATCGTCGGGAGCGTAGGAGAGGAAGAGTCGGAAACCCAGTGGAAGGCTCGTTGGCGAGATGGGGGCGCTCGTCCGAACCAACTCAAGGCCAGGCGGGGATGGCTTGAAGTTTCGGTGGACGAACTCGAGTCTCTTGGTCAGGCTCATTCAAAAGGAGCTTTACTGGTTCCAAGGGCGCTCATGACAACAAGCTTCGGCGGGAGCGAACATTTCACTGATCGTTCGATGCGGACTCGAAATTTTCAAAGCTCTTTCAGTTTTGCTACCTCCGCACTCTGGGGTGGGCGCTGCGCCATCACGGGCTCTACGTTGGCGCTTGAGGCCGCACATCTGAAGCCGGTTTCGATTTGCGAGGATGACGACCCAGCCTTGAATGATCCTTACAACGGCATCGTCCTTACTGCCTCGTTGCACCGACTGATGGACGCCGGCATCTTTGGCTTTGATCGTAGTGGGAATGTGGTCGTCGACCCCGAACTGAGCCAAAAAGAGAGAGCTATTCATCAGTTGATGGGAGGGCGTAGCGTCAGTTTTCATCCGGAAGCGATGAAATATGTCGCGTATCGCCTCAAGCGTACCAGGTAACCCCATGCGATTAAGCCAATACTTGACTGAATATGATGAAGACCTCAGTGGCGACAGCCAGATCGACCCGCTGGGGGTATTGATCATCTGGTCTGCATTTGGCCAGGAGATTTTTCGCAACCGGGTCAACTCGGTTTCCAACGATGTACGTAACTACACGCTCAATCTGCTGCATCATACTGTGATCAAGGACTTGTTGGACGATGTTGATACCCACCTGAGCAAAGCGCTGGACGAGCAGTCTGGTGGGCGGCATTGCCTGGCGCTGCGCCAGGCTTGTCTGGTCTACCTGGAGAACATTTTCACCTATGCCGTGGTGACTGCGGCGCCCGACACCCGCGTTGACAGCCAAGGCGTGCTGGGTGCCAGCAAAGCCCGTACACGCCTTGAGGTCGACAGCAACCCGTTTCTGCGCTTCACCCATGAAACTGCCGGGCACCTGTTGGTACGCCAGTTAGGCTTGGGGGTGAGTGGGCGCTACAAGACGCCATTCATGCAAATAGGCTTCTTCAACGATCGCTACAACTACCATCACAGTCAAGAGGCCGCGCTGCTGTGGGTGCAAGTTAAGGCAATGATTCAAGCTCATGCTCCGTTTCGCGTGTTGTTCCAAGAAGCACGCATGCATTTGCAGGGGCTTTTCCGGCGCTTCAAAGCAGGTGACGGCTGTGCGCTCAAACACGTACCTGACAGCCTGATCGAGGCCTACCAAAGAGCATTGCCGAACTCGGCGCAAGTAGGCGCTGACACGCGCGATTTCTGGCTGGCCTTGACCGGCCTCGACACCGGCGCTGCGGGCGAGCTGCTGCGGGTGCTGGATGATCAGGCACAACACCATCCAGACAGCCACATGCCGATCCAGCAGTTGTTTTCCCTGGCCGAAAAAAACTGCAGCGACGCACTTGAGCGGCGCAAGCTTGTGCACGTGCAGCAGGTCGAACCACTGCTTGCGCAGGCAGATCTGCTGTTTACCCTGGCCTGCCATGGCCGGCACCAGAGTCTCGGAGAAATCGAGTCGCTCTGGCGGGGGCTGGGACGGGATGCCGGTACCCTGCCGGCTGCCGCCGCGCGTATCGACGCGCATTCAGAACTGCTCGACATTCCTTCGCACACCGGCCGCCGGCGGCTGGAGCGGCTCCTGCGCTTGGCGCGTCAGGAGCGCTTCAGCGACCAGCTCCGCGATCTGGTGGACTACCACGCGGCGGTGATGCGCGGGCGTGGTCAGTTGCCATGGGTGCAAATCGAGCAGGCCGAAAAGGTCAAGCTCAATGCGCGCACCAAGGCGTTGCCAGAGGCGCAAGATACGCCCATGCATCGCTGGGTGAACACGTACTACATTCACCAATTCAACAACCTGGTGACCGGTTATCGGGGAGGCCAGGCATGAAACTGCATTCAGCGTTCGCCGAGCAGGTGAAGGCCTGCGGCCAGTTGCGCAGGGTTTGGCTCACCAGTTTCAACATCGATATCGAATTTATTGAAACCTATGTGTTGCCGACGGTATTGGGCGCCGAGATTCCCCGCACGCGCATGGAGTACGAGGCGCTTCAGTTGGCCCTGACTGAGCAGGGAATCGATCTGAGGGTCTTTTGTGATCGGCGTTTCATCGGTGCCGACCAGAACAAGCGCACGGCGCTCCAGGTGCACGGTGTCTGTACTGCGCAAAAACCGGGATGGAGCTACCCAGGCGTTGACGCAGACAGCCTGTTGCATGCGAAGGTGATCTACCTGGAAGGTGCCCAGGGGCGCGTGCTCGGCGCGGGCAGTGCCAACCTCACGCTCAGCGGGTGGGCGCGTAATCAGGAGGTATTCCACTTCCAGCCGATCGACGCGTTTTCGCTTTATCAATCCGTCAAAGTGTTCTTCCAGGCTCTGTTTAACAATGTGGGTACACCGTGCCCCTTGGAGAACAGGCGCAGTAGCTCGTTCGCCAGCGCTGAGTCATCCGTGCAGTTCTGTCACAGTTTTCAGAGGCAACCGTTTCTGGCGCAATTGCTGGGCGAGCGTGCTTGCCATCACCTGGCCGTCTGGTCCGCTTATCTACCCAAGGATCTGGCACAGTTTGTCAGCCACCTTAAGCGCAGCTACGAGCAGCCGCGCATGAAGGTCAGTCTGGTGCCTGATCGGCTCGATGGGCAGTTCCTGCGCACCGGTTGGACCGAGGCGCTTGGATATCTTCTCGCCAACGATGAGTTGCGCTTGCGGCACAACCCGAGCACGGTCGATGACCGCTCGCCGATGACCCATGCCAAGCTTTGGAAAACCTCCACCCACCTGGCCATCGGCTCATGGAATTTCACCCGGGCGGGAAGTAACTCGCTGCTCGACTCACGGGGCAAGCGGTTACCCGGCAACAACATCGAGGCGGGGTTCATCCTGGCGAACAACAGTGCCGTGGAAAGCGTCCTCGGCCCCGCGATGGACACCAGCCCGGCGTCGTTCTTGAGCGCTGAAGCATTGCAGGCGCAAGCGTTGCAAATCCCGCAGAACCTTCCCTTCGACATCGTGGTGGCGTTCGACTGGGCAGAGCAGGTGTACCAACTGCGCGGCCAATGGCATACAGCGGAAGAACCGGACCAAGGGTATCGGATCAAACTGCCGGACATCGACGTTGCAATCGCGCTTGGCTGGAAACCCCGCAGCCGCGAACTGCGAGAGTGCAAGGTGCCGGTGGCGAACGCGCACGCGCTGTTGTCCGATCACAGCTTCCAGGTGCTCAAGGACGGCCGGGTATGCTTCGTGGGCATGTTGCTGGAGACTACCCCCGAGTTCCGTCGCGCGCAGCGTTACGACGACCTACTTGGGCTGGTCGACGCCATGGCGCAGATCGACATTGTGCCCAACCAGGACGATGTCGGTTTCCGTGTACGCGAATCAGAGACGGGTGAGCTACAGGTCGATGGTGGGAGCGTCGACGAAGACGCTGGATCAAGCGAGCAAGACGGCTCAGCCCCTGCACACATCAGCTACTTCCGGCTATTCACGGCGAGCTACCAGTTTGCGGCCCGGTTGCATGGGCTTGAACGGTTGTCGGCGCTCGAACAGTGGGTATTCATGCGACCGGGATGCCTGCAGGAATGGGTAGACAAGACCCGTCAGCGCCTCAGCGGGTCTACGCCCAATGTCTTCGACTGGTTCCTGGCCCAGGAGGTTAACGGGCTCTGCAAGCTGGCGTTGGCGCTTCGTCATCGCCTGCCCAAGGGTGACCGCAAAATTGCCTTGTCGCGTTGGCACACGCTGAAGGTCGATATGCCGCCGTTACCAGCCGAGGCCAACGATGATTATCGGCAAACGCTCGAGCAGGAATTTGGCAGATTGGAAAGCAAGTGGGGTGGGGCATGAGTCGATTTGAAGAGAGCGTGCTGACCCCTGAATCCGTGTCGCAGTGGATCAACTTCAAAGGGCGCAAGGATCCTGGCTGGCGCTATCTGGCAGATGATCGCCAGTCCATGGCAGCCAAGCAGACCGAAGGGGTCGCCTACCTGTGGAACCTGTTGGCAGCGGACAAGGTGGCGCTGCTGGCGGATGAAGTTGGCATGGGCAAGACTTTCCAGGCGCTGGGTGTGGCGGCATGGCTGTGGAAAAACAAGCCTGATGCCAAGGTGCTGGTGATGGCGCCCAACCGACATTTGTGCGGGCATTGGCGCAGGGAGTTCGAAGGCTTCGTTCGCGGGCACATTCGCCAAACCGATGGCAGGGTCAAGACCGCCGATGGTATGCCGGTACCTACGGTCTGTGAGCGCTACAAGCTGGAAGACCTGGTGCAGGCGGTGCAAAACGATGAAGGGCAGTTTTACCTCACCACTGTCTACGCGCTCAGTGGCTTGCTCGACCCCGAGCGGCGCGCTGAAGGTGCTCAGGGGGCAGGCAGGATCGCTGCCGATTTTCATCAGCAGTTGAAGCAGCACCTGGGCCCCTCGGGGTTTGACCTAATCATCGTCGATGAGGCGCATTACCTGCGCAACGTGTCGGGTGGATCGCAGCGCGTGAGTGCCGCAAGGGCACTGTTTGGCAACGCTGGCAGCCGCCTGGGCGCCTGGAACCTTCTGCTCACCGCGACGCCCAGCCATACCCGGCTGGACGATGTGCAGAACATCCTGGGTTATTTCACCCGGATCGATCGTGACGCTGGCCTTGAAGCCATGAACGGTGCCGAACACACTCGCCATTTGCTGCAACGGCACGCCTTGCGGCGTTTGCGACTGATGGAGGGGCAGGGCGGTTTGTATGGCAAGCGGCATTACCGCCACGAAAAAGCTGTTCCTGCAAGCTTCGATGGGCGCCCGAATGCCGAGATGTTCTTTGCCCTGTATCAGAAGCGGTTGGTGGCCGACCTGGGCCGGCAGAAGGAGAACAAGAGCCTTACCTATGGCTACCTGGAAGGATTCGAGTCTTTTGGCTGGAAACCGCAGATCGGCGTTGGCGGCGATGCAGATTATCAGGACGCGGTCGAAGATCGGGTGGTCGAGGATTTCACCAAGGCCACCGATACCGAACTGTTGCGTGACCTCACCCGCAGCTATCACGATCAGTTTCACACCTTTCCCGATCATCCCAAGTACGGCTTGCTGATAGACCAGTGCGTGCCCACGGCAGTGGGTGACCTCTGCACCGCGCTCGAAGACTTGAAACACCTGATTTTCGTTCGGCGTATTTCCTCTGTCCGCGAGTTGACCCAGCGCATCAACGAGCGCTATGACGAGCTGTTGGCCGGCATAATTGTCAATGCATGGGGCAAGCAAGCGGACGATCCTGCAGTCAAGCACTGGCGCGATCAGGGTTGGTCGCGCGATGGCTATACCCAGTTTCTTAAAGGCGTGAAGCATTCGTTTGCCGAAGTGGACGCGCACGAGGAGGCAGAGCAAGACGAGGGAGAGGGAGAGGGCACGCAACTGGCGTCGCGGATTGCCGAGCTGTTCGTGGTCAAGAAAGGCGCTGGTGGGCAAACCGATTGTGCCAATGTGCGCCTGCGCTTCAGCAAACCGGAAAGCGTCTTTGCACTGTTCCTGGAACCGGCATCGGACTACTTGATTGGCGGTTACACCGCGTTCTACGCCAAGACGGAGACCGGCCGGGTTGATTATGCCAATGCTGCCAAGTATGTGCGTTTGCACGGTTGGGACGGGCCGCAGATCCACGATACCGCTGCCCGCAAGCGCGGTGCGCCGCACGACCACCTGGAGCATCCGCTGCACAGCGTTTGGTCGCTGTTGGTACCGCGCTTGCCGCAGACCCTGTATCGCAAGCTCGAAGGCTGGGCGCGCGACAACAAGGCGATCGCGGAAAACTTCGCGAACTACATCAAGGCCGGGTTTCTTTATGCGAGTTCTGTCGTCGTCGAGCTTTATGCCTGGTTTGTCGAATACTGGCAGCAGACCCATGAGCGTGAAGCGCAGCGTGCGTACCGTGGTTTTCAAGAGTGGGTAAGCGCACGTGTCGATGACTCGTTGATGCTGCGCTATTTCATCGCAGCGTTGGAGACGTTCGACACGCTGTGCGGCAAGATCATCGATCATGGTTTAGAGCAGTGGGACGAGGAGTGGCGCAGCCTCAAGCGCCTCACCAGCCCATGCTGGTATGCCTGTGGCGACAACAGCGAAGGGCGCCCGCGCCTCATCCTGGGCTTCAATAGTCCGTTCTATCCCAACGTGCTGGTCTCCACTTCGGTACTCCAGGAAGGGGTCAACCTGCATTTGCAGTGCCACCAGATCCATCATTACGGCCTGGCCGGCTCACCCGGTGACAATGAGCAACGCGTGGGGAGGCTGGATCGCCTGTTTGGCTGCGTGAACCAGCGGCTGCAGCGGTCAGGCAACGCAGAGTTGAGCATTTACTATCCGTTTTTGCAGGGATCGGTCGATGAAGACCAGGTTGCTTCGTTCATAGAGCGCAAGCATCAGGTGGAAGAGCAAATGGATGCGTGCGTGCAGGTGCACTTCGATAAACAGCTAAGGATCAGTGACGCTCAACAGTGGCGTAGGTTCCTGCGCAAACCAGTGCCCATCAGCGACGAGCCTCTGCAGGATCCGTATGGCGCTGTGTTTCCTGCGCCGGGCCGACAGTGTTTGCTACCCCAAATGGCACATGCACCATCGGCAGATCATCCGCTGGAGACAGCAGTTGACTGCGTTGATCGTCGAAGAACACGTGGGGCTTGAGGATCGACAGTACCTTCATGATCCGCAGCCTGAGTTGCAATAGTTGATGTTGGCGAAGCGGGCTGTATATTAATTGAGCGCCATCGAGCCTTGCGCAGTCGCGTAAGGAGGGGGCACGCCCCCCCTTACCGAGTCAATACGCTTGACGCAGTGCCAGCAGGGCTTCTTCGAACAAATGCTGGTCTTGCGTCTGTTCTTGCCCGCTCTGCACGAGCAGCGCGCGCTGGGTCGCCATCCATTCATCGATCGGCTTGAAGACTTCCTCAATCACCAGGGCAATCTGGTTCAGATAGGCTTGGCGCAAGTCTTCGACAAAGGTGCTGGCCGCATCCTCCACCGCCTTGGTCTGGCGCTCCAGCGTGGCCTTTTCGGCCTTTTCACTGCTGATGGCCTGGTAGATGCCGTAGATGGCCATCCCTGCCTGTACCAGCGGGCCAGCCCAGCGTCCGGCCATAGCGGCCCAACGTTCCATGGTCTTCTTGCCGATCCCCTTGAACAAGGTGGGCAACAGCTCTTTGCCCAGCTCCAGCGCCTTCTTCACGCCTTGCTCGGTCATCGTTTTCAGGTCGCCCATGGGCATTTTGCGCATGGCATCCTTGAGCGCTGGCGACAATCCACTGTCGTCATTGCCGTTGCTCTCGCGAGTAACGCCATTCACGCAGGCGTGAGCAGCACCGAAGGCGCTGTCGGCCAAAGTCTGGCCAATGTCTTCAAGTTTGCGCTGGGTTGCCGGCAACTCGGTCTTGAGGGCAGTCATCATGTCGGCGGTCAGCGCTGCGATGACTCTTGAGGCGCCGTCTTCCATGGCCTGCTCGCCCTGTCCAGCGGGTTGGAGGTGCGCATCGTTGATCAGCGCTACGACGCTCGACTTGGCGCGCACGCAGCGGCTGTCGAGGTGATGACGCAGCACGTTCTGCAGCCGGTCACGCTCGCTATCGATCTGCATGCGGGCTTTGTCCAGCGCCTGCGCCTGTTCATCGCCGCCGGCCTGATGCAGGCGCATCAGGGCCAGTTCGATGGTTTCTTGCAGGTCTTTGCGGCAGGTCTTGAAGATCACGCCACTGTCACTGCTGGCAAGGAAATCGCCCAGCGCCTGTTCCAGTTCGGGGATGCCGCTGAACTCCACCAGTGGCTCCTTACTTTCGACACGGCCGCGCAGGGCTGCCTTGGCGTTGACCCAGTGAATCGGCACCTGCTCCAGGATATCGCCGATGCCATGGGCGAGGGCGGCGCTCTGCAGATGCTGGCGCAGGTTGTCGTTGATGCTGACGAAGTCGCGGCTGTCGTGCTGCACACCGGCCTTGTTGTTGACGATCAGCATCACCCGGCGGCCCGAGACGACGATCTGCGCCAGGCGTTCCCAGGTGGCGGCCTCGTCGATCGTACCGCCGGCTGCCACCACAAACAGCACCACTTCGCTGTCCTGCAATTGCTGCGTCGCAACTTGCTCATGCCTGATCGGCGCATCGATACCCGGTGTGTCCAGGAGCACATACCCCTGCCAAGGATACTCGGCCACCACCGAGGTTTCCGGGTGGTCGGCCATTGGCGCTTCGGCGCGTCCCATTAGGGCGTTGAGCAGCGTGCTCTTGCCCGCGTTGTAGAGCCCATAGACCATGATCTGCGGACGCAGGCGTGCCGCTCGGCTATGCAATTGGTTGCCCAGTTCGCTGACGCGTTCGGCTGGCAACCAGCGCTGGAGCGGCGCAGTGACTGTGTCGTAAGTGGCGAGTACACGAGTGAAGTCAGGCAGGGCCATGATCGAGTTCCTTGCTAATGGCGTTGATCTGTTGTGCAGCGAGGTCGTCCAAGTTTTTCAGGGCCTGGCTGAGATTTGACAGCCAGGTCGATACATCGACGAAGCACAGCGCATCGAGCTGGAGGTAGAGCCGGTTGAGGCGATCTTTGGCGTAGTCAATGAAATGCTCGCGCGTCGTTAGAGAAACTTCGTCACGGTTGTCGCCGACGATGATCTCGAATTGGGTCGTTTCATCGAACTGGCCGCCCGCCGCCGCCCCAGCCTTGGCCCCCATCCAGCCTCCGATGACTGCACCGATCAACCCGCCGATGATGGTTCCGGGTCCCGGCAGCAGCATCGTACCAAGGGCGGCACCGGCCTCAGCCCCGCCCCAACCGCCGAGCCCGGCACCCCCGGCCTTGCCGATGCCTTCGTTGCGCCGCGATTGGTAGTTGACGCTGCGCGTGCGAGGGGTAAACCCCGGTAGCGCCTTGCCGGCCGGCGCCACGCTCTGGGCTGCATAGCCCAAGTCTTCGAACTTCTGCCCGATGGCCTCGCACAGTGCCCCGGCGCACTCGGCAAATTGGCGGTCGAACAGCGCCCAGCAGGCGTCGGAAAATCCTTGGTCGTCCAGCGCGTGTTGATCAGCCAGCTTGTTGATCTCCATGGGCAGGCGCTGCTGCAGTTGGGAGAGCACCCGCTTGGTGTTGTTTTTCAGCTCTTTGCGCGCATTGGTCAGTTCGCTCTGCAACTCGCTCAAGAGCGTCTGCTGCAAACTGATCGACTCGCTCAATTGGCGGCAGAAGGTTTGCAGATTCTTCAACGGCACTTGCTGCTTGATCTGCAGGCCTTCGGCAACGGCAAGGCGGCCGATTTCTGCCGCAAAGTCGGCCAAGCCGCTGACTTGCCAGCGCTCTTGCTGTTCCTCGGCGGGGCCTTGCTCGGCATAGCAGGAGGAGATGGAGTGAACCTTGAGATCATCCTGCGAGCATTCGGGGGCTGATTCGCGCAGGGACTGGATGAAGTAGTCGACTTGCAGCTGGCGTGCGCTGTCGCCTTTCATGATCAGCTTCTCCACGACCTCACCGTCATCATCGACGTCCACGTCGTTTTCGTCGCTACCGGTGAGCAGCACGATCATGTTCTTGTCTCTGTGCAACAGAGCCCTGGCCTCGTCCAAGTCCGAACGACGGCCTGGGCTTTCGGATTTGCTGAGGAAGATCACCAGGTCGGCGGCGTCGACGTAGTCCTTGGTCAGCTCACCGTTGCCCGCGTTGACCGAATGCAGCCCGGGCGAGTCGACCCAAGTCAACCCTGGCAGGCGGAACCCTTGGATGGCGCTGGTGGCCTCCACGACATCGACGCCGAAACAGCAGTTTTCGCGGATCTGCGCATCGCTGGTCTGCTCGCACAACCGAGTGGAGGTTTCGCTGAAAAACTCAGGCTTGGGCTGTGCCTGGGCGATCAGTTGCGCATCGGGTTCGGTGCGGCCATAAGCCAGGTAATTACCCAGCGATGACTTGCCAGCCTTGACCTTGCCAAAGACAAACACCAGCAGGGAGTCGCCGAACTTGCTGCGAAACTGCGTGTTGCGCTCGTAGTTCCTGACGTTCTTGATCCAGGCGTCGAAGCGCTCATCCAGATTGTTTTGGCAGGCCTTGGCAAAGGTCAGGAAGGGGTGATCGGGAGCCAGGCCGGAGCGGCTCCATGGCGAAGTTGTGCGAATCCGCTCCAGCGCATCCAGAGTCTGCTTAAGGCGCGCTTCGCGCTCCTCGACCTGGCTTTGCACTTCGTTGAACCCTTGCGCGACCTGCGCAAAGACATGCAACAGTTCGCTGCGGTTGGCGGGAGCGGGCGTCATAGCGATCTGTCCAGTAATTGTCGTTTCAAGCGTTTGAGGCCTTGAATTTCAGTGCGCAGGGCTTTGACTTGGCCTTCGCACTCTAGCCATTTAGGGCTGAATCGGGTGTTGGGGGCCAGCAGACGCAGGGCCTTGAGCTGGCCTTGGGCCGTGGCTTGAGGCGGGCTGGCGATAAACGCCTGCAGGCTTTCTATCGTCACACCGGCGTGGCCTTTGCCTGAAAGTATGATGTCGGCCTTGTGCGAGGCCATCAGCTCGCTCAGCTGTGCGTCGATGTCCTGAGTGAGCTGTTGATTGCGCTGCGCCTGCAGCTGATTCCTTGCCTGCTTGCGTGCCCGCGCCTCGGCGCGTTCGCGCGACTTGGCGCGTGCCTGGCGCTCGGCTTCTTCCTTTTCACTGCTGTCGGAACTGACGACCGCTGCCACAACGGTTCCGATCACGGGTATCAGTAACCACCACATGTTGATTCTCCTTGCGTGATATCAATCAGTCAGCCGCGGGCCAAGCCATGGCTTACCGATTCGAAGAGTCCGTCGACACTGCTTTGCAACTGTTCGAGCTGAGCGGCCTGCGTGCCCTCGAGCTTGCCCAGTCGCTTTCTGCGCTGGGCAATCTGCTGGTCGAGGAAATGCTCCAGGACGTCGCGACGGTGATCGTCGCGTTCGGCACGCTGTTTGCTCACGCCTCGCTCAAGCAGCCCCGGATGCGCCTGCAGATGCTCGCGCAAAGAGTCGAAGCCGCTCAGTACGCGCAGCTTCGTGTTGCCCTTACGCACACCGTTGCGCAAGGTGGTGAACGAGGTTGCGAAGGCAGCCGGCACGGTCCCGAACAGCGACTGCAAGATCTTGCCGATCGCCTGCTCGCTGACTTCCCGCTGGGTGACGCTTTCGGCATGGGTTAGCACCACCACCAGGTGGCGCTCCAGATCCGGGCGACGGCGCTTGAGTTCGCACAAGAAGGCCGTTTCGATTTGTTCAAGCGTGGCGGTACGCAAGTTGTGCACGAACAAAATGACATCGGCATTGGCCAGGCCCAACCACGCGAGTCGATCATCCTCATCGCAGGCATCGATTCCCGGGGTATCCAGATAGAGGCGTCCTTCATGCTCCAACGCCTGTAATTGCGTGGTTGCCCGTATTTCCTTGGTTTCAAAGACTTCCGTTTCAATATGCCCGGTCAGGCCGTTGAGCAGTGCGCTCTTGCCCGCATTCATGAGTCCGCATACGGCAATCCGAG
Organism: Pseudomonas sp. B20; assembly: GCF_020515755.1. Taxonomy (NCBI): domain Bacteria; kingdom Pseudomonadati; phylum Pseudomonadota; class Gammaproteobacteria; order Pseudomonadales; family Pseudomonadaceae; genus Pseudomonas; species Pseudomonas sp. B20. The sequence goes on from NZ_JAHPJG010000004.1 coordinate 279,276, forward strand.
GTGCCGGGCCAAGGCTTTTCGCCTCTTCCAGCTCCGTGCGCAGGCGGCAGAAGTCAGGGTGTTGCTGGGTAAGCTGAATCAGCAGGTCGTCGTCCGGCACCTTTCGCTCCATATGTTGGATCCCGTTTGGTGCATAGCATGGCGATGAGATGGCTAAATGGCAACTGGCTATTAGTCGTTAGAGCGTAGGCTGCATGGGGCAATCATGTCATTGGCATCCAAATAGCCCAGAAGCGAATGGAGTGTACGTGCTCCATACGATGTACGAAGGATTACGGTGTCACGTCTGCTAGAAGTCTGGTCAAGCCTCCAGCATCACTAGGAGTGAGCGGCCGACTTTCTGGCAGCGCTTTGAAAAGCGTCGGGATGAGGTCTGAATTCAGCTTGGCAAGCTACACCTGCGATATTAATTGCACAGGAGGTTTCACTCGGTTGCTCACGCACTTGGGCAGAGTAGTGCATCTCATCGGCCTACCTTCACTCCGCGGTGTTTGGGAAGAGTAACGGGTGAGTTTTCGAGAGGGGACTGTTGAACTCTAGGCTGGGGGCATCCTTTTCCAACCATCCAAAGCATGCCCTCAAATATGCCCCCAATTTAGCAATCAACTGGAAGTGAATGGAGCTCGATAGTTTGTGGAAAGGCAAAAATGATCAGAAGAGCAGCCTGTCCTATGTGGCCTAAAGACTATCCGGATCCCCAAAAAACATCTGAATCCGCGACCTCAACCAACGCTCCCCAGGGTCATTATCCTGCGCGCCGCGCCAGGCCATGTGCAGTTCGAACGTCCTGGTTTCAATCGGCAGGTCTTCAGACCGCACGCCTCCTGCGGCGGTCAGGACCTGCGCCGCATAATCGGGCACGGTGGCGATGATGTCGGTGCCGGTGAGCAGTGTGGCCAGGCCGTTGAACTGGGGCACGGCGAGGACGACGTGGCGTTTGCGGTCGAGTTTTTCCAGGTGTTCGTCGATGAAGCCGCTCAGGTCGCCGGCGAAGGAGACCAGTGCGTGGGGGCGGGCGCAGAAGTCGTCGAGACTCAACGGGCCGGGTATCGAGTCGGCGCGCAGCAGTTGCGGCTTGCTCCTGCGCAAGACTTTGCGCTTGGCGTTGGCGGGCAGGTCTTGTGTGTAGCTGACGCCGACGGAAATCTCTCCGGAGGCGAGCAGGGGCGGCATGAGGATGTAATTGACTCGCCTGACTACCAGCACAATGCCCGGTGCTTCGGAGCGTAGACGCTTGAGCAGGGTGGGCAACAGTGCGAACTCGACGTCATCGGACAGGCCGATGCGGAAGACCGAGGTACTGGTCGCCGGGTCGAACTCCGAGGCGCGGCTGACCGCTGTCGAGATGGAGTCGAGTGCCGGGGAGAGCAGGGCGAAGATTTCCGTTGCTCGGGCGGTGGGCTCCATGCTGCGCCCGGTGCGCACGAACAGTGGATCATCGAACAGGCCGCGTAGCCTTGACAGCGCAGCGCTGATTGCCGGCTGACCGAGAAACAGCTTTTCCGCCGCACGCGTGACGCTGCGCTCATGCATCAGGGTCTCGAAAACGATGAGCAAATTGAGGTCGACGCGACGCAGGTCGTTGCGGTTCATGCGGAATATCTCGGGCCATTTGTCGGTTGAGGACGTGAGCAGGGTGCGATAGTACGAGCAAATGCGGGTCGGGCGCAGCGAAAATTACTGTGGGGGTTACTGAATGTCCACACGGCTTGCAATGTTTCGTCGACATGCGAACAATGGCGGCCATTACGCGCATCGACGCCCAGACGCTGTCTGGCTGCGCCGTGCAGCGCACAGGACACAATCGATGACAGGCATGTCGACTATTAATAGCCACCGATGGTGTTGCCGGCAATGCCCGGATAAAGTTTGTGGCATCAAGGTTCACCAGGCGAGGTTCTAAATGTCCCGCACGATCCGTTTTCACCAGTTTGGCCCGGCCGAGGTGCTCAAAGTCGAAGAGCATCCTGTCGCGTCGCCTGTCACCGGCGAGGTACAGGTGCGTGTTCAGGCCATCGGTGTCAGCTGGTACGACGTTCTTTGGCGGCAAAATCTCGCGTCTACCCAAGCCCGGCTGCCTGCCGGTCTGGGTTATGAGATGGCTGGCGTGGTTACCGCGCTGGGCGACGGTGTTGATGATCTGCAAGTGGGCGACAAGGTCGCCAGTTTTCCTGCGGCCGATGCCAACCAGCACCCGGTCTATGGCGAATCCATCGTCATGCCGCGCCGCGCATTGACCCGCTACCCGGATGTACTGACGCCGGTCCAGGCCAGCGTGCATTACACGCCGTATCTAGTGGCTTACTTTGCATACGTTGATCTGGCGCGTATCAAGTCCGGTCAAACCGTACTGGTCACCGACGCCAGCCACTGCTCCGGCCCTGCATTCGTGCAGTTGGGCAAGGCGCTGGGGGCTCGGGTTATCGCCGCGACCAAGACCGAGGATGCTCGTGAGTATCTGCTGTCACTGGGCGCTGAAAAAGTGGTAGTCACCGAAGAACAGGACTTGTTGATGGCGATCAACAAGTACACCGACAACCGTGGTGTCGATGCGGTCTTCGATGGCCTTGGTGGTCCGCAGATGTCGATCATGGGCGATGTGCTTGCGCCGCGTGGCAGTCTGGTGCTGTATGGCCTGCAGGGCGGTAATCAGACGCCGTTCCCGGCCTGTGCCGCGTTCCAGAAGAACATCCAGTTCTACGTGCATTGCCTGGGCAATTTCACCGGCAAGCCCGAGCTGGGCATTACCCAGGATCAAGAAGCGCTGCAGCGTGCCTTGCAGGACATCAACCAGATGACCCGTGACAAGGTACTGATGCCATTGCAGACGCGCAGCTTTCCGTTCGAGCAGGTAGTGCAGGCGCACCGTTACATGGATGTCTGCCCGATTGGCGGGCGTGCGGTGCTGGAAGTCGAGGCGGTCTGATTCATCACCTCCTGGTCAGCGCTCGTTATTGAAAAGCCTTCCGATCGGAAGGCTTTTTGCATTCCATATTGCCAAAGAGACGCCAGGCATTAAACGACGTCGAATGACGCACCTGTCAGTTTGCCGAGAAGTGCATAACCTTGAATGAAGGGTAAAAATAAAATCGACAACAGGGCCGGCAGGATTGTTTATTTGAGTGTATGAGTTCTGTCAGTGAAGGCGGCATTATAAATATCATTTCCTACGAGGCAGAATGAAATATTAACAGCGACGGGTGCTCGGCCGCTTGTGGTAAAGCCTGAGCGGCCTAGCTGTTGGGGTTGCAGGCTGTTAAGTTGAAAAAAATCGTTTGTCGCCTGCGTTCAATGATACTGATTAAACAGTGTGTTTAATCAGTTGAAAGTTTGCCCGGGACTGCACTGTTTTTCAACGTCAAACTGTCTATTGTAATTGTTTCAAAGATGCTGATAATGCGTCGGTAATTACCACTCAGGGAATGAGTCATGCGCGACTATAAGTTTGGTTGTCAGCTTGATGTTCAATGTTCTGTCTGCACGGTGTCATGTCTTGAGCGACAGGCAGGTGGCACACAATGAGTTCTATTCACGAACAGGCAATGAATTATGTCTACCAGCAAGTGCTGCAACGCTTGTTGGGGTACTTCTCGCGTGCAGAGCGCACCGCGCTGCAGTTGTTGATCCAGCGTCTGATTGTTGCGGCCGGCGGCATCGAGCGGATTGCCGGCTTCAAGGTGCTGGTGGCGTTCGGTGGTGGCAAGGACAGTGCCTACACACTGGCTTTTCTGCGTGCTGCCCAGTTGAGTATTGCCTGCCGCTCGCCCGGTACGTTCAACCTGCGCGTTGCCAATCGACGTCACGCGGGCATGACCCCTGCGGTGATGGATAACATCAACCGCACCTATTCAGCGTTGTTTCTCTACGACGACCCACGTGTCGAGATGCTGGTGATCGACAATCAGTACACCCAGGCCTTCGAGCCGGACCTGCCTTTTTCCAGCGCGGGGCGTGAGCAGAATCGTCTGGATATGCTGCTGGGTGGCCACCTGTCCGCAGGCGACGCCCGCACCACGTTTTGCAATACCTGTTACCTCGGGCTGGCGGAGTTTCTGGGGCGCGCCCTGAGCTGGGGCAGTGGGGTTGATGCGGTGGTCAGTGGCGACTCGCGCAGAGAGCAGCGTCAGTACGCGACCTGGATCATGCGTCTGGCCCAGCGTACCGGGCAATACTCGGGCAGTTGGGGCAAGCAGACGCTGGCCAGCGTGCTCAAGGTCATCGATACGATTGGCCAGGCTTACTATCACGAGCTGTACGGCGAGGGCGATGACAGCCCGCCGGCAAGCCGAGCCATGGTGCTGCCTGAAAAAAGCAGTTCGCCGGCGTTCATCACCATTGCCGATCTGGTCAGTTGCAAGGCGGACGAACACTGGAACCTGCTGACCGAATTCCTCGATTTCCGCTTCGATGATCTGTCGTTCAGCTTCAGTGAATCCGATTGCGCCAACCCTTTGTTGATGGCCCACATGCGCGGCCTGACGGCGCAGTACTTGCAAGCGCGTACTTATGCCGACGGGATCGCCGAATACCTTGAGCTGGCGACGTCACTGATGCGCAGAAAGCAGATGCCACCACGATTGATCGACCAGACACTCAGCGCTTATGCCGGTCGGGCACGCATCGAGGCGCGCCGCGAGCTGGCATCGAGCTTCGCTCAGGAGGGCTTCGGCCTGAACGAGACTCAGCTGGTGTGCATGCTGTTTTCGCCGTTCGTGGATCATGGCCATGGCCTGGATTCGTTTCTGCGCAGTTGCCACCCCGGGATGCTGGTGGCGCTGCCGGATCTGCACAAGGCGCTGTCGGGTTCGACGGCGCCGGACCAGGTCATGCAGTGGCTGGTGGATATCAGCGGTTTGAGCCTCAAGTCATTGCAAAGTCTCTACGGCAAGCAGCGGGTGAACTTCGATGACCCGCAGTCAATCATCGCCAGAATCCGCGCTGCCGACCCCGACAAGCGCCGGATCATGACCGTCGACCCGGCGACAGGGCAGGCAGTGGCCGAGATGCTCTCGGGACGCTGATCCGGTCGCCAGGCATGGCTGCTGCCGGCAAACGGCGTTGGTCATGCGGCGATGTTTTGAAGCCTGTTCTGGTTGAGCGGCGGGTACCTGCATGAAAAACAACACGGATTTCGCCTATCAGGCGGTCTACCGCTACCTGGTGCGTCTGGTTGACCAGCAGCAGGGCGAGCCCGCGCTGAAAATGCCGTCATTGCGACAGCTGGCGCAGCGACTGAACGTATCGATATCGACGGTGCAAAGCGCCTACTCGCTGCTGGAAAAGGAAGGGCGCGTCTATTCGCTGCCCAAATCGGGTTATTACTCGGTACCGCGCAGCTTGAGTGCGCAGGGTCACGTAGTGCCTGACGCAGACGGCGATCTTTTGCAGGCCCTGTATGACAACGCCAGGCGTCCCGGCATGGTGTTGCTGGGTTGCGATGAGCCGGCGCTTTTGCACGCCCAGGACAGTCCGCTGCCTGCGATGGAGCGCGAGCTGGGCAGGCATTACCCGCGTCAGCTGGACCCGGTTTTTCAGCCATTCGGTGAGCCGGAACTTCGCACTGCAATTGCCGCCCGTTACACCCGCGATGCAGCGCATTGCTGGCACGCTGACAATGTCTATGTCGCCGCTGACTTTCATGGCGCATTCAAGGCGGTGCTCGGCACACTGGGCCTGCGCGGCGGCACGGTACTGGTGGAATCGCCCTGTGCCTGGGGGTTGCTGCGCTTGCTGCAATCATTCGATATCCGGGTTATCGAACTGCCGCTGGACGAGACCGGCTGCCTTGATGCGGCCCGGATCGACGGCCTGCTGCGCGGCCATGACATCGGGCTCGCGGTGTTGCCCTCGTTACTGAACCCGGTGCGAGGCAGCGTGCGTGCGCAGGGCAACAGCCAGGCAGTCGCCGAAGTGATCAATCGTCATCAGGTCTGGGTGCTGGAAAACGACAGTCACGCCGAGCTGCAGTTTGCTGCCGGGCAGGTTCCGCTGCGCCACTGGATCGACCCGCAGCGGCTGGTGATCATCGGCGGATTCGAGAAGAGCCTCGGGCCTGAAGCGCCCTATGCTTACCTGCTATGCAAGAGCCTGGATGCGCGTTGGCAGCAGTATTTCTGCCTTCGAGCATTCGAACTGCCGCCGCTTCGGCAAAGGGCCATCGCCAGGTTATGCAGCAGCGGGCGTCTGGACAGGCAACTGCTGGCGTTGCGAGAGACGCTGGCCGGGCGCATGCAGGCGATGACCCGGCAATTGGATGAACACACCGGCGGGGCGCTGCGTTATCAGTTGCCCGAGGGCGGCTGCGGCATATGGGCCGAGAGTGCATACCCCGTGGACCTGCGCCAGGTCTTCATTGCGTTGCTGGCCCGGTCGATTGTCGTCAGCCCCGGTGAACTGTTCACTGTGCAGAACCGCTACTCGCAACATCTGTGGATCAGTTATGCCACTGACTGGACCCGTGAACCCGCCAGGCTGCTGGGTGCGCTGGGAGAGGCATTGAGCCAGGCTCGTCTGCCATAGACCTCGACATGGCAGGCCGTCGATCCATTTGTGTTTGCCAGACGTGGTTCAAGGTTGTTAACTGGACGCCTGTCCAGTATTCACAACCAACGGCTCCCCAGCGCAGTGACCCCGAACGCCCCCGTAAACCCTGATCCCGAGCCTGTCCTCGCCAGCGAGCTGCCTGCGCGTTATGTCGTGGCCGTGCGCGCGTTGTGTGAGTTCACCGCCAAGGTCGGCGACCTCGACTTGCGCTTTACGCCGTCACCCACGGCTCAGGAAGGCATTGCCGGGCATCGCACGGTCGCCACGCGGCGCGGCGCCGATTACCAGGCCGAGTTGTCGTTGAGTGGCGATTATCGCGAGCTAACGGTAAGGGGCAGGGCGGACGGCTATGACGCCAGTCGCAATCAACTGGAAGAAGTGAAGACCTATCGCGGTGAACTCGACGCGATGCCGGCCAACCACCGTCAGTTGCACTGGGCGCAGGTGAAGGTCTACGGCTGGCTGCTTTGCCAGCGCCTGCAGCTTGAGAGCGTGACGCTGGCGCTGGTGTATTTCAACATTGTCAGCGAGCAGGAAACCCTGATTCGCGAGCCGTTCAGCGCGGCCACGCTGCAAGCGTTCTTCGAACGACAGTGCACCATATTCCTCGGCTGGGCGCAGCAGGAGCTGGCGCATACGCAGGCGCTGCACACGACACTGGGCAGCCTGAAATTCCCCCACGCGTCTTTCCGTACCGGGCAGCGGGTGCTGGCCGAGTCGGTGTACAAGGCCGTCAGTACCGGCTGTTGCCTGATGGCTCAGGCGCCGACCGGTATCGGCAAAACGGTGGGCACGCTGTTCCCGTTGCTCAAGGCCGCGCCCGGCCAGAAGCTCGACAAGATTTTCTTTCTCACCGCCAAGACGCCGGGGCGTCGACTGGCGCTGGATGCACTGGAAGTCATCAATCACAGCGCGCCGGAGCTGAAGCTGCGGGTCCTCGAGCTGGTGGCGCGCGACAAGGCCTGCGAGCATCCGGACAAGGCCTGTAACGGTGATTCCTGTCCGCTGGCCAGCGGCTTTTATGATCGTCTGCCAGCCGCTCGCTCGGCGGCGCTGACCTCGCCGTGGCTGAATCAGGCGGGCGTACGCGATGTCGCCTTGCAGCATCAGGTCTGTCCGTATTACTTGAGCCAGGAGCTGGCGCGCTGGGCTGACGTGGTCATCGCGGACTACAACTATTACTTCGACCTGAGCGCGCTGCTGTTCGGCCTCGGTCAGCTCAATCAGTGGCGCGTTGCGGTGCTGGTCGATGAAGCCCACAACATGGTCGAGCGGGCACGCCAGATGTACAGCGCCAGTCTTGACCAGAGCCAGCTGAAAGCCTTGATCCAGACAGCGCCGGAACCGGTGAAAAAAGCCTTGCAGCGTCTGGATCGCCAATGGAATGCGCTGCACAAGGTACAGCCCGGCGCCTATCAGGCTTATTCGGCAGCACCGGAAAAATTCATCGGCAGCCTCAACCAGTGCATTTCGACCATCGGTGATCATTTCAACGAGCACCCGCAGGCCGTGGATGGCACGTTGCAGGGGTTCTACCTGGAAGCCATCGGTTTTGCGCGCATCGCCGAGCTGTTCGATGAGCATTTCATTTTCGACATCACTCGGCGCGAGGCGGGCGGCAAGCGCATTCTGTCGCGCCTCAGCCTGCGCAACGTCGTCCCTGCGCGTTTCATCCGCCCGCGCCTGACCGCTGCGCGCAGCACGGTACTGTTTTCCGCAACGCTCAACCCGCGCCACTATTACGCGGACCTGCTGGGATTGCCTGCCAACACGGCATGGATCGACGTGGAATCGCCGTTTCATCACGATCAGCTCGACGTGCGCATCGTCAGTCGCATTTCCACGCGCTTTACCCATCGTCAGGCTTCGCTGGCGCCGATTGTCGAACTGATGGCCGAGCAGTTCGACACGCGGCCGGGCAATTACCTGGCGTTTTTCAGCAGTTTCGATTACCTGCAGCAGGTCGCCGAGCTGATGGCGCGCACTCACCCGCACATCAGCCTTTGGCAGCAGGCGCGGGGGATGGGCGAGAGTGAGCGCCACGCCTTTCTCGACCGGTTCACCCTGAGCAGTCAGGGCATCGGTTTTGCCGTGCTGGGCGGCGCGTTCGGTGAAGGCATCGACTTGCCGGGCGCACGCCTGATCGGTGCGTTCATCGCTACCCTGGGCCTGCCTCAGCTCAATCCGGTCAACGAACAGTTCAAGCAGCGCATGGCCGCGCTGTTCGGTGCCGGTTACGACTACACCTACCTTTACCCTGGTGTGCAGAAGGTGATACAGGCAGCCGGACGGGTTATTCGCAGCCAAAGTGACAGCGGTGTGGTCATGCTCATCGATGACCGTTTTGCCGAGCATAAGGTGAAGCAGTTGTTTCCAGCGTGGTGGCGGCCCGAAACGTCAATGACCTGAGCTCGGTTGCCGTTTTGGCGATTGAGCTGAAACAGACGCAGATGCCGGGGATCAATACTCAAGCAGCGCTGTCGAACTGCCAGTAAACTGCGGCATCGATTACCTTGTCAACTGCAGCAAGTCTTTATTTTTTCTCCGTATTTCATTTCTTCGTGGAGGTTGTATGAGTCTCAGTCCTTTCGCCGGCAAGCTGGCACCTGCGCAGTTACTGGTCGATATTCCGAGACTGGTCACGGCTTACTACACCGGCCAGCCCGATGCATCGGTGCCCACTCAACGTGTTGCGTTCGGCACTTCCGGGCACCGTGGCACATCGTTTGACCTGGGTTTCAACGAATGGCACGTGCTGGCTATCAGTCAGGCGATCTGCCTGTACCGCAAGGCCAAAGGTATCGACGGCCCCTTGTTTCTGGGGGCCGATACCCACGCGCTGTCGACCCCGGCCGCGGCCACTGCGCTTGAAGTGCTGGCCGCCAATGGCGTGCAGGTGATGATTTCGCAAGGTGACGAATACACCCCGACGCCTGCGGTTTCCCACGCGATCATCTGCTACAACCGCGGTCGTACTTCCGGGCTGGCGGACGGCATCGTCATTACGCCGTCGCACAACCCGCCGCAAAGCGGTGGCTTCAAGTACAACCCGCCCAATGGCGGCCCGGCCGACAGTGATGTCACCAAGTGGATCGAGAACAAGGCCAACGAACTGCTGGCCGAGAAAGTCACTGGCGTTTTACGCATCAGCCATGAAAAAGCGCTGCGTGCCGATACCACTCACCGCCATGATTACCTCAACACCTATGTGGCCGACCTGAAAAACGTGATCGACATGGACGCCATCCGCAACTCGGGCCTGCATCTTGGTGTCGACCCGCTTGGCGGTGCCGGGGTGAGCTACTGGTCGGCGATTGGCGAGCATTACGGCCTGAATCTGGATGTGGTCAATAAATTTGTCGACCCTACGTTCCGCTTCATGACCGTCGACTGGGATGGCCAGATTCGCATGGACCCGTCCTCCAGCCACGCCATGCAAAGCCTGATCGGCCTCAAGGATCGTTATCAGGTTGCATTTGCCTGTGATCCGGATCACGACCGTCATGGCATTGTGACCCCGACTGGCGGACTGATGACGCCCAACAGCTACCTCGCCGTGTCCATCGACTACCTGTTTCAGAACCGTCCTGAGTGGCGTGCCGATGCAGCGGTCGGCAAGACCGTGGTCAGCAGCGGCATGATTGATCGGGTGGCCAAGCGCCTGGGCCGTCGCCTGTACGAAGTGCCGGTCGGCTTCAAGTATTTCGCACAAGGCCTGTTTGAAGGCTCGCTGGGTTTTGGCGGTGAAGAAAGTGCCGGCGCCTCGTTCCTACGCCGCGACGGTACGGTCTGGACCACCGACAAGGACGGTCTGATTCCGGCCTTGCTGGCTGCGGAAATGACCGCGCGCACCGGTCGCGATCCAAGCCAGATCTACAAGACCATGACCGAAGAGCTGGGCGAGCCGTTCTCGACCCGCGTCGATGCCAAGGCCAACCCGCAACAGAAGGCACTGCTGAGCAAGCTGTCGCCGGAGCAGGTCACTTCCACTGAACTGGCGGGCGAGCCTATTCAGCAAGTGCTGAGCAACGCGCCGGGCAACGATCAGGCGTTCGGTGGTGTGAAGGTCATGACCGAGAATGGCTGGTTTGCCGCGCGCCCTTCAGGCACCGAGGACATCTACAAGATATACGCCGAGAGTTTTGTCAGCGAAGATCACCTCAAGCGCTTGGTGGCAGAAGCTCAAGTGCTGGTAGACGGCGCCATTTCGCCGAACTGATTGCCACGCTGATCAATGCCCGAAAAACCTCGAACCGCGCTCGGTTCGGGGTTTTTCAGCTTTTGAACGGTGCTTCAGTCGCGATAGAACACCTGCACCAGGTGATAGCCGAATTTGCTCTTGATCGGCCCATGCACGACGCGTAGCGGCTTTTTGAAGATCACCTGATCGATGGCGCCGACCATTTGCCCAGGCCTGACTTCGCCCAGATCGCCGCCACGTTTGCCGGACGGGCAGCTAGAATGCTTTTTAGCCAGCACGTCAAACGCCTCACCCTTGGCAATGCGCAGCTTGAGCTGTTCGGCCTCTTCGGCGGTCTTCACCAGAATATGGCGGGCTTGGGCTTTCATGTCGCAATATCACCTGCTGCAAAAGGCTGCCATTATGCCTGCTCTTGCTGAGCGACGCCCGCGCGTCACGCGTGCCGTCCTGACGGCCTTGGTCTTTTTACTTCATTTTGTACGGTATTGATTATGGATTTCCCGGCGCTGTTGAAGATTCTGGCCAGTCAGGACGGATCGGACCTGTACCTCTCCACCGGAGCGCCACCGTGCGCCAAGTTCAATGGTGTGCTCAAGCCATTGGGCAGCGAAACCTTCAAGCCGGGGGAGGTCGCAGTCATTGCCCAGGGGCTGATGGACGATGAGCAGAAGCTCGAGTTTCAGCGCGAACTGGAGATGAACCTCGCCGTTTCGATGGCGGGTATCGGCCGGTTCCGGATCAATATCTTCATGCAGCGCAACGAGGTGTCCATCGTCGCGCGGAATATCAAGCTGGACATCCCGCGTTTCGAAGACCTGTTCCTGCCGCCCGTGCTGCTCGACGTGATCATGGAGAAGCGCGGTCTGGTGTTGTTTGTAGGGGCCACCGGTTCGGGCAAATCGACCTCGCTGGCGGCGCTGATCGACTACCGTAACCGCAATGCCAGCGGCCATATCATCACCATTGAAGACCCCGTCGAGTTCATCCATCGCCACAAGAAATCGATCGTCAACCAGCGCGAAGTCGGGGTGGATACCCGCAGCTTCCATGCGGCACTGAAGAACACCCTGCGCCAGGCGCCGGATGTGATTCTGATCGGCGAGATTCGCGATCGCGAGACCATGGAGCACGCGCTGGCGTTTGCCGACACCGGCCACCTGGCGATCTCGACACTGCACGCCAACAACGCCAACCAGGCGCTGGACCGGATCATCAATTTCTTCCCGGAAGAGCGTCGCGCGCAGTTGCTGCATGACCTGGGCAACAACCTCAAGGCATTCGTCTCTCAGCGACTGGTCAGAACCCCGGATGGCAAGCGTCGTGCTGCAGTGGAAGTGATGATGGGCACGCCGACCATTCGCGACCTGATTCAGCGCAATGAACTGACCGAACTCAAGGGCATCATGGAGAAGTCCGGCAGCCTCGGTATGCAGACGTTCGACACGGCTCTATTCAATCTGGCCGTCGAAGGTGCGATCAGCGAAGAAGAGGCCCTCAAGAACGCTGACTCGCAAAACAACGTGCGCCTGCGCCTCAAACTGCACAGTGAAGGCGGCGCCGGGACCCTGACCACACCGCCGCCGGCCCCGACCGGCAGCAGCACGGCAAGCACCGCCGAGTGGGGGCTGGTCGATGATGACGAGCCGGGTCCGCAGGCGTAAATCGGAGACGCGCCTACGCCCTCCGGGCACAAGCTTTGTTGTGGGTCAGATCATTCAGGATGCGCGGCCGCCAGCAATTCCTGCGTGTAGGGATGTTGCGGCGCCTCGAAGACATCATGGCTGGCGCCACGCTCGACGACTTTGCCATCCTTGACCACGATCACGTCGTGGGCGAGGGCTTTGACCACTGCCAGGTCATGGCTGATGAACAGATACGTCAGGCCATGCTTTTCCTGAAGTTCGCGCAACAGTGCCACGACCTGTTTCTGCACGGTGCGGTCCAGCGCTGATGTCGGCTCATCGAGCAGAATCAGTGCGGGTTTCAGCACCAGCGCCCGGGCAATGGCGATGCGCTGACGCTGACCGCCGGAAAATTCATGGGGGTAGCGGTGCCTGCTCTGCGGGTCGATACCGACTTCTTCCAGCGCCCGAATGACCTCTGCATCGCATTTCGCCGGGTTGTACTGGCTGTGCACCTCCAGTCCTTCACTGATGATCTGCGCCACTGACATGCGCGGGCTGAGGCTGCCGTAAGGGTCCTGGAAGACCACTTGCATCTCTTTACGCCACGGGCGCATCTGTTTCTGACTCAGGCCGTCCAGCGCCTGTCCGCGAAAGCGGATGCTGCCGCGTGACTCCAGCAGACGCAGGATCGCCTGGCCCAGTGTCGACTTGCCGGAACCCGACTCACCGACGATGCCGAGGGTCTTGCCGCGCTCGATGCTCAGGCTGATGTCATCCACCGCCTTGAGGTATTCCTTGTGCCGCCGCAGGATGCCGCCGGTCAGGGAAAACCAGACCTTCAGGTTGTCGACTTGCAGCACCGTTTCCCGGGTGTCGCGTGGTAGCGGCTCGCCGGCAGGTTCGGCGTCCAGCAGCAGGCGGCTGTAAGGATGCTGAGGTGATTTGAACAGCGACTTGCAATCGGACTGCTCGACGATTTCGCCGGCGCGCATCACGCAGACGCGCTGCGCGACGCTGTGCACCAGGTTCAAGTCATGGCTGATCAACAACAGCGACATGTTCAGGCGCTGCTGCAGCTCCTTGAGCAGCAGGAGGATCTTGCGTTGCACCGTGACGTCCAGCGCAGTGGTCGGCTCGTCGGCAATCAGCAGTTCCGGTTCGCAGGCCAGTGCCATGGCAATCATCACCCGCTGGCGCTGGCCCCCGGACAGCTCGTGCGGATAGGCTTTCAGGCGTTTCTCCGGCTGTTGAATGCCTACCAGCTCCAGCAGCTCGACAATGCGTTTCTGCGCTTCACGCCCACTGACGCCGCGATGCAGCAACAATGTCTCGCCGATTTGCCTGGCTACGCTGTGCAGCGGGTTCAGCGAGGTCATCGGTTCCTGGAAAATCATCGCAATCCGGTTACCACGCAGCTCGCGAAGGGTGCGGTCGTCGGCCCCCACCAGCTGTTGACCCCGGTAGGTGATGCTGCCTGTGGTCAGGGTGCCGCTGCGTGGCAGCAATTGGAGGATTGAATGGGCGGTGACGGACTTGCCGGAACCGGATTCGCCGACCAGCGCCAGACACTCGCCGCGGCGCACGTCCAGGCTCAGGTTGCTGACCACTTTCTGCCCGTTGAAGGCGACGCTCAGGTCGCGGATTTCGATCAGGTTTTCCGACATGTCAGGACCTCGGGTCGAAGGCATCACGCAGCGCCTCGCCTATGAACACCAGCAGCGTCAGGATCAACGCGAGGGCAAAGAACGCCGTCAGCCCCAGCCAGGGCGCCTGCAGGTTCTGCTTGCCCTGGGCGATCAGTTCGCCCAGCGACGCGCTGCCGGCAGGCATGCCGAAGCCCAGAAAATCCAGCGCGGTGAGGGTCGAGATGGCGCCGGTAAGAATGAACGGCAGATAGCTCAATGTCGCATTCATCGCGTTGGGCAGGATGTGGCGCAGGATCACCTTGCGATCCCCCAGACCGAGCGCGCGAGCGGCCTTGACGTACTCGAGGTTGCGGCCGCGCAGAAACTCGGCGCGTACCACATCGACCAGGGTCAGCCAGGAGAACAGCGCCATGATGCCCAGCAGCCACCAGAAATCGGGTTCGACGAAGCCTGACAGGATGATCAGCAGGTACAGCACCGGCAGGCCCGACCAGACCTCCAGCAGACGCTGACCGAACAGGTCGACCCAGCCGCCGTAATAGCCCTGCAACGCCCCGGCGCTGATGCCGATCAACGCGCTGATAAAGGTCAGTGCCAGCGCAAACAGGATCGACACCCGGGCGCCGAAGATCACCCGCGCCATGACGTCGCGAGCCTGATCGTCGGTGCCGAGCCAGTTTTCTGCAGAGGGCGGGCTGGGTGCCGGGGTTTTCAGGTCATAGTTGGGCGTGTCGTCACTGAACGGGATGGGCGGGAACAGCATCCAGCCGTCCCCTTTGCTGATCAGTGTGCGTACGTAGTCGCTGCGGTAATCGGGCTGGAAGGGCAGCTCGCCGCCGAATTGCTGCTCGGTATAACGCTTGAACACCGGGAAATAGAGTGAGTGCTGATAGCTGACCAGCAGCGGCTTGTCATTGGCGATCAGTTCGCCACCCAGGGTCAGGGCAAACAGTCCGCAGAACAGCCACAGCGACCACCAGCCGCGGCGATTGCTGCGAAAGCGCTCCAGGCGACGACGGGCCAGCGGCGAAAGGCTGCGCATCATGCATTCCTCGCGCTGAAGTCGATTCTGGGGTCGACCAGTGTGTAGCAGATATCGCCGATCAGTTTTATCAGCAGGCCGAACACGGTGAAGATGAACAGCGAGCCGAACACCACCGGATAGTCCCGCGACACAGCGGCTTCATAGCTCATGCGGCCCAGGCCATCCAGCGAGAAGATCACCTCGATCAGCAGCGAACCGGCAAAGAACACGCTGATGAACGCCTGCGGAATGCCCGACACCACCAGCAACATGGCATTGCGAAACACATGGCCATACAGCACACGCCGTTCGCTCATGCCCTTGGCGCGGGCCGTGGTCACGTACTGGCGGGTGATTTCGTTGAGAAAGGAGTGTTTGGTCAGCAGGGTCAGCGTGGCAAAACCACCAATGACCAGCGCCGAGACCGGCAGCGCCAGGTGCCAGAAATAGTCAGCGATCTTGCCGATCGTGGTCAGTTGCTCGAAATTGTCCGAAACAAGTCCGCGTACTGGAAACCAGTTCAGCGACGTGCCGCCACAGAACACCACCACCAGCAGCATGGCGAACAGGAAGGCTGGCATGGCGTAACCGATGATGATGGCGGTGCTGCTCCAGATATCGAACTGGCTGCCGTGTTTGACCGCTTTGCGAATCCCCAGCGGGATCGACACCAGGTAGGTCAGCAATGTCGCCCAGAGCCCCAGCGATATCGACACCGGCATTTTCTGCAGAATGAGGTCGGTCACCGTTGCGCCGCGAAAGAAGCTGCTGCCGAAATCCAGTCGTGCGTAATTTTTCAGCATCAGCCAGAGACGTTCGTGCAGCGGTTTGTCGAAACCGTATTGGCGTTCGATCTGCTTGATCAGTGCCGGGTCCAGCCCCCGCGACGCCTTGGAGTGGCCCCCTGCGGACTCGCTGGCACCCGCGCCCACGGTGGCACCGCCAATCCCTTGCAGGCGAGCGATGGCCTGTTCGACAGGTCCACCCGGAGCGGCCTGCACGATGAAAAAGTTGACCAGCAGAATGCACAGCAGGGTAGGGATGATCAGCAGCAGGCGCCGCAGAATATAACCGAGCATTCACTGCATCTCCGAAACGGTGGCTGACGCGCCGCGTTTTTCAGCGAATTGTTCATTGGTCAGCGGTGTCGGGCTGATTTCCCACCATGTTTCGATGGCCTCATTGTTGCTGGCCTGAATTTTCGGGATGCCGAACCGGTTCCACCAGACGGTTGAAGAGCCTGGCGGATAATAGTTGGGAATCCAGTAGTAGTTCCACTGCAGTACCCGGTCCAGGCAATGGGCATAGTCGGTCATGGTCTGCTTGTTGTCGGCCTTGAGCAGGCCGGCAATCAGCGCATCGACGGCGGGATCTTGCAGCGCCATGTAATTACTCGAGCCAGGGTCCATCGCCACCTTGGAGCCGAAACTGCTGTACAGCTCGGCACCGGGCGATGTCGAGACCGGGTAGCCGGTGACAATCATGTCGTAATCGCGGGCCATGACGCGGTTAAGGTATTGCGCGGCATCTATGCGGCGAATGTCGAAGTGGATACCGATCTGCGCCAGGGTGCGTTTGTAGGGCAGCAGCATCCGCTCGAAACCTGTTTGTGCATTGAGAAAGGTGAAGCTGAACGGTTCGCCCTGGGCATTCACCAGCTCATCGCCCTTTGGCGTCCAGCCTGCTTCCTTCATCAGGGCCAGCGCTTGCAGCTGCTTATCGCGAATGAAGCCTGTGCCATCGGTTTTGGGCGTTTCGAACACGCTGTCGAACACCTGATCGGGGACTTTGCCGCGCAGTGGCTCGAGGATTTTCAGTTCGGCCGGCGTGGGCAGTTCGCTGGCGGCCAGCTCCGAGTTGGAGAAGAAGCTGTTCTGGCGGATGTACATGTTGCGCATCATCTGCCGGTTGGTCCATTCAAAGTCCCAGAGCAGCGACAGCGCCTGGCGCACGCGGCGGTCCTGGAACATGGGGCGGCTCAGGTTGAAGACGAAACCCTGCGAGCTTTGCACCGCGCCCCTGGCCAATTGGGCTTTCTGCAGGCGTCCGTCGCTGAGGGCCGGGCCGTCATAGCGAATTGAATAGCCGGTGGCCGAAAACTCGCGGTTGTAGTCGTAGGCGCCGCCCTTGAGCACCGTACGTGCGACATCGATGTCGCCGAAGTACTCGATGCTGAACCTGTCGAAGTTATACAGGCCTTTGCTGACCGGAAGGTCCTTGCCCCACCAGTGTGGATCGCGCTCGAAGGTGACGGTGCGGCCCGGGTCCACATGGCTGATCCGATAGGGCCCGCTGCCCGGCGGAATCTCAAAGCCGGCACCGCTGGCAAAGTCACGGGTTTTCCACCAGTGCTCGGGGAATACCGGCAACGAAGCCAGGTCGAGGGGCAGGGTGCGGTTATCGCTCTGCTTGAAGTCGAAGCGGACCTGCGAAGGCGATTCGACCTCCACGCCCTTGACCGCTTCAAACTGGGTCCGGTATTGCAGGTTGCCCTGCGTCATCAGCAGCTCGTAGGTGTACTTCACGTCGCTGGCGGTAATCGGCGTACCGTCCGCGAAACGTGCCTTCGGGTTCAGGTAAAAGCGCAGGGAGAGGCCATCCGCGCCACGCTCCATTTTCTCGGCGACAAGCCCGTAGACGGTGTAGGGCTCATCCATCGAGCGCGTGGCCAGTGGGGAGTAGAGCATGCCATTGATCTGCGAAACGCCCATGCCCTTGTCGGTGAACGGCATCAGATGATCGAACTGGCCGATTTCGATGGCCGAGCGCCGCATGCTGCCACCTTTGGGCGCGTCCGGGTTCACGTAATCGAAGTGCTTGAAGTCGGCGGGATAGCGTGGCGCTTCGCCGTAAACGGTCAGAGCGTGTTGCGGGGCTGCGGACAGCGATTGGGCAGCGCCAACGAAGGTCAGCGTCAAGGCGAGCAACGATGAAAAAACAAAACGCATGACTCGAATCCTGACTGACGTTCGCAAGCGAATGTCAGGGTTAAAGGCGACTGGCTGTACAGCGGTGACAAAAATCATGACAGAGCTCATGCCTCTGCATCGCGCTATCTTCTACAGACAAATGAGCGCTTCGCCAAGCCACTGCGCGCAGGCTGGGCCACTGTGTCGTTGAAACGACCACATACAAAAACGGCCCATCCGAAGATGAGCCGTCTGGCACCCGGCGCGACAGGATCAGTCCTGGCGGCTGGTCACTTCCAGCAGGTGATAGCCGAACTGAGTCTTTACCGGACCCTGAACGGTGTTCACCGGAGCACTGAATACGACAGTGTCGAATTCCTTGACCATCTGGCCTGGACCGAACGAACCCAGGTCACCGCCTTGACGGCTCGACGGGCAGCTGGAATTGGCCTTGGCGATTTCAGCGAAATCAGCGCCGCCTTCGATCTGCGCCTTGAGTTCGTTGCATTTTTCTTCGCTCGAAACAAGGATGTGGCGGGCAGTGGCTTTAGCCATGGGGAATAATCTCCTGTGAAAAAAAAGAAACAGCCTACCGGATTCAGTGCGGTATTTCCCGACAAAGTTCCTTCGCTCTGTTTATCTGTAACGCAGGCGGTCAACCGCACGACGCAGCAGGCGTTCGGTGCCTTCCCAGCCAAGGCAGCCATCGGTGACCGAAACGCCGTACTGCAGCGTTCCGCCCAATGCCTGGCAGCCGTCGAACAGGTGGCTCTCGATCATCATGCCGATCAGCGAGGTGTTGCCTGACAAGCGCTGTTCCAGCACGTCCTCGAACACGCCTGGCTGACGCAGCGGGTCCTTGCCACTGTTGGCGTGGCTGCAATCGACCATGATTCGCGACGCGACATTATTCTTGCTCAGGCTCGCCTGGACCTTGGCCACACTCTGCTGATCGTAATTGGGGCCGCCGTGACCGCCGCGCAGCACAATGTGCGTATCCGGATTGCCTTGTGTCTCGATAATCGCCGGGTGGCCATGACGGTCCATGCCAAAGTGGCGATGTGGATGCGCAGCCGAACGCATCGCGTCGCTGGCCACCGTCACGCCGCCGTCAGTACCGTTCTTGAACCCGACAGCCATGGGCAGGCCGCTGGCCATTTCCCTATGGATCTGCGATTCGGTGGTGCGAGCGCCAATCGCGACCCAACTGAGCAGATCGTCGAAGTAGCCCGCCGCCATGGGTTGTAGTATCTCGGTGGCGATCGGCAGGCCCAGCCCCAGCATCTCCAGCATCAATTGCCGCGACAGCGTCAGGCCCTCGGCCATGTCGTCACTGCCGTCAAGGCGCGGATCGTAAGCCAGGCCTTTCCAGCCCACGGTCGTGCGCGGTTTTTCGACGTAAGCGCGCATTATCAGCAGCATCTGATCACTGACTTGCGCGGCAAGGTCGGCCAGTCGCTCAGCGTATTCAAGGGCGGATCGAGGGTCGTGGATCGAGCAGGGGCCGACGATGACCAGCAGTCGCGAGTCTTGGCCTTCAAGGATGGCGCGTACGGCGCGGCGATGGGCGACAACCTGTTCGGTGAGCGCTGCGCCGAGGGGCAGACGCATCTTCAATTCCAGAGTACCTGGCAGGCGTTTCGAGGCGGGGCTGTTGTCTGCCAGCTTGACGGCGTGGCTGGACAGGTCGGACGGGGTTACGGCAACGGACGAATTCATGTTCTGGCTTCCTGGGCTGGCGGGACGCTCCCGCGCAGACCCTACTGGGGTGTTCGACAAAGGCTTTCTAGAACCGGAGGTATGTGCTTGCCACCTGGCAGTGACCGAACGGAGGCGGCAGGCTGTCCCGAACGGAGGTGGCTAAATCGCCAGGCAAAATCGATGTCGTTGCGGTAATAAGTGGCGTAGTTCATGTCGTGATCCTCGATGCAATGCAGATTGATTGTTTACGGCTGTTCTGGAACAGACCGTTGAAATACGTGGCCCTGAAAAAACAAAACCCCCGGTCGGGAAGCCGACCGGGGGTAGAGAATTCTCTGGTTGGCGTCCCCTTAACATGGGCGCCGGATGGGTATCAGGCGCGCCAGTGGCTAAACCAATACCCATAATAAGAATCAACGGATGCGCTCACCGAAGCCGTCTGCACAGCCATGTCGCGCGCGCGGCAAGCAATGCCGTTGGCAACGTCGAGTAGCGGTGAAGTGGATTGCAGCATGGTGGGTCTCCGTAGATTGAGGGCAAGCTTACTTCAGGAAAGCAGGCGCCTACAATTGGAAAATTCAATCAGCGGGATTATCGATTTCTGCGAAGGCAGGCAGGTGGATTCCCTGTAGCGACAGCGAACCGCTCAACGGTTGATGGCATGTGGCATCCGGGCGGGCTATTTTACCCGCAACCCTGTATACCTTAATCATCAGGCAACGGCTTTGGCGTTTTGTCCGGGATGCGTTGTCGCCAGCCAATAACGGCTATTCTTCACGTGCTTGTTCATGCAGGGCTTCCGTGTCGGGGATCGTCCCGATCTTCATGCCCAGCAGTACAGCTACCTTATGCGCTTCACCACGCCTTCCTTTCTTGCGTCCTGCCAGTACCTGGTAAGTGGTCGCGGGATCAATGCTGTTTTCACGAGCGAACTCCTGAACAGATTTGCCCTGTTGATCCAGCCAGGCCCTGGCTTGTGCGGCGGTGCGTATTCCGGGCATAGTTCAAAACCGTTCAAATCTATTCAATTCCGCGGGATTCTAACATTCGTTAGGATGGCTACAACAGGATCATAGGTTCAAATGAGTGGAATCGGTTGCCGGTTGAGAAAGGAAAGAGAGCGCCTGAGGATGTCTCAGCGTACATTTGGTGAGATAGGAGGGGTCGAGGCCAACGCCCAAGGGAAGTACGAAAATGGTGATCGCGCGCCGAAGGCCGATTATCTGGCTGCGGTTGCGGCCAAAGGTGTTGACGTACTCTATGTGTTAACGGGGACGCGAACGCCAGTGCCGATCGACAACCTCAGTCTCATCGAAGAAAAGATCCTCGGCAATTACCGGGTGCTGGGCAAGGAAGATCAGGACGCTATCAGGCGCCTGACAACCACTATTGCCGAGCTTTCGGCGCCATCACCGGGCACTGCAAAGCTTCCATCGGGCAACTGATACAAGACCGGGACGCGCACAGCTCTGCCGTCCTGCCAAGACTTTTGCAGCCCTCCCGCATGCGCTTGCCATCATATTGATGTGAGACGGTGTTCGCAGTGCTAGGTCTGACTCGTTGTTTTTGTTATGGTGATTGGCATTCGTTATGACCGTTGCGCGAGGTGTCTGCTTGATTAAGGTGCTAGTTGTCGATGACCATGATCTTGTCCGGACAGGCATCACACGCATGCTGGCCGACATTGATGGTCTGCAGGTTGTCGGGCAGGCCGATTCCGGCGAGGAATCCCTGAAGAAAGCGCGCGAGCTAAAGCCTGACGTCGTATTGATGGACGTCAAGATGCCGGGCATCGGTGGGCTGGAAGCGACGCGCAAGATGCTGCGCAGCCACCCTGATATCAAGGTCGTCGCTGTTACCGTCTGTGAAGAAGATCCTTTCCCGACCCGTTTGCTGCAGGCTGGCGCTGCCGGTTACATGACCAAGGGTGCCGGGCTTGCCGAAATGGTCCAGGCCATTCGCCTGGTGTTTGCCGGTCAGCGTTACATCAGCCCGCAGATTGCCCAGCAGCTGGCGTTGAAGTCGTTTCAGCCGCAAGTCAACAATTCGCCGTTCGATCTGCTGTCCGAGCGCGAGATCCAGATTGCCCTGATGATTGTCGGCTGCCAGAAAGTCCAGACCATCTCGGACAAGCTGTGCCTTTCACCGAAAACCGTTAATACCTACCGATACCGTATCTTTGAAAAGCTCTCGATCAGCAGTGATGTTGAACTGGCTTTGCTCGCTGTACGTCACGGCATGGTTGATGCCAGCGCCTGAACATGACCCAGACATTTGATCCAAGTGCATTTCTCGCGACCTGTAGCGGTCGCCCTGGCGTCTACCGTATGTTCGACGCCGAAGCCACACTGCTTTACGTCGGCAAGGCCAAGAACCTCAAGAAGCGTCTTGCCAGCTACTTCCGCAAGACCGGGCACGCGCCCAAGACCGGAGCGCTGGTGTCGCGCATCGCCCAGATCGAAACCACCATCACGGGCAACGAAACCGAAGCGCTGTTGCTGGAGCAGACCCTCATCAAGGAGTGGCGGCCCCCGTACAACATTCTCCTGCGTGACGACAAGTCCTACCCCTATGTGTTTCTGTCCGATAACGCCTTTCCGCGGCTGAGCATTCATCGTGGCACCAAGAAGGCCAAGGGTCGATATTTCGGGCCTTACCCAAGTGCAGGCGCGATTCGCGAGAGCCTCAGCCTGCTGCAAAAGACTTTCCAGGTGCGGCAGTGCGAGGACAGCTACTTCAAGAACCGTACGCGTCCTTGCCTGCAATATCAGATCAAACGCTGCAAAGGGCCATGTGTCGGGCTGGTCGAGCCTGAGGTGTATGCCGAGGACGTACGTCACTCGGTGATGTTTCTCGAAGGGCGCAGCAATGCGCTGAGCGACGAACTGAACGCCTCCATGGAAAAAGCCGCGATGGCGCTCGATTTCGAACGCGCAGCCGAGTTGCGCGATCAGGTCGCCTTGTTGCGCCGCGTCCAGGATCAGCAAAGCATGGACGGCGGCACCGGCGATGTCGATGTGGTCGCCGCATTCGTCAATCCTGGCGGTGCCTGCGTGCACCTGATCAGCGTGCGGGGCGGGCGGGTGCTGGGCAGCAAGAACTTCTTTCCGCAGGTGGGCATAGAAGAGGAGGTCGGCGAAGTAATGTCGGCATTCCTGGCTCAGTATTTCCTCGGCGGCATCGACCGTGAGCTGCCCGGCGAAGTCATCGTCAATGTCATCAACGACGATTTCCCTGCGTTCGTCGACGCCGTCGAGGAGCTGCGCGGCGTCGAGATGGTCATCAGTCATCGCGTGCGCGGCACCCGGGCGCGCTGGCAGCAAATGGCTGTCACCAATGCCGAGCAGGCACTGACCGCGCGTCTGGCCAACCGTCAGCACGTTGCGTCGCGGTTCGAAGCGCTGGCCAAGGTGCTGGGTCTCGAAGACCCACCGATGCGTCTGGAATGCTACGACATCAGTCACTCCAGCGGTGAGGCGACCGTAGCGTCCTGCGTGGTGTTCGGCCCCGAAGGCCCGATCAAGTCCGATTACCGGCGTTTCAATATCGAAGGCGTAACGGCGGGCGACGACTATGCCGCCATGCACCAGGCGTTGACCCGGCGTTACAGCCGCATCAAGGCCGGGGAGGGCAAGTTGCCTGACGTGCTGCTGGTGGACGGCGGCAAGGGGCAGATGTCCATGGCGCGCGACGTGCTCAATGAATTACAGGTTCCTGAACTCATCCTGCTCGGTGTTGCCAAGGGCACTACGCGCAAGGCAGGTTTCGAGACGTTGTACCTGAACGACTCGGCGCATGAATTCACGCTGCCCGGCGACTCTCCGGCCCTGCATCTTATTCAGCAGATTCGCGACGAGGCACACCGTTTCGCAATCACCGGCCA
Organism: Pseudomonas sp. B20; assembly: GCF_020515755.1. Classification (NCBI taxonomy): domain Bacteria; kingdom Pseudomonadati; phylum Pseudomonadota; class Gammaproteobacteria; order Pseudomonadales; family Pseudomonadaceae; genus Pseudomonas; species Pseudomonas sp. B20. The sequence continues at coordinate 302,808 of NZ_JAHPJG010000004.1, forward strand.
CCGTGCCCGCCGCGGCAAGACCCGGCGTACATCAACCCTTGAGGGCGTGGCGGGTGTCGGGCCGACCCGGCGTCGTGACCTGCTCAAACATTTCGGCGGATTGCAGGAATTGTCCCGTGCCAGCATCGATGAAATAGCAAAAGCACCCGGAATCAGCAAAAAGCTGGCAGAGTCGATTTATGCAAACCTGCACAGCGAGTAGAATGCTCGTTCACCTCGTAGCCAGTTGTGCCGATGAATATCCCTAATCTGATCACCGTACTACGCGTTTTACTGATTCCGATCTTCATTTTGTTGTTCTACATGCCTTATCACTGGAGCTACATGGCGGCCAGTGCAGTCTTTGCGTTCGCTGCGGCGACCGACTGGCTCGACGGGTATCTGGCCCGCCGTCTTGAACAAAGCACGCCCTTTGGCGCCTTTCTCGATCCGGTAGCAGACAAACTGATGGTGGCCGTGGCATTGGTGCTGCTGGTTCAGGCGCATGCCAATCTATGGCTGACGCTGCCCGCAGCGGTGATCATCGGCCGTGAAATCGTAATCTCTGCACTCCGCGAATGGATGGCGGAAATCGGCGCGCGTGCGCAGGTTGCCGTTTCCAACATGGGTAAATGGAAGACGGCGGCGCAGATGCTCGCGCTGGTCATTCTGCTCGGCAACCCGCCCGCCATCACCGTTTGGGTCATTCTCGGCTATGCGCTGCTGCTTATCGCTGCGGGGCTGACACTCTGGTCCATGGTGCAATACCTGAGGGCCGCATGGCCGCACCTCAGGACGACTGCAGAAAAAAAATAAGTTTTTGAATCAAAGGCTTGACGCCGCTATCTGAATCGCTAGAATAGCGCCCGTCATCAAGACAATGCGGGAATAGCTCAGTTGGTAGAGCACGACCTTGCCAAGGTCGGGGTCGCGAGTTCGAGTCTCGTTTCCCGCTCCAAATATTGATTTACTGAACCCTCCGGGCTTAGTGAGTCAGCAAAAAAAGACGCTCAGGCGTCTTTTTTCGTTTCTGCGGTAAGCAGTCCTTGTTTACCTTTCCGTACTGGAATTCCGCTTGGCCGAAGCTGGTTTTGCGTCCGGGACCGCACAGCTGTTGCTACTGCAACGGCGGCTGCCGTCAGGGTGGGGCAGCCAGGCAAGGTAAGGGCGCGAGCGGCAAAAAAGCCGGTAGCCCAGGTTGAACACGGGCCTCATGAATCGCCACGACAGCGGCGCGACCCACGCACCCAGGCCGGCCGCTCGCCAACTCCAGAGTGTCGCGTCCAGACCCTTGACCCACGTGCCATCGTTGAATCTGGCGTGCAGTAACGACTCCATATCCTCAAGTGTGAATCCCAGAGAAGTGGCGTCAAAGGCGTCATCACGAATATCCACGAACAAAAGCCGCTCAGGCTTTGCATGGGCGCGCAGGGTTCTGACCTCTCGGGCGCAGAGCGGGCAGTCACCATCAAAGTAAAGTGTCAGCGGCCATTCAAATTTCTTGTACATCGCTAATAGTCTTGTATAGGTTTTTTACACCTTATGCTCAAAAGACCGTGCTGACAATGGGCGGTGACTTTCGTCCGGGCCTTGGGTTTCGAGTAATGTTGATCCGGGCCGCGATCAGCGCCGCCCGGCGCGGGTACTCACGTCCACCCACACCGCCAGCACCAGAATGCCGCCCTTGACGATCATCTGCCAGTAACTGTCGACGTCGAGCATCGACATGCCGTTGTCGAGACTGGTGATGACCAGTGCGCCGAGCAGGGCGCCGTAGACAGTGCCTGAACCGCCACGCATGGACGTGCCGCCGATGAAGCATGCGGCGATGGCGTCGAGTTCGCCCATGTTGCCGGCCGAGGGCGAGCCGGCGGCCAGGCGTGCGGTGTTGACCAGCCCGGCGAACGCGCACATCACGCCCATGATGCCGAAGATCCACAGTTTCACGGCCTGTACGTTGATGCCGGACAGGCGCGTGGCTTCCATGTTGCTGCCGACGGCGTAGACGCGGCGTCCGAATACCGTCTGGCTGGTGACGTAACTGAACACGCCGAGCAGGACCAGCAACAGCAACACCGGAACGGGGATTCCGTCGTAGCTGTTGAGCACATAGACAAAGCCGCCCAGCACCGCGCCGATCAACACCACGCGCAACACATCACGAATCAGCGAATGCGCTGCCAGCCCGTGCAGCGCTCTGTTGCGCCGTTGTTTCCAGGTCAGGAACAGCGTCAGCGCCAGCAGCAGAATGCCGAGCCCGGTGCCTACCGCATGTGGCAGATAGCCCTGACCGATATAGACCAGCGACGGCGACACCGGGGCGATGGTCGTGCCGCCGGTGATCCCCAGCAGGACGCCACGAAACGCCAGCATGCCACCCAGCCCGACAATGAACGAGGGGATCCGCAGGTAGGCGGTCATGTAGCCGTTGGCCAGGCCGATCATCAGGCCGCACAGGGCCACCACACTCAGGTTCGCCAGCAGCGGCACGTGGTAAACCACATCCAGAATCGCCGCCAGGCCACCGAGCAGGCCAAGCAATGAGCCCACCGACAGGTCAATCTCGCCGCTGATGATCACCAGCACCATGCCGCAGGCCAGAATCCCGGTAATGGACATCTGTCGCAGCAGGTTGGACAAGTTGCGCGGCGTCAGGAAGCCGCCCTCGGTCTGCCAGCTGAAGAACAGCCAGATAACGGCTATGGCAATCACCAGCGCGAGCATTTTATAGCGGGTGAAGAACTGTTTGACCTGGTTCATCTACGCGGTCTTCCGGGCATTATTGTGAGGGGCATCGGAGTGGCTGAGTGCAGCGGCGAGCACCTGCTCCTGAGTCAGTTCATGGTTGATGAAGTCGCCGCGCAACTGACCGTCGCCAATCACCAGTACACGGTCGGACACGCCCAGCACTTCGGCCAGTTCTGAGGACACCATGATGATCGACACGCCCTCGGCTGCCAGCGCGCCCATCAGCTTGTAGATCTCGTACTTGGCACCGACATCGACGCCGCGGGTGGGCTCGTCGAGAATCAGAACGTGTGGGCGGGTGAGCAGCATCTTCGCCAGCACGGCTTTCTGCTGATTGCCGCCGGACAGGCTGGTGATCGGCAAAAACGGGTTGGCGGTCTTGAGGTGCATGCGCGAGATTTCCCGGTCGATGCTGCCCAGCTCGGCTTCAGCGTCGATACGGGTCATGTTCGAGTAGCTGTCGAGGACCGCGAGGGTGATGTTCTGGCCGACACCCAGGTCCGGAATGATGCCCTGGCGCTTGCGGTCTTCGGGGACCATGCACAGGCCGGCGCGGATCGATTTGAGCGGCGTGCGCGTATCGATAGCCTGGCCATCCAGCCATACTTCACCGCTGTATCGACCGGGATAGGCGCCGAACAGGGCTGACACCAGTTCGGTACGGCCCGCGCCCACCAGCCCGGCGATGCCGAGGATTTCCCCGCGCCTGAGGACGAACGATACGTCGTCGACCCGCTTGCGCCCGGGATTATCGACGTCATAGCAGGTGATATGCCGCGCTTCGAAGATCACCTCGCCGACATCATGCGGCTCGGTGGGATAGAGGTTGCTCATTTCGCGTCCGACCATCTGGGTGATGATCTTCGCAATGTCCATGTCCGCCATTGCGGTGGTTGCAATATGTTTGCCGTCGCGGATGACTGAGATGGTGTCGCACACGGCGGCCACTTCATCGAGCTTGTGCGAGATGTACACGCACGCGACCCCTTTAGCCTTCAGGTCGCGAATGATGTCCAGCAGCACCTCGATTTCGGAACGGGTCAGGGCCGAGGAGGGCTCGTCGAGAATCAACAGGCGCGCCTTCTTGTTCAGCGCCTTGGCGATTTCCACCAGTTGCTGGTAGCCGCCGCCATACTGGGAAACCGGCAGTGCCACGTTCATGTCAGGCACTTTGAGTTCACGCATCAACGACTCGGCGCGGTGGATCATGGCCGGATAATTCATGCGCCCGCCGGGAAGCGTCAGCTCGTGACCCATGAAGATGTTTTCGGCCACTGACAGGTCCGGGACCAGCGTCAGCTCCTGATGGATGATGACGATCCCGGCCGCTTCCGTGTCGCTGATCGATTGTGCCTTGAGCGGTTGGCCGTCCCACAGAACCTCGCCCTCCCAGGTGCCGTAGGGATAGACCGCCGAAAGGACTTTCATCAATGTCGACTTGCCCGCGCCGTTCTCGCCGCACAGGCCGACGCATTCGCCGGGCTTCACTGTGATATCGATGCCGTTGAGCGCTTTCACACCGCCAAAGGATTTGACGATGCCATTCATTTGCAACAGGTAGTCAGACATGGCGCAGGGCTCTACGAAGGTGTGATGGCTTGGCCTGAGCGACGACTCTGCCTAACCGCAGGGTCGTGCTCTGGCTTTCAGCGACGTATCAACGATCGAGGCTCATTGCCCGTCAATCTGCGCCTTGGTGTAGAACCCGTCTTTTTCCAGCAGGTCGATGTTGTCCTTGGTCAACGCTGTAGGCGTCAGCAGGATGGTGTCGACTTTCTTGCTGCCATTGTCGTATTGCGAACTGAAATCGGGTTTCTGGTTGCGTGCCAGTTGCACTGAAAGCTTGGCGGCTTCGCTGGCAATCAGTTTCAGCGGCTTGTAGACGGTCATGGTCTGGGTGCCATCGATGACCCGCTTGACCGCCGCGAGGTCCGCATCCTGGCCCGAGATAGGGACTTTGCCGGCCAGTTGCTGTGCGGCGAGGGCCTGGATCGCGCCGCCGGCAGTGGCGTCGTTGGAGGCGACGATGCCATCGATCTTGTTGTTATTACGCGTCAGGGCATTTTCAACAATGCTCAGGGCTTCGGTAGGGTTCCACTCCTTTACCCACTGCTGGCCGACGATCTTGATATCACCTCTGTCGATAGCCGGTTGTAGCGCTTTCATCTGGCCTTCACGCAGAATCTTGGCGTTGTTATCGGTGGGCGCGCCGCCCAGCAGGAAGTAATTGCCCTTGGGCGCTGCTTTCAGGACGCCGTTGGCCTGCATCTCGCCGACCTTTTCGTTATCGAAGGAAATGTACGCATCGATATCGGCATTGAGGATCAGCCGGTCATACGACACCACCCTGATCCTGGCCTTCTTGGCTTCGGCAACGGCATTGGTCAGCACGGTGGCGTTGAACGGCACGATGACGATCACATCGACGCCGCGAGCAATGAGGTTTTCTATCTGCGAAATCTGTTTCTGCTCATTGGCATCCGCCGATTGCACGAAGACCTTGGCGTCGAGCTTTTCCGCCGCCGCAACGAAGTAATCACGGTCGCGTGACCAGCGTTCCAGACGCAGGTCATCAATGGAAAAACCTATTTTCGGGTGCGCAGAGTCAGCGATCACCGGCAGGGACAGCAAGGCCAGCGCGCTGGCGAGCAGCGTACGTTTCAGGGTGTTCATAGGGTGCGTCCTTTTATTGTTGTTTGAGACACTTCTTGACTGGGCGATAACGATAGAACTGTAGAGCGTTGCCGGACGTCGCGTATGAAGATTTGTCGCCTGAATGTCACGGCGACGTCCAGCTAAGCCTGTCAGGCGTAGATAAAGCGATTGACCACACCTTCAAGCAGTTCCTGACGGCCACTGACGGCCTGCGGGTTCAGCTCGTTGGCGAAGGCGTGTTCGGCGAGCGACGCAAGGCTGAATTCGCCCGCCAGTACCGATTGGCCAAATGGCTGCTGCCAGCCTGCGTAGCGCTGGTCCTTGAAGTGCTGGAGTTTATCGTTCTGCACCATGGCCGCAGCACGCTCCAGCGCCAGGGCGAGGACATCCATCGCGGCAACGTGGCCGTGAAACAGGTCGATATCGTCGAGGCTCTGGCGACGCACCTTGGAGTCGAAATTGAAACCGCCGTTGGTGAAGCCGCCAGCCTTGAGGATCTCGTAGGTGGCGAGGGTCATCTCCTCGACGCTGTTGGGGAACTGGTCCGTGTCCCAGCCGTTCTGTGGGTCGCCACGGTTGGCGTCGATGCTGCCGAAGATCCCCAGCGAGACCGCTGTGGCGATTTCGTGGTGGAAGCTGTGTCCGGCCAGCGTGGCGTGGTTGGCTTCGATATTGACCTTGATCTCGTTTTCCAGGCCGTACTGCTGCAGAAAACCGAACACCGTGGCGCTGTCGTAATCGTACTGATGCTTGGTCGGCTCCTGTGGCTTGGGCTCGATCAGCAAATCACCCTTGAAACCGATCTTGTGCTTGTGTTCAACGACCATGCGCATGAAACGACCGAGTTGTTCGCGTTCACGCTTGAGGTCGGTATTGAGCAGGGTTTCGTAGCCTTCGCGACCGCCCCACAACACGTAGTTGGACCCTTTGAGACGCTGGGTGGCATTCATTGCGCTGAACACCTGGGTCGCGGCGTAGGCGAACACTTCCGGGTCCGGGTTGCTGGCAGCGCCTGCGGCGAAGCGTGGGTTGCTGAAGCAGTTGGCCGTGCCCCACAGCAGTTTTATGCCGCTCTGTTGCTGATGGCGCTCAAGATGATCGACCATGTGCGCGAAGTTGTGGCGATACTCCTTGAGTGAGGCGCCTTCCGGTGCCACATCGGTGTCGTGGAAGCTGTAGTAGTCGATGCCGAGCTTGGAGAAGAACTCGAACGCCGCTTCGGCCTTGCCGATGGCCAGTTGCATCGGGTCACCGGAACCTTGCCATGGGCGCTTGAAGGTGCCGACACCGAACATGTCGGCGCCCGGCCATACGAAGGTGTGCCAGTAGCAGGCCGCCATGCGCAAGTGCTCGCGCATGGGTTTGCCGAGGACCAGCTTGTCGGCGTCATAGTGGCGAAAGGCGAGGGGCGAGTCGCTGTCAGGGCCTTCATAGCGAACCCTGTCGACGTCGGGGAAGTACAGCATGAGCGTTTTCCTTATTGTTCTTGGCGGTGTCTGGATACTAGCAACGGCCCTGCATGCGCTGATTATGAAAATCGTCAACGTACAGTGCGATTTTGAGTGTTGAGATTCGTCGGTCAGTGGCCTAGTCTGCGGCCCACGTCGTCGTGCTTATCGAATCGGCATAAAAACAATGAAAACCGTACCTCCCGTTCACCGCATCGCGCTGTTGTTCAACGGCAGCAAGATTTATGACCGCGGCATCATCAGTGGCATCGGCAACTACCTCAGCAGCACCCGGGTGTCCTGGGACCTGTTCCTCGAGGAGGATTTCCTCTGTCGCCTGAAAGGCATCGAGCGCTGGCAGGGCGACGGGATCATTGCCGATTTCGATGACCCACTGATCGGCGAGGCATTGGCCGGGATCAAACTGCCGGTGGTAGCGGTGGGCGGGTCCTATCAGGACGAGCGCGCCTACCCGAAGGGCATTCCATATGTGGCGACTGACAATCATGCCTTGATCAAGGCAGCCTACGAGCACCTGATCGAGGCCGGGTTGACGCGCTTTGCCTGCTTCAGCCTGCCAGAAGCGCAAGCCAATCGCTGGGCCCAGGAGCGCGAGCAGGCCTTTCGCCGCTTGCTGCAACGCGACGGCCTGCACGCCGAGGTCTATCGTGGCCTGGGCACCAGCGCGCCGCTCTGGGACAGCGCCGTAGAACAGCAGATTGCCTGGCTGCAAAGCCTGCCCAAGCCGATCGGCATCATCGCCGTGACCGACGCCCGCGCTCGTCAGCTATTGCAGGCCTGCCTGACCGCCGGAATTGCCGTCCCCGAACAGGTGGCCCTGATCGGCATCGACAATGATCCGTTGACCAGGACCCTCACTCGCGTGCCACTGAGCTCGGTCGTTCAAGGCACCGACACCATGGGTCGCACCGCTGCACGTCTGCTGCACCAGATGCTGCACGGCATGCCGTCCTCGGGTACACACATTCTGATACCGCCGGACACTGTCAACGTGCAGGCTTCGAGTCTGCATCAGCCCTTGGGTGACCCCTATGTCATGCAGGCGCTGCTGTTTATCCGGCAGTATGCGTGCCAAGGCATCAAGACTGCACAGGTAGCCGCTTACGTGGGCGTTTCGCGCTCGTCACTGGAGTCACACTTTCGCCGCGTAAGGGGCTGCAGCGTGCATGACGAGATCCTGCGTTTCAAACTGGCCGCCGCTGCTAACGGACTGGAAAACACCGGGCTGGCCATTGCCGAGATCGCCCGTGATTGTGGTTTCCGGTCTGCGCAATACCTGCACACCGTGTTTCGTCGCGAGTTCGGCTGCACGCCGCGAGAGTACCAGCAGGGTGGCGGTGCGGCGGCGTCATGAACGCAGGAGGCCTGGGCGGTGAGCGAAAGGCTTTGAATGCATTCCTTCCTATACCCCTTATAACAGTACCGAATGGTTCGCTTAAGTTGACAGTTTCCAAGCGTCCGGGCTAAAACATACACCTTGGTACAGTTATGAACGAGTCACCAGTCTTCACATGCACTATGGGACGTAGGGGATAGAGACGATGCAGTTGCATGAAATATTGACCATTCACCTGCGTATCGATAAGCCGCAATTGCTTTGCGACCCTTCGAAGATGCAGCGCAGCAGCTGTGAAATACGGGGTGGAGAGTTTCGTGGCGAGCGATTGCAGGGGCAGGTACTTCCTGGAGGCAGTCTTTATCTGGTGCCCCAGGGCGACGACCTTGCGCGTGTCAGCTTGTACTACACCTTGTTCACTGATCACGGAGTAAACATAGAGGTAGTGGGCGAGGGACTCCTGGCAGGGCATGAAACGGACCGGGCGCCTTTGACCGAATCGCGTTTTACATGCAGCAAGCAGTTCAGCGTACCTACCGGTGCGCATGATCACTTGCAGCGCAATCTGTACGTCGGCAGGGTGAGCATCAAGTCGGGGGATGACAGCCTGCGTGTCAGCATTTTTCAGGTCAACGACCGGCAAGCAGACATTGAAAAAAACAGCTGATGTGAAGAAGCGCAGCGAGCTTTATTTTCGACGGCGTGAGGCTGGTCTTTCCCCCACGCCGACGTCTTTGTGTCTTATGCGGTCATGTCATGAGCCGGCTCATCCGGCAAAAAAGCTCAAGCCCTTGCCGACCGCACACTCATAACTCACCGGAGTGCCCACCTGTTGATAACCAGGAACATTCAGCGTGGTCATGCTGAATGTGGCGGTGCCGTTTGGGCGTATCTGATAACGAATGAATTGCTCGATGGGCTTGTTATCGCGATCGAGGCTGAAGTGGGTGTCCGAAAATGCCAGGGTGCCGTCTGGGGTGATGCGGTAAGCATCAATGCGTTTGCCGCCTTTGGTTTTGGACGGCTCGGCACCGGCGATCGAGGATTTGCATTGTCCCAGATCGATCACCACAGCGACCGATTCTCCAGTGTTCAACGCCTGGGTGATGGCGGAGTAGGTGGGTAGCGCGTCGCCTGCGCAAGCGAGGCCAGGCAGTGAGAAAGCAAGCAGTGCAGCGGCGTAGCAATGTTTCATGGCAGCTCCAGGAAGTCAGTCTGAAGGGGGAAAGATCCGTCCATCTCGCGATTATCGAGCGTCGCGAAACCTACCATAAGCTTCGATTCGGGTGGGCCTTGATAACAGTGGCACCTCGCTGTCCGGAGCATCTTCATCCTTTTTCCTGTTCTGCCGATAGGAATGACGGTACTCATTTATTTACCGGTCACGGGAAGGGGATTGAAGATGCTGAGACAGCTGAAAATAGCCGCGCGGACCTCCGCCTGCTTTGCGTTGATGGTGGTGCTGGTGTTCGGGCTTGGTATTTTCAGCATTCAGCAATTGCACGGTATTCGTGAGCAATCGCTTGAAATCGAAAACGACGCGCTTCCAGGGATTGCGCTGGGTGACGATATTGCCCTGGCGGTCGAGAAAACCCGCACCACCGTGGCCAAAATGCTTGCCACGCATGATCTTGCGCAGGTGGCTCTGGCTCACACCGAGCTCCTTGAAAAGAAGGCCGGGTTCCAAAAGGCCGTAGAGGCCTACGACCCGCTCATCACCGAGGATGACGAGCGCGCACTCGTCGAGGGACTGAAGAGCACTTATCAGGGCTACATCGAGCGTGCCGAGAAGGTCTATACGCTGATCAACGAGAACCAGGCAGAGGCCGGAAGGGCGCTCGTCTGGGGCGAGATGAAGGCCATGGCGGAAAGCATCGAAGCCGCCCTGGGCAAGCTGGAAAAGATCAATGATGACTCCGAAGCCGAATCCAGCGCTGCAGCGACGTCGGTGTATGAGAACGCCCTGATCGTCACTTATGGGGTCATGTTTCTGACGGTGTTGTTGACCGGATTGCTTGCCTGGCGTCTGACCAAAAGTCTCGCAGTGCCGATCAGTCAGGCGCTGCACAGCTCGGAAACCATTGCCGCGGGCGACCTGCGTCCCAGCGCAATCAACCGTGAGGGCACTGATGAGGCGGCCCTGTTGCTGCAATCGATGGAGCGCATGCGCGGCAATTTGAGCCAGACCCTGACCCAGGTGGGCGATGCCGCTCACCAGTTGGCGTCGGCCACGGAAGAAATGAGCGCCCTGATGGTCAACAGCAACGCCGATCTGGTGGTGCAGAACAGCGAAATCGAAATGGCCGCCACCGCAGTCACCGAGATGAGTCAGGCGGTCGATGAAGTGGCGCGTAATGCGGTGACCACTTCGGTGGAATCCAAAGCCTCTTCGGTGTCGGCCCGCGAAGGTCAGGAAGAGCTCAATCAAACCGTCCAGTCGATCCTTGAACTGACCCGAAATGTTGGTACGGCATCCGTCGAGGCGCAGGCGCTGGCAACCCGCACGCTGGATATCACCAAGGTTCTGGATGTTATTCGCGCAGTGTCCGAGCAAACCAACCTGCTGGCCCTCAACGCTTCCATCGAAGCGGCACGCGCGGGCGATGCCGGGCGGGGTTTTGCCGTGGTCGCCGACGAGGTGCGCGCTCTGGCCCACCGTACCAGCGAATCGACTCGCGAGATCGAAACCATGGTCGGGCACATCCAGCAGGGCACCAAAAGTACTCTGGTCGCGCTTGAAGTCAGTACCGACCAGGCGCAACGCACCAAACAACAGGCCGAGTCGGCCAACGCTGTGCTGGCCAGCATCGCCAGTTCGGTCATGGTCATCGATGAGCGCAACACGGTGATCGCCAGCGCCTCCGAAGAACAAGCGCTGGTTGCGCGGGAAGTGGACCGCAACTTGGTGCGCATTCGTGACTTGTCGGCACAATCAGCGGTGCGCACCAGCCAGACCGGCAGTGCCAGCCAGTCGCTGGCCGAGCTGGCGAGTGACCTGACGACTACGCTGGGGCAGTTCAAGCTCAGATAACACGCTCCTGTAGCAAGCACGCTCCCGCATCGATTCGCTGTTGTCCGGGCAACAGCGAACCGACAATGTGTTCGGCGTTTGCGCCGGTAAAACCTGGCTACTGCGCACCCACACCATCCAGCGCAACAGCTTGAAACCGCCTGGCGCCGGGCCTCGCGCCATCGCAAGGCGCAGCGCAAAGCTTTGGGCATGACCTGTGCACTGCCGATCAGGATTGTTTTCCTGAGCCAGCGGAGCCACCCGAATGCCTGATGCCGTCCCGACCTCCAAGACCAACCGCCTGCATGCAATAGGGCACACTCTGGTGCTGACCCTGTTGGCCACCAGCCTCGTCGCAACCGCGTATGCCGAGGACAGCGACGTGCCTTCGCTGGCCGGCAAACGCATAGCGATCAGCATGACCGGCACCAGTCACTACTTCGATATCAAGGCCTTCCAGGCGCAGGTGGATGAGGTCAAGCGCCTGGGCGGCACGCCCATCACGCTCGATGCCGGTCGCAACGACAAGAATCTGGTCAATCAATTGCAGACTGTGGTCACGCAAAAGCCCGATGCGGTGATCCAGACCCTCGGCACCCTCAGTGTTATCGACCCTTGGCTCAAGCGCATCAGCAAGGCGGGTATTCCGCTGTTCACCATCGATGCGCCCTCGCAATACAGCCTCAACAACACCACGTCCGACAACGTGGCCACCGGCAAGGCATTGGCCGGGCAACTGATCAAGGACGCAGGTGGCCAGGGTAACGTGCTGGTGTTCAATGGCTTTTATGGCGTGCCGGTCTGCGCCATTCGTTATGACCAGCTCAAGTTGGCGCTCAAGGATCATCCGCAGCTGAAAATCATCGAGCCCGAGTTGCGCGATGTCATTCCCAACACGGTTCAGGACGCCTACTCGCAAGTCTCGGCGTTGCTCAATAAGTACCCCAAAGGCAGTGTTTCGGCGATCTGGGCCGCCTGGGACATCCCGCAACTGGGCGCCAGCAAGGCACTGATCGATGCCGGCAGAACCGAAATCAAGACCTACGGCGTCGACGGCACGCCGGAAGTGCTCGAGCTGATGCGCCGCGAAGATTCGCCGGTGGGTGCCGTGGTTGCCCAGCAGCCTGCATTGATCGGCAAGACCGCGGTGCAGAACGTCGCCCGTTACCTGGCCGGACAGCACGATCTGCCAAAGGAGACCCAGGTGCCCACCTTGCTGACCACGGCCGCCAATCTGCCGGACGTGCAAAAGCTCAGAGGCGATAACTGACGCGGGAGATCAATCATGAGATCAGCGATTGCAGACGTTGCGGCGCTGCCACCGGCCTTGCACTTGAAGGGTATCAGCAAGCGCTTTGGCGCCACCCAGGCGCTGGATGGCGTAAACCTTAAGGTCGAGGCCGGAACGATTCACGGGCTGGTGGGTGAAAACGGGGCGGGCAAGTCGACCCTGATCAAGGTTCTCGCCGGTATTCATCGCGCCGATGCCGGCCGCTTGAGTATTCATGGCCAGCCGTTCGACAGTTTCACGCCGCGTCAGGTCGAGGCCGCAGGCGTGCATTTCATTCATCAGGAGCGACTGCTGCCGGGCAGCTTCAGCGTCGGAGAGGCGCTGTTTTTCGGGCAGGAAATCAAGCGTGGCCCCTTCGTCGATCGCCGCGCCCAAGAGCGTGAGGCGGCAAGACTTCTGGACGATTACTTTGCCATGCGCCTGCCCGCCGCGGCGCTGGTACGCGATCTGGACAGCGCCCAGCGACAGATACTGCAGATCACTCGCGCGTTGCTGGCCAGGCCGAAGGTGCTGGTGTTCGACGAGCCGAGTGTGTCACTGGTCAAGCAGGAGGTGGACCGCTTGCTGGACATCGTTCGACGCCTGCGCGATGAAGGGCTGACCATTGTCTACATTTCCCACTACTTGCAAGAGATCGAATCGCTGTGTGATCAGGTCACCGTGCTGCGTAACGGCCGCGATGTGGCGGTGGTCGATCCGGCACTCACCAGCACTGCGCAGATCGCCCGGCTGATGGTCAATCGGGAGGTCGGCGAGCAATATTTTCGTGCCCGGACATCACCCGGCACGCCCGTGCTGCAACTGCGCGGGCTGGCGGCAGGGCGCTTTTACAACGGCGTTGACCTGAGCGTGCGGCGTGGCGAAGTGCTGGGCCTGACCGGGCTGGTCGGCTCGGGTGCCAAGGAGCTGCTCAAGAGCCTGTTCGGGCTGCTCAAGCCGGATCGCGGCGAACTGTTGTTGAACGGTCAGCCGTTGCAGCTGAAATCACCGCGTGACGCGGTAAGGAATGGCATCGCGCTGGTCCCCGAGGAGCGCCGCACGCATGGCGTGGCACCGGCGCTTTCGGTGCTGGAGAACATCACGCTGGCCAGCCTGGGGCGCTTCAGCCGCTGGGGAATGCTCGACGCTGCGGCGCAGGCCGGGGAAAGCCAACACCTGATCGATGAACTGGCAATCAAGACCTCAGGCCATGATGCGCCCGTGCACGCGCTCAGCGGTGGCAACCAGCAGAAGGTTGCGCTGGGCAAATGGCTGAGCCGCCATTCGACGTTATACCTGCTGGACGAGCCCAGCGTTGGCGTCGACATCGGCGCCAAGGTGGAGATCTACCGATTGATTGCCCGGCTTGCCGAGGGCGGCGCGGCGGTGCTGGTGCTGTCGTCGGACTTGCCGGAGCTGATCGGCATCACTCAGCGCATTGTGGTCCTGCACAGAGGACGCATTGCAGGCGAATTCGACTCACTGAGCACCGACAGCGACCAGCTGCTGGCCTGCGCCACGGGCGCCAGTGAAAGCGACCATGACAGCCAAGCACTCCCTGCGGAGGCCCATTATGTCCGCGCTTGATCTATCAATCGCACAGGCTGGCGATCCAGCGCAACGCTGGCGCATGCAGCTGGCGCAGCGCGGGTCGTTGCTGGTGTTTCTGGCGATTCTGCTCGGCTTTGCCGTCAGTGCGCCTAACTTCCTCAGCATCGGCAACATCAGCAACGTGTTCGCCCAGTCAGCAACGCTCGGCATACTCGCGCTGGGCCTGACCTGCGTGGTTATCGGTGGTGGTTCCAATGTGGTCAGCGGCGGCCTGGACCTGTCGCTGGCGGCCAATCTCGGTCTGTGTGCGGCCGTTTACAGCAGCCTGAACAATGCCGGGTTCGATGCCTGGCAAGCGATTGGCCTGACGCTCGGCTGCGGCCTGTTGGTCGGCGCGTTCAACGGCCTGGCGGTGGTGTTTTTACGCTTGCCGCCGTTACTGGCGACGCTGGCGAGCATGAACCTGATTGCCGGGCTTGAGCTGGTGCTGACCCAGAACACTGTGCTGGCGACCGACTCGGCATTGCTGGACAGCCTGGCGTCCGGCGTCTGGCTGGGTGTTCCAGCGCTGGCCTGGGTGCTGCTGGGAGTCGCGGCGCTGTTGTGGCTGTTGATTCAGCACAGCGCGTTCGGCCTGCGTCTGTACGCCATTGGCGAATACCCGCAAGCAGCCGAGGCGGCCGGGTTGAATCTGCGGCGCTATGTGTTTGCCAGTTATCTGATTGCCGGTGGCTGCGCTGCACTGGCTGCATTCTGTTCCGCAGCGTTTTTCAGCGGCAGCACGACCGGTTCCGGCGACATGTTGTTGTCAGTGGTGGCCATTGCCTTTCTTGGCGTGGTGTTCTCGCGGCGTCTGACCGCCAACATTCCCGGCACGCTGTTGGCGACGCTGCTGCTGGGCTTTTTGATCAACGGCTTTCAATTGCTGAACATTTCCAGCTTCTGGGTCAACGGCGTGCAAGGCGTGTTGATTCTGTTGGTGGTGGCATTTTCCGGGGCATTCGGCCGCCGGGAGGGTGAACAATGAGTACGCTGACCCTGAGCACCTCTTCGACGCTGGTCAAGGTGCTGCCGCGCCTTTTGCCAGCGGTCCTGCCGCTGTTGGTGCTGATCATCCTGCTGTTTTTCGCGATCAATGCACCGGGCTTTCTGAGTTGGGGCAACCTGTCGAGTCTGGTGCTGAACAACTTCGTGTTGCTGGCCATCGTCGCAATCGGCATGACCTGGGCTGTTGCGGCTGGCGGTATCGATCTGTCGGTGGGAACGGCGCTGGACTTTGCCAGCCTCGGTTTCGTGGCCACGCTGAATGGAGGTCATGGTCTGGGCGCGGCCATTGCGGTCGCTGTGCTGGCAGGGGGCATCGCCGGGGCGTTCAACGCGATGCTGATCGCCGGGCTGCGCATTTCGCCGTTTCTGGCGACGCTGGGTACGCTGTTTATCGGCACCAGCGTGCAACAGTTGTTATCCGACGGTGGCCAGCCGATCTATATCGCTCAGGGCGTATTACCGGGGATCAGCGCTGTGTCGATCCTCGGCGTGCCATTGCCGCTGCTGGTGGTCGGGTTGCTGGCAGGGCTTTACGGGCTGATCCTGGCGCGCGGACGTCTGGGGCGTGAAATCCTTGCCCTGGGCACGCAGCCGCAACTGGCGTATTACTCGGGCCTGCCCACGCGACGCATTGCCGTGCAGGTCTTTTTCGCCAGCGCGCTGGCCTGTGCGGTGGCGGGTATCCTGCTCAGCTCGACGGTCAACGCCTACGTGCCGATGTCAGGCAACGCTTACCTGATCAATGCCATCGGCGCCGTGTTCATCGGTACGACGCTCAGTCGTCAAAGGCGTCCGAATATTCCGGGCACACTTTTGGGTGTGCTGTTCATCAACATGATCGCCAATGGCCTGTTGCTGATCGGCTGGAACTTCTATTGGCAGCAGGTTGCGACCGGGGCGCTGATCTTTCTGGTGCTGGTGTTCAGTTTTACCAGTCGCCACCTGCTGCGTAACGCGGCGTGAGTGCTCTTTACGCGTTGCCTTTACCGCTGCCGATCTGCCAGACAAACGGCGGCTCGGTGCCGTTGATGCGCCAGTCACCGACAATACGCGCCTTGTAGATCAGCGGATTGTGCGATGCCGCTGTGCGCGCATTACGCCAGTGGCGATCCAGCGCCTTGTTGACGCTGACACCTGAAGCGCCCAGTGCGTTGAACAGATCGCTGGCAGCGCGCAGCACCAGTTCCGAGACGATCACCTGGGCCTTGGCGGTCTCGATTTCCGCGGCGATATTGGCGTCTTTTTCCCGCTGTGGGTCATTGCCGAAGCGTGCCACGTACGCACGCTGCAACGGCTCGGCGGAGCGTAGCGTTGCAGCCTCTGCGGCGTAAACCTGAGCGGCGATCTGACCGACCACTTGCTGTACTTGTGAGTCCTGACTGACGCTCCCGGCGTTGCCATGGCTGAAGACGCGTTTGCGATCGAGCACTTCCTGAGCGATGTCGCGTTCGACCGCTCGACCAATACCGGCCAGCACCGCCAGCAGCACCAATTGATAAAACGCCGTCTGGTATTTGAAGCGTTGCTCGAACGGTATGACGTGTGTGGCCGGCAGCGGTACGTTGTCGTAGACCGAGGTGCCGCTGCCTGTAGTGCGCTGGCCGAACCCGTCCCAATCGTCACTGTGACGCACGCCGGCATGCCTGGCGTCGACGATCGCGATCACATCGGCGCCGGTATCGGAGCGCTGGGCGTAGACGTCTATCCAGTCGGCAAAGATGCTGCCGGTGCTGTAAAACTTGGTGCCATTGAGCACGAAACCATCGCCTTGCGGGCTGACCTTGGTAATCACATCGCCAATTTTCACCGCGCCGACTTCGGTCCAGCCGTTGCCGACCAGATCCCCGGCCACAAAGCGCGCGAACCATTGATCACGGTCCGCGCCGGGTGGTGCATTCAGGCGGTCTTCGACGAAGGCGAAATGCGCGCGCAGGGCTTGCGGAATGTTCGAGTCGGCTTCGGCCAGCTCGATCAGCAGTTGAAACAGCTGGGTGATCGAAGCACCCGCACCGCCATATTCGGTGGGTACACGTACAGCGCCGAAACCGGCTTTCTGCAGCCAGGCAATCGGTTCATGGGGCAGGGCGCGGGCTTTTTCGCGTTCGACGCTGCCAGCGCCGATCTCACGGAAGATCGGGCGAAATCGGTTGGCCAGGGTTTCGTAATCGGTCCCCAGCGAGAGCGGGTTTGAGCCGGTTGTTTGAGTCATGCAGTACTCCTGAGCGCGAAGAGATCGGCACGAGGGCCGGTGGAAGGTTCGCCGGACTCTCTGCATGCTTTGTGCCTTAATGTAACCGACTGATTTTAATGATTTATTTTTTGGATGATGGTTTTCTTGTTGATCAGCCAACAGTGGCATGAGCGCTGGCTGGCAAATCCCACCGCGTCGTCAGCCATGTCGGCACCTCATGAGCCCTGAAATACCTGTGTCTGCACTGGATGCGCTGTGAGTGCGCCGCTGTTCGGCCAGCAACAGCGATCGAACATTTTGCGCTGCAGGGTGCGGCCATTCAAGAGCGTTGCTTCGCAACTGACTGCTTTTAAAGAGAAATATTTTTCGGCACGGGCTGTGCAATGTTCAGGGTCAAGCGTGTTGAGTGTTTTCAACCTGTCGCCAACGAGCAGGAGCCTGTCCATGAGTTTTCCTTCCTCCCTTTCAACTGCCGCACCTCCCGCAGCGCACGTCATTGGCTCGGACGCCGAAGCCCTTGAAGTGGCCAGAGCATTGGCCGGTCGCTTCGCTGAAGAAGCTTCAGTGCGTGATCGCGAACGGCGTCTGCCAGTCGCCGAGCTGGATGAGTTTTCCGCCAGCGGACTTTGGGCCATTACCGTACCCAAGGCCTACGGCGGTGCGGGCGTTTCCTATGTCACCGTCGCGGAAGTGATCAAGCTTGTTTCTGCCGCCGACCCTTCACTCGGGCAAATTCCGCAGAACCACCTGGGCGTGCTCGATATCCTCTTGCAGACCGGCACCGAGGAGCAGAAGCGCCACTACTTCGGCAAGGCGCTGGCGGGCTACCGCTTCGGCAATGCGTTCTCCGAGTCGAAAAGCAAGAACGCCGGCGCCTTTCAGACCCGGATTCGATTCGATGGCGAGCACGCAGTGCTGGACGGCGAAAAGTTCTACTGCACCGGCGCACTGTTCGCGCACATCGTGCCGGTTTCAGGCGTCAACGAGCAGAGTCAGGTGTTCATCGCTTTCGTCGAGCGCGACAAACCGGGGCTGACCATCATCTATAACTGGGACGGTTTCGGTCAGCGCACCACGGCCAGCGGCGGGGCTGTTTTAAAAGCCGTTCGCGTACCCTCGAGTGCGGTGATCCCGGCGCATCGTGCTTTCGACGAACCGACTGCCCATGGGCCGATTTCGCAGATCATTCAGGCGGCGGTGGACACCGGCATTGCTCACGGCGCGTTCGAGGAAACCCTGAAGCACGCCCGGCTGGCCCGACCATGGATCGACAGCAAGCAGGATTTCGGCTGGCAGGACCCGTTCAGCATTGCCGCCATCGGCGATTTGCAGTGGCGGCTGCACGGCACCGACGCGATCCTCGCCAAGGCCGGGCAGGCCATCGACCATGCCCTGGCCGAACCCAGCGAAGCCAGCGTCGCGCAGGCCTCGGTAATCGTCGCCCAGGCCAAGGTGCTGTCGGCGCAGATTGCCTTGCTCGCCAGCACCCAGCTGTTCGAACTGGCCGGCACCCGCTCGGTGCTCGGCAAATTCAATCTCGACCGTTACTGGCGCAACGCGCGGACCCACACGCTGCATGACCCGGCGCGCTGGAAATACCACCTGATCGGCAATCAGGTGCTCAACGGTATTGCACCGCCACGTCACGCCTGGAACTGATCAAGGAGTATGCCCATGACGCATCCCGCTATCACCGCACAACTGGCGTTCGCCACCGAAGACCTTGATCAGGCGCGCCAAGGCCTGCGACACACCCTCGATTACCTGCGTGAGCACGGTCAGCCCTGGTCGCTCAGTGGTCTGCAGCGCGTGGTCGATGACCCTTATGTGATCAGCAAGGTCGGGGACCTGCAGATTCGTCTGGACGTCGCCGCCGCGCTGCTGGAGCGCGCCCGGCGGCTGGACGCTTCCGCCGAGCAACGTCTGATCGCCAGCAGCGAGGCGGTCATTGCCAGCGCCGAGGCTTTGCAGGCGGTGGGCAACATTCAATACGAATTGACCGGGCAGCGCTCGTCATTGCCAGCCCCGGCCGGTCGTGAGCCGCTGCGCTGGCACTATCAGGTTATCGGCAATCAACGCCTCAACGGCGTGGTTCCGCCACAGCTTCAGGAGTAAGTGCATGCCTCGCCAAATCCGCCTCAACGCGTTTGACATGAACTGCGTCGGCCATCAATCGCCGGGCCTCTGGGCGCATCCGCGTGATCGCTCCTGGCAGTACAAGGACCTCGAATACTGGACCGATCTGGCGAAAATTCTCGAGCGCGGCAAGTTCGATGGTTTGTTCATTGCCGATGTGCTGGGTATTTACGACGTCTATCGCGGCAACGGCGAGGCGGCGATTCGCCAGGCCACTCAGGTGCCGGTCAACGACCCGTTGCAGCTCATCCCGCCCATGGCGCTGGTGACTGAACACCTGGGCTTCGGCCTGACCGCGTCGCTGTCGTTCGAACATCCCTATCCGTTTGCCCGTCGCCTGTCGACGCTGGATCACCTGACCAAGGGGCGCGCAGGCTGGAATATCGTCACCTCGTATCTGGAAAGCGGCGCGAAGAACCTGGGCCAGAAAACCCTCACCGAACACGACGCGCGCTACGACTACGCGGAGGAGTATCTGGAGGTTTGTTACAAACTCTGGGAAGGCAGCTGGGAAGACGGCGCGATTCTGCGTGACCGGGAGCGCCGCGTATTCAGTGATCCGAGCAAAATCCACGAGATTCGCCATGTCGGCAAACACTTCCATGTGCCTGGCATCCACTTGTGCGAGCCGTCGCCGCAACGCACGCCTGTGCTCTATCAGGCTGGCGCATCAAGCCGCGGCAAGCAGTTCGCCGCCGAGCACGCCGAATGCGTTTTCGTTGCAGCCCCCTCGAAAGTCCTGCTGAAAAAGACCGTGGCCGATATCCGCCGGCGCACCGCAGAGGCTGGTCGCGACCCGTCCAAGGTGCTGATTTTCAATTTGCAGACGGTGATCCTCGGCGAGACGGATGCCAAGGCCAGGGCCAAATTCGAGGAATACAAAAGCTGGGTCAGCTATGAGGGCGCGATGGCGTTGATTTCCGGCTGGACCGGCATCGACTTCAGCCAGTTCAAGCCCGACGAACCCCTGCGCCACGTTCACACCAATGCCATTCAGTCGGCCGTCGAGACTTTTTCCACGGCAGACCCGAACACCATATGGACGCCGCAGGCACTGGCCGATTGGGTCGGCATCGGTGGCTTCGGCCCGCTGTTTGTCGGCAGCCCGGAAACCGTGGCCGACCTGTTGCAGGAGTGGGTTGAAGAAACCGACGTCGACGGGTTCAACCTGGCGTACGCGCTGACCCATGAAACCTTCATCGATGCGGTCGAGCTGTTGGTGCCGGAGCTTCAGAAGCGCGGCGTCTACAAGACCGAATATGCCAAGGGCACGTTGCGCGAAAAGCTGTTTGGCGATGGGCCGCGCCTGGAAGCGGGGCATCCGGGTGCCGTATTCCGCGACCTGGCTGCGCTGCAGCGCAACCGGCAAACGGAAAGTGCCTGAAGTGTGATGACTGTCGTCGCGCAGGCGGCCGGCACTCCCACACGGGAGCGTGAGGAACGATAGTCCTGTAACTATCGTGCCCATGCTCCGCACAGTACCGGTCACAACTCCAGCTTGTAGCCCACCCCGTACAGCGACTGGATCGGGTCCTGACCCGGGCAGGCCTGTTCCAGTTTGCGGCGCAGGTTGCGGATGTGGCTGTCCACGGTGCGGTCGGTCACTACGCGGTGATCCGAGTAGAGCCTGTCCAGCAAGTGGTCACGGGAGAAGACCCGGCCCGGTGAGCGGGCGAAGGTCGCCAGCAGACGCAGTTCCACCGGGGTCAGGTCCAGGGTGACCCCGTTGAACGAGGCCTGGTAGTGCGCTTCGTCCACCTGCAAACCCTTGGGCGTGTGCGTCTCGCTGGAGGAGCTCCGACGCAGGATGGCTTTGACGCGAGCGACCATCTCCCGTGGGCTGAACGGTTTGCAGATGTAGTCGTCGGCACCGAGGTCCAGGCCGAGCAATCGGTCGATTTCCTCGACGCGTGCGGTGATCATCACAATGGGCACGTCGCTGAAGCTGCGCAGTTCCTTGCAGATGTCCATGCCATCGCGGCCAGGCAGCATGATGTCGAGCAGGATCAGTTGTGGCGCGTTCGCTCTGACAGCGGGCACAACGTCTAGCCCGTTACTCAGGCAGTGGGTCGAATACCCGGCCGCGATCAGATAGTCGCGCATCAGCGACGCCAGCTTGGGCTCGTCTTCGACAATGAGGATCGGTGTTTCGAGGCTTGCAGCGGTCATGGGCGCAGGTGTCCTGGCAGGCACAGGGTCAGCCAGAGGCCGCCTGTAGGCGAGTGGTCGGCGCTCAGGGTGCCGCCGTGGGCGAGGGCGATGCTGTGACAGATCGCCAACCCCAGACCCGCACCGCCGCTGGCGCGGTTACGTGAGGTTTCACCGCGATAGAAGCGTTCGAACAGTCTGGGCAGTTGCTGCGGGTCGACGCCGGGGCCGGAATCCATCACATCGACGCGCACTTCATCACCCTGCAATGCGGCACGCACGTGCACTGTGCCACCGGCATCGGTGTAGCGCACCGAGTTTTCCAGAAGGTTGCTGATCAATTGCTGCAGGCGTCCTGGGTCTGCGTGCACCGGTAGAGCTCCGCCAGCAAGCTCCAGCTGCAAATGCAACTGACGGGCTGCGCAACGCTCTTCGAACATGTCAGTGATATTCGTCAGCAGCTCCGCCAGATCACAGTCGACCTTGCGGTAGGTCAGGGCGCCCACATCCGCCAGGGACAGCTCATACAGATCATCCACCAGCTTGCTGAGCATGCCGACTTCGCCCTGCAGGGACTTCATCGACGCCTGATCCAGTGTGCGCACGCCATCCTCGATGGCTTCCAGTTCGCCACGCAGGACCGACAGCGGGGTGCGCAGCTCATGGGACACGTCGGCCATGAATTCGCGGCGCATCTTCTCATTGCGCTCCAGGGTGTACGCCAGCTGGTTGAAGTCGCGCGCCAGTTGACCGACCTCGTCGTTCGAGGAAACCGCCACGCGGCTGGCGTATTCACCTGCGGCAAGGCGATGGGTTGCCGCAGCCACACGCTTGACCGGATCGAGCAGGGTGCGCGCGATCCACCAGGCAATCAGCACCGCCAGCAGCAGCGACAGCACACCCATCGCCAGGCTGGCGCGCAACTGGTACTGCTGAAAGCGCTCGCCACCGGCTTCGCTGACACTTTGAAAGGGCGTGACCGCCATCCAGCCGACGATTTTGCCGTCGACTTCCACCGGGCGCATGAACTCATCGTCATGGACCCCTGGAAAGCCCATCACCAGGTTCTTCTGCGCATCCAGCAGCGCGATCCGGAACACCGCGCCGGTCAGGTCGGAGGTAGGCGGTGTCGCCAGCCCGGGGATGGCGAAATCCTGTGCCGGCTCCGGACGCATCACTTCGAACCAGCGATCCTTGTTGTCACGCATGAATTCCCAACTGCCTTCGCGCGCATAGGCAGCGGCCAGCCGTGGCAGGACCGGCGACATGCGCTGCATGGCCTGTTCGTTGAGGTAACCCAGAAAGCCGCGGGCAAAACTCCAGTTCGCGGTCAGGCCCATGATCAGGATCACTGACAGCACGCTGGCCAGTACCGCGACAAAGAGTTTGGTGGAGATGCTCGATTTCATGAAGGCTCGGGGTTTCCCTGAAGACGGCGTCCATTTAGGCCTTCGCGACGGCAAGTTTCAAGTGAACGCGGCAATCTTCAATTTTCCTGCACATTTGCCTCGCACTCTGACGTCAGGCTTTCGCCACAACGTCCTGAGGCAATCATGTCGAGCAAGATTTTCGCCAAATACCTGATGACTTTGACCTTTGTCATCTACGCAGCCCTTATCGGTCTTCTGAGCGGTTGTTCAGACGGCAATGCGCCGCCTGCTGCGGAGAAACCGACCGTGTCGGTGGTCACCGTCAAACCGCGCAGCCAATCGCTGACCACCGAGCTGGCGGGGCGCACCAAAGCGTTCATGGTTGCCGAGATACGGCCTCAGGTCAGTGGCATCGTGCAGCAGCGACTGTTCGTCGAAGGCGCCGAAATCAAGGCTGGTCAGCCGTTGTACCAACTCGACAGCGCGACCTACCAGGCGGCTCTGGCAGAGTCGCAGGCCACGCTCGCCAAGTCCCGTGCCACGCTCAAGTCCGCACAGGCCACCGCCAAACGCGATGTGCAACTGGCCAGGATCGATGCCATCAGCCAGCAGGATAAAGAAGACGCCGAGGCCAGCCTGCTGACTGCCGCCGCCGAGGTGAAAGTGGCGGAGGCCGATGTGCAGACCGCACGCATCAATCTGGCTTACACACGGATTACCGCGCCTATCAGCGGCCGCATCGAGACCTCGACGGTGACCCCCGGTGCATTGGTGGTGGCCCAGCAGGACACCGCGCTGACCACGGTTCAGCAGCTCGATCCGATTTACGTCGATGTCACCCAGTCCACCACTGAGTTGCTGCGTCTCAAGCGCGACCTGGCCAGCGGCAAGCTGCAAACCAACAGCGACGGGGAAGCCCGAATCACCCTCAAGCTGGATGACGACAGCACCTACAACCAGGATGGCCGCCTGCAATTCAGCGGCGTCAGCGTCAATGAAGGCACCGGCACGGTGACGCTGCGTGCCAGCTTTGCCAACCCGGAGCGGTTGTTGCTGCCTGGCATGTACGTGGTGGCGGTGCTGGAACAGGCGCAGGATCAGAATGCCATCCTGATACCGCAAAAGGCCGTCACCCGCAGTGCCAGTGGTCAGACCACGGTGTTGCTGGTGATTGACGGCAAGATCGAGCAGCGGGTGATCAGCGTCGACCGCACGGTGGGCAACCAGTGGTGGGTGAGCAGCGGGCTCAAGGCCAATGATCAGGTGGTGGTCGAAGGCGGACAGAAAACCCCTGTAGGCACCGAGGTTACCGTGCAGAGCGCTGACAACGCCGATTCGCCAGCGTCTGGTACTGCGGCCACTGCCGCTACCGTGAAGGAGGGCTGAACATGGCTCGTTTCTTCATTGATCGGCCCATCTTCGCCTGGGTCATTGCCATCTGCATCATGTTCGCCGGCGGGCTGTCCATCAGCCAGCTGCCACTTGAGCAATACCCCAATATCGCGCCGCCGACGGTAAAGATCTCCGCCACCTACACCGGCGCATCGGCCAAGACGGTCGAAGACTCCGTCACCCAGGTCATCGAGCAGCAGATGAAGGGGCTGGACCGGCTGACTTATATGTCTGCCTCCAGTAGCTCTGCGGGCAGTGCGAGCATCAGCCTGACCTTCGCCGCAGACACCGACCCTGACGTGGCGCAGATGCAGGTGCAGAACAAGCTGCAGCAGGCCGAGTCGCGCCTGCCGCAAAGCGTGCAGAGCGAAGGCTTGACGGTGACCAAGGGCAGTTCCGACTTCCTGATGCTGGTCGCCCTGGCCTCCGATAACGAAAGCGTCACCGGTACGCAGATCGGTGATTACATTTCCAGCACGCTGCTCGATCAACTGAGCCGTGTGGATGGTGTCGGCGACGTGCAGACCCTGGGGTCGGGGTACGCGATGCGTATCTGGCTGGACCCGGCGAAGATGGAAAAGTACTCACTGATGCCCTCCGACATCAGCTCGGCCCTGGAGGCGCAGAACACCGAGGTCTCGGCAGGCCAGTTGGGGGCCTTGCCCGCGGTGGAAGGTCAGCAGTTGAATGCGACCATCAGTGCCCGCAGCAAGCTGCAGACGCCCGAGCAGTTCGAGAACGTGGTCGTCAAATCTTCCAGTGACGGCGCGGTCGTGCTCTTGCGCGATGTGGCGCGGGTGGAGCTGGGCAGCGAAAGCTATGACATCAACTCGGCGCTCAATGGCAGGCCTGCTGCGGCGATGGGTATTCAGCTGGCCTCAGGCGCAAACGCGCTGAGCGTTGGTGAAGCGATCAAGGCCAAGCTCAAGGAACTCGAACCGTTCTACCCCGCGCAAATGCAACTGAAAACAGTCATTGCCTATGACACCACGCCATTCGTGAGCCTGTCGATCAAGGAGGTGGTGAAGTCGCTGGGTGAGGCGATCGCGCTGGTGGTGCTGATCATGTTTCTGTTCATGCAGAACCTGCGCGCCACGCTGATTCCGGCGATTACCGTGCCGGTGGTGCTGCTGGGCACGTTCGGCGTGCTGGCGCTGTTCGGCTATTCGATCAACACGCTGACCATGTTCGCGATGGTCCTGGCCATCGGCCTGCTGGTCGACGATGCCATTGTGGTGGTGGAAAACGTCGAGCGGGTCATGGGCGAAGAGCACCTGAGCCCGCTGGAGGCGACCCGCAAATCAATGGATGAAATTACCAGCGCGCTGATCGGTATCGCGCTGGTGCTGAGCGCCGTGTTCATTCCGATGGCCTTTTTCAGCGGTTCCACCGGGATTATCTACCGGCAGTTTTCGGTGACCATCGTTTCGGCCATGCTGCTCTCGGTGCTGGTTGCAATGACCCTGACGCCAGCGTTGTGCGCAACGATGCTCAAAGCCTCGGATGCGCAACTGCACGCAAAGCGCGGTGGCTTTTTCGGCTGGTTCAACCGCACGTTCGACCGCAGCGCCGATCGCTATCAGCGAGGCGTGGGCGGAGTCATCGAACATCGCGGACGGGGCCTGCTGGTGTATGCGCTGGTGCTGGTGGTCATGGCGGTGGGTTACGTCAGCCTGCCCACCTCGTTCCTGCCGGATGAAGACCA
Organism: Pseudomonas sp. B20; assembly: GCF_020515755.1. Lineage (NCBI taxonomy): Bacteria > Pseudomonadati > Pseudomonadota > Gammaproteobacteria > Pseudomonadales > Pseudomonadaceae > Pseudomonas > Pseudomonas sp. B20. Next base: position 328,815 of record NZ_JAHPJG010000004.1, read on the forward strand.
GGGCGCGCTGATGGCGCAGATCCAGCTGCCGGTGGGCGCTACCGACAGCCGTACGCAAGCGGTGATGCGGCAGTTCGAGGCTTACATGCTCAAACAGCCGGAAGTCGAGGCGTTGATCAGCATTTCCGGGCTGGGGATGGGCGGTAACAGTCAGAACACCGCCAGGGCGTTCATCAAGCTCAAGGACTGGAGCGAGCGGTCCGGCAAGGAGCAGGGTGCGGCGCAGGTGGCACAGCGCGCGACGCTGGCCCTGGCGAGCATCGGCGACGCCAGTGTGTTTGTCATGCAGCCCCCTGCGGTACGGGGCCTGGGGCAGAGTTCGGGGTTCGATGTGCAACTCAAGGACCTTGGCGGTGTGGGGCATGAGGCACTGGTGGCGGCACGCGAGCAGTTTATCGAGCTGGCGAGAAAGGACTCGAGCATGCTGGGCGTGCGCAGCAACGGCCTGGACGACACTCCGCAGTTGAAAGTGACCATTGACGACCGCAAGGCCGGAGCGCTGAGCCTGTCCACCAGTGACATCAACTCGACCCTGTCCACTGCGCTGGGCGGCAGCTACATCAATGACTTCCTCAATCAGGGGCGAGTGAAGAAAGTCTATGTGCAGGGCGAGGCTGCTTCGCGCATGCAATCAGCCGATCTGGACCATTGGTTCGTACGTAACAGCAATGACGAAATGGTCCCGTTCTCGTCGTTCGCCAGCAGCAGCTGGAGCTATGGTTCGCCGTTGCTGGAGCGTTACAACGGCAGCTCGTCACTTGAAGTGGTGGGCGATCCTGCGCCAGGTGTCAGCTCGGGCACGGCAATGGATGCCGTTGAAGCCATCATCAAGCAACTTCCCGAAGGCATCGGTTACGAGTGGACCGGGCAGTCCTACCAACTGCGCCTGTCCGGCTCCCAGGCGCCAATGCTCTACGCCATTTCAGTGCTGTTCGTGTTTCTCTGTCTGGCAGCCTTGTACGAGAGCTGGTCGGTGCCGTTCTCGGTCATGCTCGTGGTGCCGCTGGGTGTGGTCGGCGCGGTACTGGCGACGCGGATCAGTGGCTTGAGCAATGACGTGTACTTTCAGGTGGGCTTGCTGACCACGGTGGGACTGGCGGCGAAAAACGCGATCCTGATCGTCGAGTTCGCCAAACATCTTCAGGAACAGGGCAAAAGCCTGCATGAAGCGACCCTTCTTGCCGCCCGGCAACGACTGCGTCCGATTCTGATGACTTCGCTGGCGTTCATGTTCGGTGTGCTGCCGCTGGCCCTCAGCAGCGGTGCAGGCTCGGCCGGGCGTAACGCGATCGGCACGGGCGTACTGGGCGGCATGTTCAGCGCCACCGTGCTGGGGATTTTCCTGGTGCCGCTGTTCTTCGTGGAAGTGCGTCGCCGCTTCAGTCGTTCGTCAGGCAATGCTCCGGCGGCTCAACCCACATCTACAGGTGAAGCATGATGCGTCTCTTCTGGCCTTCGCTGGCTGTCACGGCGCTGCTTGCGGGCTGCGTCAACCTGGCCCCGGATTACCAGCGCCCTGAAGCGCCGGTCTCAAGCCAATGGCTGCCAGCGAAGGCTGGCCAACCGGCTGCGTCGGGCAGTGTGCCCACGGATATCGAATGGCAGAATTTTTTCATCGATAACCGCCTGGTGCGCCTGCAGAACCTGGCGCTGGTGAATAACCGCGACCTGCGCCTGGCCAGCCTCAACGTCGAGAAAGCGCAGGCGCAATATCGCATCGAACGAGCGGCGAGCCTGCCGACCATTGATGCCAGTGGCAGCGGCACGCATACACGCACGCCGTCATCGACCTCGATGACCGGAAAGTCGTCGATCAGCCACGAGTACAGCGCGCAGTTGGGCTTGAGCAGCTATGAGCTGGATGTGTTCGGGCGTATCCAGAACCTTCAGGACGAGGCGCTCGAAGATTACCTTGCGTTGACCGAAACACGGCGCAGTACGCAGATCAGCCTGATCGCCGAAGTGGCGACCGGCTGGCTGACCCTGGCCGCCGACAACCAGCTTCTGAAACTTGCCGAAGACACGCTGGCCAGCCAGCAGAAAAGCTACGACCTGACCAGAAACAGTCATGCGCTGGGCGGTTCTTCCGGGCTGGAAGTGGCCCAGGCGCAGACAACGGTCGAATCGGCGAGGGGCGATGTGGCGCAATATAAAAGCCAGATTCTTCAGGACCGTAATGCCCTGCGTCTGCTGGTCGGCAGCGATCTGCCGGAGGAGCTGCTGCCCGATGCCGACATGCAGTCGGTGGCGCAATTGGTGCAGGTGCCGGATGGCCTGCCTTCCAGCCTCCTGCAACGTCGCCCGGACGTGCTGAGTGCCGAACACACACTCAAAGCCGCGAACATCGATATCGGTGCAGCGCGTGCGGCGTTCTTCCCCAGTATCACCCTGACTGCCAGTGCAGGCTCTTCCAGCACCAGCCTCTCAGGTCTGTTCAAGTCCGGAACCGGCGCGTGGAGCTTTGCGCCGAGTATCAGCGTGCCGATTTTCGACGGCGGCGCCAATCGGGCCACGCTTGACTCGGCCAAGGTCGAGAACCAGATCCAGATTCAGACCTATCAGCAGACGATCCAGACTGCATTCAAGGAAGTGGCCGATGCCTTGGCGGTGCGCAGCACGCTGGATGAGCGGCTTGCCGCGCAGCAGGCCTACACCGATGCCAGTCGTAGAAGCTACGAACTGGCCGACGCCCTGTACCGCGGCGGGTCGCAGAGTTATCTGGAGGCACTCGAGTCGCAACGCTCGCTGTACAGTGCCGAGCAGGACCTGATTTCCCTGCGCCTGACAGAGCAAAGCAACCGGGTCACGCTCTACAAGGTCATGGGCGGCGGATGGAATCGGTGATGGTATTTTCTACTAGCCTTTGAATAATCGCCGGGCCTAAACGTTTTACCCTTGCCCACAGTGCGGCCACTTTCAGGTTTGCACTGTGGTTTTGATCCTTCATGAACAGGAGTTCTCATGAAACCCTCCCAGCCGAAGTACGCCCACGCCTTGTTGCTGCTGGTCACTTCACTCAGCATTCAGACGCCGGCTCTGGCCCGTATGGCATCCGCGGCGACCGCCGACAATACAGCCCGGCTTGCAGTGGTCAAACCGGTCAGCAATTGTGCTGCACTGAGCAGCGTGGAACTCAGTGACATCGGCGGGCAGGGCAGTCGTGTGCTGGCGGCCAGTGAGTCGACCCGTGATGGTGTTGCGGTGTGCGCCGTGGAAGGCCAGCTGGCGCCGGAGATCAATTTCAGGCTTGAGCTGCCAACCGGCACCTGGGAGCAGCGTTACCTCCAAGTCGGCTGCGGCGGATTATGTGGCAACGTCAACTCGACCGTGCGCGCCGCTGATGGCTGCACATCCCTGAGTACTGGCGCATTCGCGGTGGCGTCCACCGATATGGGCCATCAGGCGGCAGACGAGCATTTTGGCGATGACCCGCAAAAGCGCGCCGATTTCGCCCATCGTGGTGTGCACCTCACTGCGCTGGCCTCGAAGAAACTGATCGCCGCGTTCTATGGCCGCAAAGCAGAATACGCCTACTTCAGTGGCTGCTCGGACGGCGGTCGCGAGGCGTTGATCGAAGCACAGCGTTATCCGGACGATTTCGACGGCATCATTGCCGGAGCCCCGGCGCTCAACTTTCAAGTGCAGAAAACCCTGTATCACGGCTGGATGGCGCGCTCCAACCGCGGCGCAGACGGCAAGCCTATCCTGCTCGCCTCACGACTGCCGTTGCTGCACAAGGCCGTACTTGACCAATGCGATGTGCTGGACGGACAGATTGACGGCCTGATAGCGGATCCGCGTATCTGCCACTTCGATCCCGCCGCGCTGCAATGCAAGGCGTCGGCCGACCCCGCCACGTGCCTGAGCGCAGAGGAGGTGGCCACGGTCAGACGCTTTTACGAAGGCCCGAAAGACGCAGCCAGTGGCGAGCGGTTGACCCAGGGCGGCCCGCAGCCGGGCTCGGAATTGGCCTGGGCTGGCGTGTTCGTGCCGATCAGCGCCGATCAGACTGTGTACAGCGAAAAGGCGGCGCTGGAGGCCATTCGCAATGTCGTGTTCGAGAAGAACCCGCCTGCAAGTTTCGATTTGAATGCGCTGAACTTCGACGAGAAAACCTTTGATCAGCTACGCCCGCTGCATGCGCTATACGACGCCACCAACCCCGATCTCTCGCCATTCGCCAGCCGCGGCGGCAAGCTGATCCTCTGGCACGGCTGGGCCGACCCGAACGTCTCACCGCTCAACACCCTGGCGTATCACGAGGCGCTTGAGGCTGAGATGGGCAAGAGCCGCACCGAGGCATTCTCGAGGCTGTACATGCTGCCCGGCGTCTATCACTGCGGCGGCGGGGAAGGGCCAAGCCTGGTCGATCTGCTGACACCGATCATGGCCTGGGTCGAAAAAAGCCGGGCCCCGGACGCCATAGTTGTCCGACAGGCAGGCCCCGACAAGGCCGGCAACAGGCAGAGACCGCTGGCACAGTCACTGCCGGCGTCCATGGTCAAGGAAAACGTGGGCAATCGCGGACGTACTCGCAAGGTCTTCCCGTACCCGTTCATGGCCGAGTACGACCACAAGGGCTACGCGAAAAACGCAAACAGCTACCAGCGCGCCCAGCCGCTGACCACAGAAAAAACACCACAATGGATGGGCAGCGGGTTCTTCAAACCCTATACGCCCCTGGAACATCAGGCGCAGTAGCTATTGCAGCGATACAGCGTGGGCGAATTATTTTCTCCTCGTTCTTGACATGGCATGCGAACCAGTACAGAATTGCGTCCATTCCTGAGCGAGGAATTGAAAAAAACCCTTTAGATTCAATGGGTTGGAAGCCAAAGAAATACAGGTTTCCCGCGAAATCAAAACACGTTTGATGTTCAAGTGAAGCATCTTTCGTTTGAGGCCGAGTAGCAAAATGGTTATGCAGCGGATTGCAAATCCGCCTACGCCGGTTCGATTCCGACCTCGGCCTCCACTATTCAAAGCCCCGCAGATTAACGTCTGCGGGGTTTTTTATTGGGCGCAGATTTGTATTTTTCCATCTGATCAGGACAACTCCGGGACACTGAAATCATTCATAGGCACCGCGCTCAGCCAGGAAAAGAACTGGCTCATACACGATTGGAAAGTGGCGCGAGTTGCTTGAGTGGTCTATTAATTTCATGTGTGTTTTAACGAGGGCTCAGCCTTGGTCGGTAGAATTTCTGATTCCGAACTTCATGAAATGCGGATTCGCAAGTTGCAGAACGACATCGCCGATTCAGAGCGTCTCGGGATGACTGTGAAATTCATGCACCTGTCCGCCCTGACGACCACCAGTCGGGAGCATCATATCGAACGACATGGCGAGTTATTCACGGGGCAGCAGATGCTCGATTGGTGGGCAGAAGGTGATAACCGCGTGCGCTGTCGATGCGCATGCACCCCGGTACTTCTGGACAGGCAGGGAAGGCCAATGACGCCTGACCTGATAGCCAATGCCAAAATGGAGTTGAAGAACTTCAAGGATTCCTGAGCTTTCGTTTGATGTTTTTTGCGCAATTGACACGTTTCTGCAGATCCGATTCCCACCTGTGCTCCCACCATTCAAAAGCCCCGCAGATTAACGTCTGCGGGGTTTTTTATCGGGCGCGATGAAAGTGATGGGTTCCGAAAGCCGAGCTCAGCCGCTATTTAAAGCGGCTTGCGTTGATGTAGCCGTATTGGTTTTGCTGATAAATCGTGTAGGGCAGGAGCAATGTATCTGCGATGCCTGATAAGCCCATGTCCAGTAAAACCCACTCAGGCGCATTGGTCTTCTGATAAGCACTACTCTGTTTGGGCTCGGCGTTCAGTTCACAGAAATCGAGCATAACTCCGCTGTAAACGCGCGGAATGGAGGAGCAATTTGATTTCCAGTCAGTGAGCTTTTCACCTGCGACGGAATCGGGTCTAAACGTGGTGTTGATCGTTCCGCATCCGGTCAAGGCAAGTGCCAGCAGTAGCATGCCATGGGTTTTCAGATGAAACCTGCCTGACGGTTTTTGCTCTACGAAACTCGGCTTCATAACAACGTTCCTTGTATTTTCGATGCGTTTAGGACGGCAGTTCAGGCGCATGAGGCACATACGTTGCAGTGCCGTGTGAACGGTGCATAGTTCTTCCCTGCAGATGCTATGGAGACCTACAGCACGATTATTGCTTGGCAAGGCTATCCAGCCTGTCAGGCTCAATCGAGGTAAGTCCCATGAGCAAACCCCTTGTCCGCTGGCCGATCGATCCGCGCAGAACGGCGGTCATCGTTGTAGACATGCAAAAGGTATTTTGTGAGCCCACCGGGGCGTTGTACGTAAAAAGTACTGCGGACATCATCCAGCCTATCCAGAAGCTGCTGCAAACCGCGCGGGCTGCGCAGGTGACGGTGGTTTATCTTCGCCATATCGTGCGCGGCGATGGTTCTGATACCGGGCGCATGCGTGATCTTTATCCGAATGTGGACCAGATACTGGCACGGCATGATCCGGACGTTGAGGTTATCGAAGCGCTCGCGCCTCGGCCCGGTGACGTGATTGTCGACAAGCTGTTTTACAGCGGCTTTCATAACACGGACCTGGACACCGTGCTGCGTGCGCGGGATGTCGATACGATCATTGTCTGCGGTACGGTCACCAATGTGTGTTGTGAAACCACGATCAGGGACGGGGTTCACCGAGAATACAAAGTCATCGCCCTGAGCGACGCGAATGCTGCGATGGACTACCCGGACGTCGGGTTCGGCGCTGTTTCAGCCGAAGAGGTACAGCGAATATCGCTGACGACGATTGCCTATGAGTTCGGCGAGGTAACGACGACCGCCGACGTCATCGAGCGTATTGCAAGCGCCTGAAAACAGCGGGTCGAATGTGCGCAATTCTGGCCCGTTTTTTCATACCTGTGCATTCAAACCATGCGTTCTGTTTCAGACCATTTGATCCGGCTTTAACCGTCGAACCAGCTAACTGCTTGTATGAACGATGAATTCTTCCAGTGGCATGCTTTCTGCTCTTGCCTCGCTGATCTTCACCCTTGTAGGTGAGCCTTTTCAGCAGCGTGTCAGCGAGAGGAAACAGCCGTATGACTCTGCACTATGTGCCCATTATCAACCTGGCCCCTTATTTTTCAGAAGACCCGGACGGCAAGGCCGCTGTAGCCAAAGCAGTCAATCAGGCGTGCAGGGACATCGGGTTTCTGGTCATCACCGAGCATCAGATTCCCGGAGAGCTTATCGACAGGGTCTCGCGTTTGACCCGCCAATTCTTTGATTTGCCGCTGGCGGAAAAGCGCAAGGTAGATCGGCCCAGCCCGGAGATGGTGCGGGGGTACAGTGCGGTGGCCGAGGAGAGCCTTTCCTATTCTCTGGAGGAAAGTGCGCCGGGGGATCTCAAGGAGTCTTTCTCCATCGGGCCGAGCGATGTGCCGGATGAAGATTATTATCACAATGCCCAGGCCGGCTCGCACTTCGCACCGAATGTCTGGCCTGCGCAAAACCTGCTGCCCGGATTCAAGGAGGCTTATCAGGCCTATTTCGATGCCATGAGCGAATTGGCCCAATCGCTGATGCGCCTGTTTGCCCTGGCATTGGAACTGGATGAGTGTTTTTTCGATGACAAGATCGACCGGCATATCAGCATGTTCCGCAGCCTGAGTTATCCGGATATCAAGACCGAAGTCGAGGCTGGCCAGTTACGCGCGAGTGCGCATACCGACTACGGCAGCCTGACCATCGTGCGCCCCGATAACGCGCTGGGCGGCTTGCAAGTACGTAATCGTCAAGGCGAGTGGGTCGATGTGCCGTATGTCGAGAATGGTTTTGTGGTCAACATTGGCGACCTGATGATGCAGTGGACCAATGACCAGTGGATTTCCACGCTGCATCGAGTGGTCAACCCGCCGATGACCAGCGAGCAGGACAACCGTCGACAGTCTCTGGTGTTCTTCCATCAACCCAACTACGACACGTTGATTCAATGCCTGCCAGGCTGCCTGCAGCCTGGCGCCACGCCTCGGCATGCGCCGGTCACATCAGGCGATCATTTGCTGTCCAAGTTCGTCAAGCAGACCACTTTTGGCGGCAGCAAGGTGGCCTGATATGAACTCATTGTCTTACGTCAATGTGTTCGCGCAGGACATCGTCCGCCTGAGCACGTTCTACTCGAACCTGTTCGGCTTTCGCGAAATCGAGGCTATCAGGTCACCAATCTTTCGCGGGCTGGACACCGGCAAGTCCTGCATTGGTTTCAACGCACTGGATGCGTACGAGCTGCTTGGCCTGGAAGCATTTGCAGGCAGCACGGGGTGCAGGTTTTTGCTGAACATCGACTTGTCCGACCAAGCCGAGGTGGACCGACTCGTGCCGCTGGCAGTGGCGCAGGGCGCGAAACTGATCAAGGAACCGTACCTGACCTATTACAACTGGTATCAGGCCGTGCTGCTGGACCCTGAGCAGAACGTCTTTCGCATAAACGTGATGCTCTGAAACGCTGCTGCCGAGTATGGAGTGGCGAGCGGGCTAGCTTCCCGCACCCTTGTTTCAGGGTTTTACGGAAAAATCTACTCGCTGAACTGCTAGCTATTCCGTTCATGAAAGCAGGTCTTCAATTGGGTAACAGGCAAGGTATGCCTGATTTAATAATTGAGGATAGGGACATGAGTGAATCTGCTGACGCGCAACCCAAACACGGTATGGTAATCAAACCTGAGTCCCGTGGTTCTTATGCTATATCGCAAGGGCTGTTGCTGGAATGGGAGGTGGTCGCTATGGAAGGAGGCAAAAACTTTCCAGACCCGACATTTGGTCTTGCACACGACTTCCCTGGCATCGATGAGCCTATTAATCTCGATCCGCTTCCGTCGGCGCCGCCGCTGGCTGACCCGCCACAAGACGGGCTCATACTGTGTGGAGGGCAAGGTGATCGGCGGAAATGCTTGAATTACACGGATAGTGAGATCGTTGAAGAAATAAAAATCCTGAAACCGACAACGAAATCCACCGGCTGGCCCCGAAAGCCTGTGAGCGGCGGGGAAGAATTTACAGTAACGTGGAATTATGCCGCCGAGCATGTGACACGCGGATATCGATGGTTTATTACCAAGGAAGGCTGGGACGATAGCAAGCGTATTACCCGGGAGTCTTTCAAGGAAAAGAACCATGTCATTGATAAGCACTTCACAGCAGACGGTCAGGACGGGTTGATGTGGAGCGATATCTCGGATTTGAGTCCTTTCGATCAGCACCGTGATAAGCTTCAGCCGAAAGTCATTACAACAGCAAGACTACCTAAAGGTAAGCGCGGGCATCATGTCATTCTTCTTGTCTGGATCGTAGCCGAAACCGATAAAGCATTTTATCAGGCGTTTGATGTCGATTTTGTAGCGTAAAATCTCTATCGGTTAGATAAGGCAGCATTAGAGTTTTATGCTCTCCCGGTTATGCCTGGCACATGCACGTGAATTGCTCGATGCAAGTAATGAAGTTTGAAGCTCGGCATGTGCCTTCATCCGTAACTTTCCAGACAGGAAGTCAGTGTATGAGTGATGACATCGTGTTCACACTAGTGGCGGGCGGGTTTCAAGCCAGGCCTTATGCCGGGTTGCCGACGCAAAGTTTTAATATTTTACTGCAGGGCGATGGTTCTGTGGGTATTCGAAATCAATATGAAGCTGTGGTGGTCTCCATGACGACATCCAGCATCTGGGCATCCACCTACGTCGGTAATCAGGCTCAATCTTTTGTTATGAAATTTTATTCTGATGGCTCGTGCGTCTTTCATAGCAAATACTATCCTGTTGTTATCGAAATGACAGATTCAGGCATACAACCCAAGGCGTTCGTCGAGGGTGACCTGGCTCAGCGGTTTAACCTGGTGTATCAGGGGGATGGCTCAACGGGTATTCGCAAGTTCAGTCAGGTGTTCAATACTCGCGAAAGGTTAAACGATCTACACGGCTCACTGGAAGCCAGTGTTCAATTTGCCCAGAGTCAGATTTTTCCTGCCACGCCCAGGGCTGGTGATAGCCAGCCTTATCTAACGGCGAAGCGGAAAGCGTTACTGATGGTAAAGCCGCAAGGCAGCATCACTGCCTTGAAGGTGACGGTTCTTGACAGTGACGGTGGTGTGCTGGGCTCTTTAAATTTGAACAAGCCCCATCAGCTGCCCGTAACAGCCTATCACGCTGAGTCACCCACACGTGACCTGGATTTCAACGCCTCGACAGGGGCCGTACACGTACTGAAAGAATGCAGTGAGATCAGTCAGCTGAGTGACCCTTCAGGTGCATTTCTGCGCGAGCAACTGCAACAGTATGAACAGATTGATATTGAAACCAAAGACGGTAGTCGGGTGGATGAGATTTATCTGCCCGCCTGCACGACCTTTAATGGGAGCGTAGTCAACGTCCATTCAACTGCGGACGGTCCATTGACCGTATTGTTCAGTGGGCGGCGATTATCCGTCCAGAAAGGCGAGTCCTGTCGATTCAAATGTTTCTCAGGGGCGTGGATCAGCGACGTCGAGTGGGGAAACAAAGCACTTGTCTATGCAGAGAATACCTGGAGCGTTGTGATTCCGGCACAGTGGATCAAGCCGGGTATTACCATGCACTTTGAAAGTGACCACGCCAGCGGAAGGTTGACGACTTTACAGGTCAGTGGAACTACCGAGCTTCTGATCAACACCATCGACATCGGGATGCTGGTCGTGCCACGTAATAACTACCCATTTGCCGTTAAACCTGAGTTGCACCGAGAGTATTTCCAGACCATTCCGGTCACGCGCATGGTGGTTAATAATTATGAATCGCTTTACTTGAGCGAGGTCATGTTGCCAGACGGTACGTTGCTGACCGATTTTGATCCGAGCGAAGGAGGATGGCATACCGGTACGATGCGCCAGAGAATCGGCAAGGAGTTGGTCTCACTGGGCATCAACCATGCCAACTACGGCATCAACTGTTTTGAAGGTGAGGCGGAGTGGACGCCTTACGTCACTGCTCAACTTACCGCGCATAACAGCCGTGGAAAATACGCTAACGGTATCCAGGTGCACGGCGGGTCGGGCGGGGCAGGGATGGTCACTCTCGATAGCTCAACGGGTAATGAATTCAGTCATGAGCTGGGGCACAATTACGGGTTAGGGCATTATCCCGGAGGCTTTGACGGCTCAGTGCACCAGGACGCCGACGGTCCCAATTCAACCTGGGGCTGGGACATGGATCTAGACTTGTTTTTCCCTAATTTCAGACCTGATATCAGCCACGCAGAAACATGCCTTGAGGGCAGATGCCAAGCACCATTTTTCGGACGATCCTTCGGAACGGATACAATGGCCAGTGGATCCCCCATGTCGTTGCTAAATCAGTTTACGTTACACACGCCTTACACGGCGGCCATCACACAAAAGTTTCTCGAGAGTAAACCCGTCTTCGCTCAGGACTCATCCACCGGTTTTCGTCAGTGGGACCCTGATAGCAAATGTATGGTGCCCTATTCTCACAGGGTGGACATAGTCAGGCCGACACTGGCATCCAACGACGATTTAAGTGAGGAGACTATTTCAATGCTGCTTAGCAAAAGCATGCTGGTGAAGGTCTCTATGGCGGATGGTAACTGGAGCCCATCCATTCATATACCACGGGCGTCACCGTCCAACAAAAAAAGTATTGTTGCTATCGACAGCAACGCTGGATATGGCAGCCAGCTCACTATCAACGGGCAGTTAATCCCCGTCTCGCGTGGTTTTGCAAAAACCTACCTGTCCAGCGGCTATGCCTGGAATGAATGTATATTGCTGGACGGTGAGATGCGTCGTGTGACAGTCCCCAATAGTGAATTGAGTCAGTCGGATTTGACGGGCTTCTTGAATAAATACCACGTGGTAAGTATCGCAATGTGGGACGGGAACTGGGCTGCATCCATTCAGGTTCCTCCTGCGTCACAGACCAATAATAAATGCATCATCATTGTTGACCAGCAAGCGACGTATGCCACCGAGCTTACAATAAACGGTTTACTAACCCCGGTGCTTAAAGGCACCGTATTGTATTTTATGTCGGACGGTTTACGGTGGAATTATTATACTCAGCTCGCTGACACCAGTATCGAACGGTCGCCACAGGCCTTTGGCGTTCCGGTCACGACAATCGTCGGCTATTACGACCCACACACAGAATTAAGGAGCTACGTTTACCCTGCCTTGCACGGCGCCTATGGATTTCTTTACGCAGACGACAGCGCAACGCTTACCACTACCGATTGCCAGTTGTGGGTAGCATCGCCTACAGAAACGCTACGCTTCAAGCTCGATAATAACCGCATCAGAAGCACGGTCATGAACGCGTTTCATATCAATGTTGCGCAGTCTTCGCAGCGAAGAACAGTCACAATCGTATGCGATGGAAAGACAACGGCAGAGCGCATCATTCATCCGGCTGAGGTGCCGCTGACGTATACCGTCAATGGTGAGTAAGGTACAGGTGCCCACGCTGAAGGATGGCAATGCACGTGTGAATTGCGGACCACGACTGTTGTTGCGGATCAAAACAAAAAGGGCCTACCCGGCAAAATACCCGGTAAGCCCTTCATATATGTGGTGCCCCGAGCCGGGGTCGAACCGGCACGTCCAAAGGACGAGGGATTTTAAGTCCGTAAATTTATCCTTTATAAACAGATGGTTAGCAATAATCCTGCACCGCATGACACGTTAGTTACCTGCCTTGCAGCCCTTTAAATTCAAGGGGGTAAAAATAATTGCGGTGCAGAATTCACTTGGTTGGAGTGACTTTTTTCCCGATCCTTTTGCGAATGTAGTTCTCGGTCATCACCACGGTGGTGTGCCCGAGCTGATCGCGGGCTTGAAGGATATCGCCGCTCGACTCAGCCTTGTCCGTGCCGGCTTTCGCTCGCAGGTCTCGCATCTGAAATTCTCCCTTCTCCACACCGGCCGCCTCGCGTGCCGCGTCAAATCTTCCCCGCAACATACTGCTCGTCATGGGCTGGCCGTTATCCATGACGATCAGCCTCGATGTGCGGATCCTGTGTCCTTCCTTTCTGGTCATAATGCGGTCAATGACCACCTTCAGCTCACCTGTAATTTCAATCCTCCTTTTTGCATCCGTCTTGCCTTGCTGAACCCATAGCCGGCCGTCTCGTATATCGCGCTCATCCATTTTCAGCGTGTCCGCGATCCGTTGCCCGGTCAGATAGAATAGGTCCAGAGCATCGCGCAACGGCTGTTCTGCGTGGCTGTAAACCAGAGCAAACATTTCGTCCTCTATGTAATGGTCTCGCCCAACTTCCTTGTGACCCTTGACGCCCGCGCATGGGTTGGCCAGCGCCGTGTAGCCGGCGCTCCTTGCAAAATTCCAGATAGCACTCAGTAGCGCTTTCTCCCTGTTTGCTCGTACAGGGGCAGTCTTGCCGCGCTGGCGCAGGTACTGCACGACGTGTTGAGGCTCGATCGCTTCCAGCGGTGCTGGCGGATCGTCGAAGAACTTCATAAGTTGCTTCAGCTCCCTGGCATTGTCTTTCTGTGTTGCCGGGCTTTTGGTGGGCACGACCTCAGTCATGTACTTCTCCGCGACGTACGCGAAGGTCAGTACCTGCTGCACGAGAGCCGAGGATGTTCGGCTTTTCTCTAACTTGGCGTACTCGACGATCGCGATGCCATAGTCAGAGCCAGGTGGGATTTCCTTTCGCGGTGAACCTCCGATGTCATAGTAGTAATAGACGACCCCGCTGCGCTGTTTACGCTTTCTGAGCCGTGTGACGCTGTCGGGATTAATCGGCTTTCTTCCCATTTATCCCACCAGCCGTGGCTGCCATTTAGGTTTGCCTGCAGTCGTGGTGGTCACGGCTTCGCCAGTCAGCGCCGATGCAATGACGCACGGCCAACCACTTCTTTTAATCGTGTGCCGAATCCCGTTTCGCTTTAACACTGTTATTTGCCCGGCTTTCGTTTTGGCACCGGTCAGGGTGCATACCTCTTCGTGCGACAGAAAGTGAATTTCGTCCATTAGTAGCTCCTGCAGTCCGCTCAGGACTGCCATTTTTAGATATGAAATGAATGCGGGCCGCGCTGGGCGGCGGAAGGGGTTATAGGTTGACGGTGAGGCTGTTGGGGTCGAACGGTTTGCCATCGGGGTCTGGCACAAGTACGGGTGCGTGCTGACGGATGAAGTCGTCGAAGCATTGAGGGCAGTAAACGGCGCGGGTCGTAATAAGCTGGCCGTGCCCCTTGCAATCGCAGTTCGGACACTTGATCGCAGCAGGGATGATGTAGGCCATTTGCATGGTAGGCATGTGTAGTCCTCGCCCGCCGATCGCCGGCAGGCTCTGTAGGGAAGGGGATATCAGGCAGTTGCCTCTGATCGCTGCTATGGTCCACGCAGCCAGCAGGAGCTGGGGCATCACCAAGGAGAGGTCATGAAATGCACCACAACGGCGGATGAGGTTTACGGTCCGCGCAATGCCAGGCTCGGCAGGCGGGCGGTGGACGGCAATATCTGGTCGGAAACAACGATGATTTTCAGAATCATCGATGACTGGGTCTACTCAATGCACGAGCAGTACTTGGGCAGACTCAAGTACGGCATGGCGATGACTGACAGGGGAGAGCTGATCTTTACGATTATGTAGGGCGGTTTGATTTGTCAGGCCAGCCGAGCGGCATACCGTCGTCCCGCATCAGGTGAGGCGGAAGGTCTTCACGCAGACA
>NZ_JAHPJG010000033.1:0-54088 GCF_020515755.1 Pseudomonas sp. B20
GGGGACTCGCTGTTTTCTCCGCCTCTACAACCCCCCCACATGAAACGCCTTCACTTCCAGGTATTCATCCAGTCCGTAGCTGGAGCCTTCGCGGCCCAGGCCGGATTGTTTGATGCCGCCGAACGGGGCGACTTCCATGGAGATGATGCCGGTGTTGAGGCCGACCATGCCGAACTCCAGCGCCTCGCCGAAACGCCATGAAAGGCGCAGGTCCTGGGTGAAGTAATACGCGCCAAGGCCATAAGGCGTGGCGTTGGCCAGTGCCAGCGCTTCGGCTTCATCTGTGAAGCGCATCAGCGGTGCGACCGGGCCGAAGGTTTCTTCGTTGGCCAACAGCATGCCCGCGTGGGTGTCGCCCAATACCGTGGGCTGGACGAACTGGCTGGTGCCGTCGGGAGAACCGCCGTGCAGCAGTTTCGCCCCCTGGCTCAGTGCATCGTCGATATGCCGGGCGACTTTGCTGACCGCCGCCGGATTGATCAGCGGGCCGATGGTCACGCCCTCTTCCAGACCGTTGCCGACCTTGAGTTTGCTCACTTCCTCCACCAGCCGTGCAGCGAAGCGGTCATAAATGCCGTTTTGCACCAGAATGCGGTTGGCGCACACGCAGGTCTGCCCGGCGTTGCGGAATTTGCTGAGCATGATGCCCGTCACCGCCTGTTCCAGGTCCGCGTCGTCAAACACGATGAAGGGCGCGTTGCCGCCCAGTTCCAGGCTCAGACGCTTGATGTGTTCGGCGCTCTGGCGCATCAGCAGACGGCCGACCGGCGTCGAACCGGTGAAGGAAATCTTGCGCACCACTGGGTTGCCGGTCAGCTCTTCGCCAATCCCGGTGGGCATGCCAGTGATGACGTTGAACACCCCGGCAGGAATGCCTACGCGTTCGGCCAGCACCGCCAGCGCCAGGGCTGACAAGGGCGTGAGGTCCGATGGCTTGACGATGATCGGGCACCCGGCAGCCAGGGCCGGCGCGCACTTGCGGGTGATCATGGCGTTGGGGAAGTTCCACGGCGTGATCGCGGCGCAGACACCCACCGGTTGCTTGAGGGTCATCAAGCGACGGTCTGCGCTGGGCGCGGGAATGGTTTCACCGTACGAGCGACGCGCCTCTTCGGCGAACCATTTGACGAAGCTGGCACCGTAGCGGATCTCGCCGCGCGACTCGTTCAGTGGCTTACCCTGCTCAAAGGTCATGATCAGCGCCAGGTCTTCGACGTTGTCGAGCATCGCCTGATGCCAGCGCTCCAGCAGCGCCGCGCGTTCGGCTGCGGGCCGATCGCGCCAGGCAGGCCAGGCGCGATCGGCCGCTTCAATGGCACGCCGGGTTTCGACGCCCTGCAGGGCTGGCACCTGCGCCAGCGTCTCGCCGTTGGCCGGGTTGTTGATGGTCAGGGTTGCACCATCGTCAGCGCTGATCCATTGCCCATCGACGTAGGCGCGGTCTACCAGCAGGCTGGGGTCTTTCAACTGATTCTTGAGCATGATCAAGTCCTGTTCCGGGATGACTGCCAGTCTAGGCAGACGCCACAGTCCAGGATGCTGAAAGCGCGATAACGGCAGCGTCCGATGCTGAAATTTGCCTGCGGACGGCAGCCTCTACTGCTTCAACGACCCCAGCAGACTCTGCAAAAAGCGCTCGCCTGCGTCCATCTGGCTCTCGTCGATAAACTCGTCCGGCTTGTGCGCCTGCTCGATGGAGCCTGGCCCGCAGACCACCACCGGCACGTTCAGGCGCCCGGCGAACAGACCGCCCTCGGTGCCATACGAGACCTTGATGTGCTGTGTGCCCGGTTCGGCAAACGCATGCAGCAGGCGCACCGCCTCAACGCTTGGATGGGTCTCCAGCGCCGGGTATTCGTTCATGACTTCGATCTCGATGTCTGCCACACCCGACAGCTGTCGCGCTTCACGTACCAGCACCTCGGCACGCTCGCGCAATTGCTCCAGCAACGCATCGGGGTTGTCGCCCGGCAGGTTGCGGTACTCGAATTCCAGGGTGCACAGGTTGGGCACGATGTTCAGCGCCTTGCCGCCATCGATACGGCCGATGTGCACGGTGCTGTAAGGGATGTCGTAACCCTCGTCCCGCGCGCCCTGCTGTTCGATCTGCTTCTGGCTCTTGCGCAGTTCGGCGATGAAATCGCTGGCCAGGTGAATCGCGTTGACCGCGCGCGGTGCCAGCGAGGAATGCGCCTCCTGACCTCGACAGAAGGTGCGATAGGACGCCTTGCCCTTGTGACCGACGGCGAACTGCATCAGGGTCGGCTCGCCAACCACGCACAGAAACGGACGTACCGGTGCCAGGTGCAGGACGTCAAGCAGCCGCCGCACACCGACACAGCCGATCTCTTCGTCGTGGGACAAGGCCAGTTGCAGCGGGCGCATCAGGGTCATGTCTGCGGCATCGAGCATTGCGTCGATAGCCAGGGCGATAAAGCCCTTCATGTCGCAGGTGCCACGGCCGTAGATGCGCCCGTCACGCAGGGTGGCCTGAAACGGTGGCATGGTCCACGCCTGACCGGCAGCCGGCACCACGTCGGTGTGGCCGGACAGCAGCACGCCGGGGACATCTTTCGGTCCGGTGCTGGCGAACAGGTTGGCTTTCTTGCCGGTCTCGTCCTTGACGATCAGCGACTCGATGCCTTTGCTGGCCAGCAGTTCGCGGACGTATTCGATCAGTGCCATGTTCGGCTCCGACGACACAGTGTCGAAGGCGATCAGACGCTTGAGGATTTCCAGTGCGCGGGGGCTCATGAGGCTTTACTCGTCTGTTCAGTGAGGTTGTCCACAAGGCTGACATCAAACCGGCGAATGTCGAACGGGCTGATCGAGGTGCTGGTCGCGCCGGTGCTGATCAGCTCAGCCATCACGTCGCCCACGCCCGGGCCGAGCTGGAAGCCGTGGCCGCAGAAGCCGAACGCATAGAACAGGCCGTCGATCTTGCCGCTGCGGCCCATCACCGGCAGCGAGTCCGGTGTGTAGCCTTCGATACCGCTCCACACGCGGATGATGTTCAGGTTGCCCACGCCGGGCAACAGGCGACGCATCTGCTGCACCTGATTGACGATGCTGCGCGGCTCGACATAGGCGCGGCGGTTGATCATGTCCGGCTTGCTGCGAAAACCGCCGCCGATGATGATGTTGCCGCGGGCGATCTGCCGGAAGTAGATCACTTCGTGGGGAATTTTGGTGAACACGCCGATCACTGTCGGCAGTGCATACGGCACCGGCTCGGTGACGGCCATCTGCGGACCATGGGTGTCCAGCGGCACGGATTCGCCAAACTGCGTGGAGAGTTTCTGTCCCCAGGCGCCAGCGGTGATCAGCAACTGATCGGCGCTGAAAATGCGCCCGTCAGTGGTGGTGACTTCAAATTCGTTACCGACCTTTTCCACATGAGCCACTTCGGTACGCTCTTCGATCCGCGCCCCGGCCCGAATCGCGGCGCGGGCGAAAGCCGGTGCCGCCAGACGCGGGTTGGCGTGGCCATCGTGTGGTGCGTAAGAGCCGCCCTTCACGTCGGGGCCAAGAAACGGAAAGCGCTCGTGCAGCGCTTTCCCGCTGTAGATTTTCAGGTCCAGCTCACGGGCTTCCGGGGCTGCTGCGTAGGCTTCCAGCTCGGCGATTTCGTCCTCGCGATAGCAGACGCGCATGTGGCCGCTGGGCAGAAACTCCAGATCTTCACCGATCAGCTCCGGCAGCCGCTGCCACAACGCTCTGGAACGGTTGGCGAGCTCCAGCTGACCGAGATGCCGGCCCTGACGGCGCACGTTGCCGAAGTTCACGCCGCTGGCGTACTGGCCGATCACGTCGCGCTCCAGCAGCGTCACCGACTTGCCGCGCTGGCGCAGAAAGAACGCTGATGCCGAGCCCATGAAGCCGCCGCCGACAATCAGTACGTCCACCTTTGGCTGCTTCATGATGTCACCTCGTCGATCAGCATCGACAACGGTTTGACCGGTGCCTGACCGCGCTGACGACCGACCTGCTCGACCGGCACGCCGGCTTCGGCTGCGATCACTTCGGCCCCGGCCTGCGAGCAGTAACGGCCTTGGCAGCGGCCCATGCCGACGCGACTGAAAGCCTTGGCGCGGTTGACTTCGCAGGCGCCCTTTTCTCGTACGACGCCGCGCAACTCTCCGGCGCTGATCATCTCGCAGCGGCAGACAATCGCATCATCCGGCAAGGCCGCCGCCTGGGCCGCAGGCCACGGAAACGCTTCGGCCAGCCCGACCCGAAAGCGGTCCATTACCACCAGGCTCTTGCGCACTTCTGCCTGACGCGAGTTATCCACAGGCAGGTCAAGGTCTTCCAGCAGCGCCATCGCCACCAGTCGACCGGCCTGTTCCGCCGCATCGGCGCCACGAATCTTCGCGCCGTCACCTGCGGCGTAAAAACCTTTGACCGAGGTACGTCCCTCTTCATCGACTGCCAGCACCCATTGCCCGGACGCTTCGTCGAAACGTAACTGGCAGCCGGCCAGATCAGCCAGCTGGGTTTCCGGACGCAGGTGATAACCCAGCGCCAGGGCATCGCAATCGACGTCCAGCGCGGTGCCATTGGCCAGCTTCACACGCACGCCGGTCACGCCGTCCTGTTCGCTGCCGATTATTTCCTCGGGCTGCACGCCCAGATGCACCGGCACCCCGGCGCTGTACAGTTGGCCCAGCAGTTTCATGCCGTTAAACAGCAGACCGGGGCGCGCCAGCAATTTGGGCATCGCGCTGACGCGTTTGCCGAACGGTGAGGTGTCGAGCACTGCGGCGACATCGGCACCGGCTTTGACGTACTGGCTGGCGACCAGGTACAGCAGCGGGCCGCTGCCCATGAACACCACGCGACTGCCAATCGAGACCGATTGCGACTTGAGCGCAATCTGCGAGCCGCCGAGGCTGTAGGTGCCTGCCAGTTGCCAGCCCTTGATCGGCATCAGACGGTCGGTGGCCCCGGCACACAGGATCAGCGCGTCGTATTCGACCACGGTGTGCACGCCCTGACTGGCACAGCACAGCTCGCCGTGGGTCAGGTTCCAGGCCAGGGTGTCGGGACGGTAGTCGATCTGCGTGCGCAAGCGATCGAAGCTTTCATGCAGGTCACGCGCCTTGGCCGCTTCGGTGCCATACAGCGCCGAATAATCGCGTTTGAAGCCTTCTGGCTGCCGGCGATAGATCTGCCCGCCGTCACGCCGGTTTTCGTCGATCAGGATCGGTTTGATGCCCGCAGCCAGCAAGGTTTCGGCGCAGCGGGTGCCTGCCGGACCTGCGCCGATGATGACCACTCTCGGGCTGCCAGGGTTGCGAACGTCTAACCGTGAAGAAGTGGCCATTTCGCCTCCGGTTGGGTGGTGACGATGTCGAGTCCGTCGCGGACTTCGTTGGAGCAGGCGCGCAGCCGCTCGCCGCTGCGGGTCCAGACCCAGCAATCCTGGCAGGCGCCCATCAGGCAGAAACCTGCACGGCGCCCGGTGTCGAATTCGGACTGGCGCAGCGTGGCCTTGCGGGTCAGCAACGCCACCATCAGGGTATCGCCCTGCAATGCCTCGATGGGCGCGCCATCGACCATCAGGCTCACGACCGGGCGATCACGCTCGCCCAGCCTCACAAAACGGCCATTCATGCGTAAGCTCCGACGGTTTCAGGATTCAGGTTTTCTTGCACGGCCTGCAGCTCGTCGCTGTCGCGGTGGCAGAGGATCTCGCTGCCACCTGCGATCAGGCGGCGGCCCGGCGCGGTCTTGTTGCACAGGCCTTCGATTCGGGCCGGGCAGCGATTGAGGAAGGTGCACAGCTCCGGATTGTTGGCCGGTGCGCTGATGGGCGGCAGCTTGCCGCTGGTTACGCCGCAGGTTTCCAGCCAGCCCTGACGCAGTTCCGGCACCGAATGCACCAGCAGATCGGTGTAGGGATGGAACGGCATTCGGCTGAAGGCTTCGCGGCTGCCCTCTTCGACCTTGTGGCCGCTGTACATCACCACGATGTCGTCGCACAGCGCGCGCACGGTGGAGATGTCGTGGCTGATGAACAGGTAGGAAACCCCGAGCTTGCGGCGCAGTTCGCCGAGCAGTTCAAGGATGCACGCACCCACCACGGTATCCAGCGCCGAGGTCACTTCATCACAAAGGATCAGGTCGGGCTTGGCCGCCAGCGCACGGGCCAGGTTGACGCGTTGTTTCTGCCCACCCGACAGTTCGTTGGGACGCCGCTCGGCCAGCTCGCGGGGCAGGCGCACCAGGTCCATCAGCTCGTCGATGCGCTCGCGCAGGGCCCTGCCCTTCAGGCCGAAATACATCTTCAGCGGGCGCGCCAGAATTGCGCTGATGCTGTGCATCGGGTTGAGCGCGGTGTCGGCGTTCTGGAACACCATCTGGATGCGCCGAAACTGTTCTTCGGTACGCCCCGCCAGGGTGCCGGACAACTCGGCACCGTCGAACGTCAGGCTGCCATGCGCCGGGTCCAGAAGACCGGCGACCACGCGGGCCAGCGTCGATTTGCCCGAGCCCGACTCGCCGATCACGCCAATGGCCTGACCACGGCGGATGGTCAGGTCGATGTCTTCCAGCACGCGAATCATCGGCATGCCTTGCAGGTTCTTTTTGCCGTAGCCCGCCGTCAGTCCCTTGATGGTCAACAGCGTGCTGTCCTTGACCACTTCGCTGGCCGGGCTCAACACCTTGTCCGGGCGCGCTGCCGCCAGCAGGCTGCGGGTGTAGGCGTCCGCAGGGCCTTTGAGCAGTGCCGCGGTGCTGCTCTGTTCGATGATCCGCCCGCCATTGAGCACCACGATCTGATCGGCCATCTGCGCCACCACCGCAAGGTCGTGGGAGACATAAACCGCCGTGGCACCGCGGTCGCGGACCACCCGCTTGAATGCGCGCAGCACGTCGATCTGCGTGGTGACGTCCAGTGCGGTGGTCGGCTCGTCGAGGATCACCAGCAACGGATCACTGATCAGCGCCATGGCCGCCATGACTCGCTGCAACTGGCCGCCCGAGACCTGATGCGGATAACGCCGGCCGATGCTTTCCGGATTGGGCAGCGCCAGGTCGCGGAACAGCTCGACGGCCTTGGCTTCCAGTTCCGCGCGGCTGCCCAGACCGTGAATCAACGCACCTTCGATCACCTGATCGATCAGCTTTTTTGCCGGGTTGAAGGCCGCTGCGGCGCTTTGCGCAATGTAGGAAACGCGGTTGCCACGCAGGCCCTGCAATTGGCTTTCGGGCAGGCTGAGCATGTCGTGCTCGCCCACTTGAACCACCCCGCCGGCCAGCGTGCAACCGCGTCGGGCGTAACCCAGCAGGGCCAGCGCGATGGTGGTCTTGCCGGAGCCCGACTCGCCGATCAGTGCCAGCACTTCACCTTTTTCCAGCGCAAAGCTGACGCCTTTGACGATCTCCAGCTCGCCATGGTCGCCCTCGGCAACCACGCGCAGGTCTTGCACACGAATCAACTGGCTCATCTCAATGCCCTCCCGAACGACGACCGCGCCGCGAGGCCAGCCGGTCGATGAGCAGGTTAACGCCGATGGTCAGGGTGCCGATGGCCAGTGCCGGGATCACGATGGCCGGCGCGCCCTGGCTGAGCCCGCCGATGTTCTCGCGGACCAGCGAGCCAAGGTCGGCGTCAGGCGGTTGTACCCCGAGCCCCAGAAAGCTCATGCCGCTGAGCAGCAAGACGATGAAGCCGAAGCGCAGGCCCAGGTCGGTCATGACCGGGTTGAGCATGTTCGGCAGGATTTCCCGGCAGGCAATGTAGATACGGCCCTCGCCGCGTGTGCGCGCCACTTGCACGTACTCCAGCGCCTCGATGTTCACCGCCAGGCTGCGCGCGATCCGAAATGCGCCCGGCGTGTAGCTCAGTACCGCCGTGCAGATCAGCAGCACCTCGGACGAGCCGAATGCCGAGACCATGATCAGCGCCAGCATTTTGCTGGGGATCGAGATGAATGCATCCATCAGGCGGCTGATAATTTCGTCCAGCCATCTTGGCGCGACCACCGACAGCAGCGCGCACAGGGTGCCGATGCCGCTGGCCAGCACGGCAGAAATCAATGCCAGGCCGACGGTGAAGCGCGCGCCGACCAGCACGCGGCTGAGCATGTCGCGGCCCAGGTAATCAGTGCCGAACGGGTACGCTGCGCTCATGTTTTCGAACATGTTGTCGGAGACCACTTCGCCCACCGGATGCGGTGCCAGCCAAGGGCCGAACAGAGCGACCATCAACCAGATGAAGCACACCGTAGCGCCCAGCAGGCCAAGCCATGAGGTCGGACGGGAAGCCTTTTTGCGAAGCACCGGTTGCGGCGCCGCAGGCGTCGATTTCGCAATGAATTGAGTCATTGGGTTCTCAGCCTCGGATTGGAAAGAATTGCACACAGGTCGGCCATCAGCACCAACCCAAGGTAAGCGGAGCAGAACAGCATCGTGCAGCCCTGTACCAGGGCCATGTCACGGTTGGTCACGGCATCGACCATCAGGCTGGCGATGCCGGGATAGTTGAAGATGGTCTCGACGATGACGACGCCGCCGAGCAGGTACGACAGGCTCAGTGCCACGGCGTTGACGATCGGCCCGATGGCGTTCGGCAAGGCATGGCGCAATACGATACGCACCGGGCTGACGCCCTTTAGGCGCGCCATTTCCACATACGGGCTGTCCAGCTGGTCGATGACCGCCGCGCGGGTCATGCGCGCCATCTGCGCCACGATCACGCAGCACAGGGTCATCACCGGCAACGCGTAGGTGCGCATGAACTGCCACGGCGAGCTGACATCGGCGCTGTAGGACAGCGCGGACAGCCAGCCCAGATTGACGGCGAAAATCAGCACCGCCAGCGTCGCCACCAGAAATTCGGGTACGGCGACCAGTGACAGGGTGATGAAATTCAGCGCGCTATCCAGGCGACTGCCGCGGTACATCGCTGCGCCAATCCCCAGTGCCAGCGCTACCGGTACCGATACCAGCGCGGTGGTGGCCGACAGCATCAGGGTTTTGGGGAAGCGTCCGGCAATCAGCTCCGAGACCGGCATCGCGTTGGAGACCGATTCGCCGAGGTTGCCGCCGAGCAGGTTGGTCAACCAATGCAGATAACGCACCACACCTGGCTGATCGAGGCCCAGCTGGGTACGCAATGCCGCGACCTGTTCAGGCGTCGCGAATTGCCCAAGGGCCTGTTGTGCGGCGTCTCCAGGTAATACCGCCGTTATGGCGAAGACCACGATGGAAACGATCAACAACGTCACGATCGCCGCGCCGAAGCGCTGCACGATCAACCAGAGTGTGTTGCTATTCATCTGCGTCCTCCTGCTCGGTTCAGCGTTTCATTTACGCGTCCAGCCACACCTGCTCGCTGAACATGTAACCCATGAAGCCGCCCAGCGGGTTGCTGGAGTAGCCCTGGATACGCTTGTCCACACCGTCGATGTTGCTGATGAACACAGGGATGCCAATGCCGCAGTTCTGGCTGACCAGAGCCTGCATGTCGCCATACATTTTGCCGCGCTTGGCTTCGTCGGTTTCGCCACGGGCCAGCAACAGCAACTGGTCGAACTGGTCGTTTTTCCAGCCGGATTCATTCCACGGCGCGGTGGACTGGAAGAACTGCGAGAAGATTACGTCGGCGTTCGGGCGCGGGTTGATGTTGCCGAAGCTCAGCGGGTGCTTCATCCAGTGGTTGGACCAGTAGCCGTCGCTAGGCAGACGGTTGACGTTGAGGGTCAGGCCGGCCTGCTTGGCGGACTGTTGCAGCAGCACGGCGATGTCCACCGAACCGGTCGCGGCAGGCGATGCCGCGACGGCCATGGTGATCTTTTCCATGCCGGCTTTCTTGAGCAGGAATCTGGCTTTTTCCGGGTCGTAGGCGCGCTGTGGCAGGTCAGCGTTGAAGTAGCGCGAGCCTGGCGAGATCGGGTGGTCGTTACCCACGCGGGCGTAGCCACGGAACACCGCCGATTTGACCTGTTCACGGTCCAGCAGGTACTTCATGGCCTCGGTGAATTCCGGGCTCTTGCCGGGCATCTGGTCCTGACGAATGATCAGGTCGGTGTAGTTGCCGGACGGGGCATCGACCACGCGGTGTTTGGCGCTGGCGGCAATGCGTGTGGTCGAGCGCGGATTGACCTCGTTGATCATGTGCACATCGCCGGACAGCAGCGCGTTGACCCGCGATGGCTCGTCGGCGATGGCGATGAATTCGATTTCGTCCAGGTACGGCAGGCCCGGCTTCCAGTAGTTGGGGTTGCGCGCACTGACCGAGCGCACGCCAGGGTTGAATTCCTTGACGGTGAACGGCCCGGTACCGATGCCTTTGCTGAAGTCGGTGGTGCCTTCGGGCACGATCAGCAGGTGCGAGACCGCGAGGATCGACGGCAGCTCGGCGTTTGGCGAGCTGAGGGTGATCTGCACTTCCAGCGGGCCGGTGGCCTTGATCTCGGAAAACTGCGCCATCAGTGGCAGGACTTTCGAGCCGGTGGCCGGGTCCTTGTGGCGCGACAGGGAGAACACCACGTCGCCAGCGGTCAGCGCCTTGCCGTTGTGGAAGGTCACGCCCTGGCGCAGGGTCACGGTCCAGACTGTGGCGTTGTCGCTTTCGATCTTCTCGGCCAGCTCCATGTGCGGCACCAGATGGCTGTCGAAACGCGTCAGGCCGTTGTAGAACATGAAATGACGTACGTAGTCGGTAGACAGCGCGCCCTTGGCCGGATCCAGCGTATCGGCGGTAGAACTGGACATGCCGGCAACCCGAATGCGGCCGCCCGGCTTGCCTTTGACAGGGGCATCCGCGTCGTCGGCAAAGACCTTGCCGGCTGCGCCGAACAGGCTGGTGGAGCCCGCCGCAACTACACCTGCAACACCCAGCATGCGCAACGCATCGCGCCGCGACAGGCCACGATTGAGACCTTCGAAAACCCGCAGGCTGTCTTCACCTGTGATCAACGCGGAGTCGGTTTTTTTATCAGCCATATCAGTTCTACCTGTCGAAAAGGGGAAATTCCGAATTGCTCACGGTTGGCCGGAGCGTCCTTCAAACACACACGACGACGGTCAGACAACCACTCAGTGGCGGCTGTCCTGATAGCGGTAATACGCGCCTACCAGCGGCAGAAACCATGGCTTGCCGAAATGGCCGGGAATGGCTGGCCAGCTCAGGTCCTTCCAGGGATTGGCCTGTGCCTTGCCTTCCATGACTTCGGCCATCATCCGCCCCATGTGCACCGACATCTGTACACCGTGGCCGCTGTAACCCATCGAGTAGAAGACCCCGTTGTGTTCGCCTGCACGTGGCAGACGGTCGGAGGTCATGTCCACCAGTCCGCCCCAGCAGTAGTCGACCTTGACGTGTGCCAGTTGCGGAAACATCTGCACCATGGCCGCCTGCAGCACCTTGCCGCTCTTGGCGTCGGAGCTGCTGTTGGACATGGCGAAGCGTGCTCGCCCACCGAACAGCAGGCGGTTGTCCGGTGT
Organism: Pseudomonas sp. B20; assembly: GCF_020515755.1. Classification (NCBI taxonomy): domain Bacteria; kingdom Pseudomonadati; phylum Pseudomonadota; class Gammaproteobacteria; order Pseudomonadales; family Pseudomonadaceae; genus Pseudomonas; species Pseudomonas sp. B20. The sequence goes on from NZ_JAHPJG010000033.1 coordinate 11,458, forward strand.
GAGGCGGAAATAGTTGCCGATCAAACGGCTGGTCACGTAAGCGCGCTGGTGGGGGAACAGTTGGTCGATCAGCGCTTGCGGCAATACTTCAGTGACGATGACGAAGCTGCCGACCGGCACGATGCGCCGGCGATACCAGCCCAGTCCGCCATGCTGGCAGGCACCGGTCGCCAACATCAGCTGGCCGGCCTGGATCGAGCCTTTCGAGGTGTTGACCACAAAGCCGCCACGGTTGGCTTTCCAGTCTTTTACCGTCGCGTTCTGATACACCCTTGCGCCATGGCGCACGGCCGCATCGGCGAGACCCAGACCGAAACGTCCGACATGCATCTGTATGCCGTTGCGCTGCAGCAGGCCACCGTGAAACTCGTTCGAATCGATTTCGGCGCGCACGTCCTGAGCGGACAGCAGCTCGACGTCAGCATCGACTTCACGGCGGATCAGCTCGCAGGTGCGCGCCAGCCCTTCGTAATGCCCTGGCTTGGCCGCCAGCTTGAGCTTGCCGTTACGCTTGACGTCGCAGGCGATGTTTTCTTCGTCGATCACCGTCACGACGCTCTGCACCGCGCTTTCGTAAGCCTTGTAATACTCGCGGGCCTGATCGGCACCCAGGGTTGCGCTCAACGACGCATAGTCCTGAGCCACGCCGGTATTGCACTGTCCGCCATTGCGCCCCGACGCTTCACCGATCACCCGGCCCGCTTCCAGAACCACCACGCTGGCACCTTTCAAGGCCAATGCACGCGCCGCCGCAAGGCCGGTGAAACCGCCACCGACCACCACCACGTCAGCCTGCCCCTCCACTGCGCCATCCTGCGCGCCGGTAAAGTCTGGAGCCGTATCGAGCCAGTAAGACTCACTGCGCATATCGTTCCCCTTGTCACTCATCGAAGAGCACCTTGAAAAATGCCGGTGTCACGCGATTTGCCTGGCTTAGAGGCCGACCAGAGCGGCCAGTCCGCCGATATCCGGAATCTGATGATATTCGTAGAAGCTGTTGGCGGGCTGTTCATGACCGCGAGCCACAAAGGCCTTGTTTTTGATTTTCATGTCATGCGCCGAGAACAGGTCGTAACGGAAGCTCGATGACACATGCAAGATGTCTTCCGGACCGCAACCCAGGTTGTCGAGCATGAACTCGAAGGCTGCCAGACGCGGCTTGTAGACCTTGGCCTGGTCGGCGGTGAACACCTTGTGGAACGGCGCGCCGAGCTTTTCGACGTTGGACATGATCTGGCTGTCGCTGGCGTTGGAGTAAATCACCAGCGGGATCTTGTCGGCGATTTTCGCCAGACCGGCAGGCACATCGGCGTGTGGGCCCCAGGTCGGTACGGCGTCGTAATACAGTTGGCCTTCTTCGCGGTATTCAACGTTCCAGCGCTTGCAGGTGCGCGCCAGTGCGACTTTCAGGATTTCGTCGTATGGCATCCAGTCACCCATGACCTGATCCAGACGATACGCCGAAAAATCCCTGACGAACTGATCCATCTGTTCAGCCGGAACGCGGTCGGCAAACAGCTCGCGCGTCATGGTGCCCATGTGGAAATTGGTCAACGTGCCGTAGCAGTCGAACGTAATGAATTTTGGTCGAAGAAAGCTCATTGTGTGCGGTCCTGAAAGTTCGTTGAGGTCATGGCATGACGAGCAATCCGGCCTGATGTCCAGGGGCGGTGATGCACGCTGCAGCACAACCTCATTACAACACCGTGAAATCAGCAGATGGCGTTAAAAGTGATGGCTGCTTGATAGAAACCACCGTTTTGAGGTGCGCGCTCAGCAGACTTTGCGGGGCGCTCCAGCCTTGGGCAGAGCCCGGTTTTCGGCGCTTTTATGACCCTTTTCAGGGCGCTCGGGCTCAAACACGCGGGTTTGCGCCGCAGAAACTGCGCCGCGTCAGTGGTTGGCGAGTGACAAATGCCGGCAGCTATATAAAGAGCCTGAACGCGGGGTAAAAAACCTAAGCATTTGCTGCCGGAGGCCCGGCCGATTTAAGCAGTAACTGTGGTCTGGCGAACGGCACTTCGTGGAATCTGCCGAATGCGCCCAGCCCTCTTGTCACCGCCTGCAGCAGATGGGATACAGCAAGCCTGGCGCATCCTTTTATTGCCGGTGCATCCTTCTGGACGGAGACACGTCATGCTCGCTCAGCAACGCCTCGACTTTGAATTTCGCCCCATGACCGCAGCCGATGTCGGCAACGCGCATGAGTTATCCATCGCCCTGAAGTGGCCGCATCGGCTTGAAGACTGGGCCATGCTGCAACGCGTCGCCCAGGGTTTTGTCGCGGTGCACAACGGCCGTTTGATCGGCAGTGCCTTTGCCTGTCATCAGGGCGAGTTCTCCACCATCGGTCTGGTGATCGTCAGTGACGATTACCAGGGCAAAGGCATTGGTCGCAAGCTGATGGAACTGGCGGTCGGCTGCGTCGCGCCGCGCACGGCGGTCCTCAACGCCACGCTGGCGGGTGCGCCGCTCTACGCGAAAATGGGGTTCGTCAGCTTTGGCGAGATCCAGCAGCGTCAGGGACAGGCGCAACCACCCGGCACCACCGTATTGAAGGCACAGGAGCGTTGCCGCGGGCTGAGCGAGGCCGACCACCCTCGCGTACTGGAACTGGCCAACGCCGGTTCGGGTATGGACCGCTCGGTGACGCTGGGCGATGTGCTGAACAACCTTGAGCACGCCATCGGCATCGAGCACGACGGCCAGTTGCAGGCCTTTGCCCTACTGCGCCCTTTTGGCCGTGGCCTGTGCATCGGCCCTGTTGTCGCCCAGAGCGTTGACCAGGCCAGGCACATGATCGGAGAACTGCTGGCCCGCGTGCCTTACGCCTTCGTACGTATCGACATCCCGACCGACAGCGGCCTGGCCGACTGGCTGGAGGAAGCCGGCCTCAAGCGCGTCGACAGCGTGACCTGCATGAGCATGGGCGCAGTCCCGCAAGCCACCCAGGGCGTGCGCCAGTTTGCGCTGATTACCCAGGCGATCGGCTGATCGCCCGTAAGCACCTCATCGTGCCAATGCTCTCGCAGAGCGTCACGAAATGCATTACCACGCAGAGCGCTCATCGTTATACATAAGTCGCGGAGAGCCCCGAATACGTGCTTTTCAGGCTTCCGCCCGCAGGGCGTAGGAGCGAACTTGTTCGTGAAGACAGTCGATCATACCGGCCCTTTCGCGAACAAGTTCGCTCCTACGGCCTCCGGCCAGAAGCAAAAGCGGATTTGTGTATAACGCCGAGTCCGGAGCGTGGGAACGATCATCAACGCTTCAACTTCAGGAGCCCGACCCGATGCCCCAACCCACTGTTTTGCTATTGGCCCGCGCTGACCTCAGCCCGGTAGACACCGAATTCACCACTGGCCCCATCGATGCGCATGACTCGTTCGATACTGAGCGTCGCACAGCGTTCATCGATGATCAGGGCATTGCGGCCGGCCTCGTGCACTTCGGCACGTCGCTGTCAGTGGCAGCCTACCCCTACACCGAAATGCTGGTGATGCATCGCGGCTCCGTCACCCTGACCTCCGGTGCCGAGAGCCTCACCATCAAGACCGGTGAAAGTGCCGTGATCGGTCGCGGCACTCAAGTACGTATCGACGCGCAACCGGACAGCCTCTGGGCGTTCTGCGCGTCCACCCAGGCCAGCGGGCCAGACAAGCCCGGCATCACCGCGCTCGACCGCCTGGCCATGCTCACGCCGTCTTCACCGCCAGACCCGGCGATCATGATCAGCGCGCTGCCGCAATGCCGCAGCAACAACCTCTTCGAAGACAGCGCCAGCACCCTGCGCATCGGCGTGTGGGACTCGACACCCTACGAGCGCATCTCGCGGCCGCACAAGATCCATGAACTGATGAACCTGATCGAAGGCAGCGTCGAGCTGAGCCTGGAAAACGGCCCGAGCCTGACCGTGAACACCGGCGACACCGTATTCGTCGCCCAAGGCGCGCCCTGCAAGTGGACCAGCACTGCGTATGTGCGCAAGTTTTATGCGGTGACGTGAAGTAGGGGGATGCGCCCTTCAGCTCTGAGGGGCGCTTTAATCTGCACACTTACAATTTCTGCCGGCGCAGTTAATCCAACTCGATACTAAAAGACAAGAACAATTATCGTCATTAACTGATTTGCAAAGAATCAGAAGTTTCCTACTTTTCTTTCCCATCTCACGTGCTAAAACATCTCAACGGATTGCAGGAAACTAATCTTTTCTTCTAACCCGTTCAGCGGAGTCACCCCTGCTTTTTAGTATAGGGTCATCCTCCGACTGTCATCGACATAAACACCTTCAGGTGGACGGCGCACTTTCTGTGCGCTGATACATGGCGGATTTTAATCGGGCGATAGCGCGTGCACGTCAATACATGCGGCTCACTGCTGTCGTGCGTTCGCCTTGCTTAATGTAATACGAACTTAATTAATTAACTCAGGAACTACCGATCATGAAAACAAAAAACGTCTTGCTGACTTCTCTTGCTCTCGCCACGCTGTGCGCCACTGTTGTTGCGCACGCGGGACCACCGGTTACGGTGACGTTCAAAAATCTGGGAACAGAGGCCGCGAAGCATAAGCCTGTTACGCGTAACGAGTTATCGACGCTACGCAACGCCAGAACAGCCATTGGCTCTACCGTTCAACCCGGCGATTCAAACTTTTATACGGTGCAAAGCACGCTCTCACCTGATGCCAGCTACGCCAGTGTTCGTTATGTGATGGGTTCCAAGGTATGTGTATTCTCGACCACCTTTGTAAGGCTGGCAGGCGCGGGTGGAGTCAAGGTTCCAAAGTGGAACCGTACTGCAACGCCTGAAGGTGGTGCGATTTGCACAGCTACCTCCAGGGTCACCGATCTCTCTACCCATGCATGGACTGCTGAATTCACCATGAAATAATCTCAAGGCGTGCGCGTTACAAAATTACGCGCGCGCCTGCCTCCGGAGGAAACTAAAGCTGAATCTGATCGTGCCGATATAGATAGCGAATATAACGCCATGGATTGGCAACTGACGCGAGGACGCAGCATGTTCGACATTTCTCACATCACGGCCCTTACCAGCAGCCCTACCCTGACGACTGTTGCGAAAGAGGTTTCCCCAACCAGTAGCACGTCGGCAATAAGTAAACTATTTTCTGAGCGCGCCGCTGATAGTGCAACCCTCTCCACGTTGTCCAGTCAATTAAGCAGCAGCGCGATGCGCGCTCAGATTCGCGATAGTAGTCTAGGCTTCAAAGAGCTGGGTGCGGTGGCAACATCCATTAACGACAAGATCGCGGGTACACACTATTACGCCAACAGAGCACTGCACGATGCGGAGGTCCCCGATACCGACGATCCAGCGCTGCTCGAAAGAGCCAGGCAGGCTACGCTGTTCAAGAATGGCGGGGCAGCAAACCCGTTCTCAGGATTATCTCAGGATCAACTCAAACTGATCATGTATGACGAAGGTGGCGAATTCACCATTAATGAGCGTAGTGCGGCTTCGTCCGAAAACCATCTTCAACAGGAAGCCTGGAATAGAGCGATGGGCAAACGCTATGTCGACGAATACAACGAAACCGGCAAAAGTACCCAAACACTGGTGATGCTTCTCGCCCACTACGACCAGCTGCCACCCATAGAAAAGGCCCAATACCCCGCCCATTACGCCGCCAACATTACATCGGGGGACAGCTCGGCGATGGACATTTTCAACACGCTGAAAAGCCAGTCAGGCATTCAGGGGACTTGAGCGCCTATGACGGAGCACGCGGGTTCGCGTGCCCTCTATGGCTGTCGGCGTTCTGCTGCATTGCGGTTCGCCGACACCGCTGCGGTGTAGCCAGGTCATTGTTCTTTCAAGGCCAGCACATAGAACTTGCTGTCCACCGCGATCAACGGAAAGCTCGCAGGCAGGTCCTCCTTGGTGATTTCTCTGAAGCCGTGCTTTTCATAGAAGCGATGCGCAGCGTGAAACTTGTCGGTCGTGCCCAGGAATACTTCGCTGACGCCCTTGCGAGTTGATTCCTCGATCAGGCGCTCGAGCAGTCTGGCTGCAACGGAGAATTCCCGGCCGCGAAACGGGGCAGCGACAAACATCTTGCGCAGTGCTGCCTGCCCTGCGCCGATGTCCCTGAGGCCGATGCTGCCGATGACCTGAGCGTCTTGTACCGCAACCCAGAAATCCCCTGTGCCGGTCTGGTAAAAGTCCGGAATCGCTTTCAGGTCAGGCTGGTCTTCGGCGGTGATGGGAATACCGAACTCTTCACGCTGGATTGGCAGGATCATCGCCGATACACCTGACTCGTCGCTCGGCACGAAACGCCGTATCTGAATCCCGTTTACGCCCACAACACACCTCCTGGTCATCGTCCTCAGTGAAAATCAGTATTCCAGACAAGCAAACGCCCCGACAAGTCGAGGCGTTTGCTTGAGCATTTTCGAGGGTCACACGGGCGTGTGACCCTGAAGATGTTTAATTACAACTTCGGACCCGCAGCCTTGATGGCGTCGCTCACGTCGAACTTTTTGAAGTTCTCCACGAACAGGCCAGCCAGTGCTTTTGCCGCTTCGTCGTAGGCAGCCTTGTCAGCCCAGGTGTTGCGTGGGTTGAGCAGGCCGGTATCTACGCCGGGTACCGACTTCGGTACGTCGAGGTTGATGGTGTCGAGGTGTTCGGTTTCGGCACCGATCAGTGCGCCGCTCTGGATCGCTGCGATCACGCCACGAGTGGTCGGGATGTTGAAGCGCTTGCCGACGCCGTAGCCACCGCCGGTCCAGCCGGTGTTGACCAAGTAGACCTTGGATTTGAAGCCGCGGATGCGCTTGATCAGCAGTTCTGCGTACTCGCCAGCCGGACGCGGGAAGAATGGTGCGCCGAAGCAGGTGGAGAAGGTGGACTTGATGCCCGAACCCGAACCCATTTCAGTCGAGCCGACCAGTGCGGTGTAACCCGACAGGAAGTGGTAGGCAGCCTGTTCTTCGCTGAGGATCGACACAGGCGGCAGTACGCCGGTCAGGTCGCAGGTCAGGAAGATAACGGCGTTCGGCTCGCCACCGAGGTTTTTCGGTGCGCGCTTCTCGATCAGTTCGCGCGGGTAGGCGGCGCGGCTGTTCTGGGTCAGGCTGCTGTCGGCGTAATCGGCTTTTTTGGTAACCGGGTCGAGTACGACGTTTTCCAGTACGGCGCCGTGCTGGATGGCTTTCCAGATGACCGGCTCGTTCTTCTCGGACAGGTCGATGCACTTGGCATAGCAACCGCCTTCGATGTTGAACACCACGCCTTCGCCCCAGCCGTGCTCGTCGTCACCGATCAGGTAACGGCTTTCGTCGGCGGACAGGGTGGTCTTGCCGGTGCCGGACAGACCGAAGAACAGGGTTACATCGCCCTCTTCGCCCATGTTGGCCGCGCAGTGCATCGGCAGAACGTCGTACGCCGGAAGCAGGAAGTTCTGCACCGAGAACATGGCTTTCTTCATTTCGCCGGCATAACGCATGCCTGCGATCAGCACCTTGCGGGCGGCGAAGTTGATGATCACGGTGCCGTCGGAGTTGGTGCCGTCACGCTCAGGGTCGCAGACGAACCATGGCGCGTTCTGGATTTCCCACTCGTCCTTTCCTCCAGCCGGGTTGTACTGTTCAGGGTTGATGAACAGGCAACGGCCGAACAGATTGTGCCACGCAGTCTCGGTGGTCATCTTGACTGGCAGGTAGTGCGCAGGATCGGAGCCTACATGAACATGGGAAACGAAGCGCTCGCGCTCGGCGAGGTACGCGCCGACACGGTTCCACAGGGCGTCGAATTTCTCGGCCGGGAACTTGCGGTTGATCGGGCCCCAGGCGATGGCGTCCTGAGTGCTCGGCTCTTCAACGATGAAACGATCGACCGGCGAACGGCCAGTACGATGGCCTGTCTCCACAACCAGTGCGCCAGTATCGGACAGTACGCCTTCTTTGCGGGCAAGGGCTTCCTTGACCAGTTCGTCGGTGCTCAGATCGGTGTACACAGCGTTGTTGGTTTGCGTCATGAGGTTCCCCGTCGGCCTGTGGCCGAGTGCTCCAAACGGTTTTGTAGTAAAAAAACAACCACTACTACAGCGTAAAAGTGGGCCGGATTATGCCAGAAATGCCTGGAAATGGTAGGACCCTCCTGTCAGAACAGCATTACAGGGGCCCACACCGTATTCTGAGGCCCTTTACGCGATGATTAATGGCGCGTGTCAGATGGCGAATCGACACCGCCGCCAGCAAACAGCTGCGCGACGTCAGTGGCATCGAACAGATAGCGCTGGTTGCAGAACTGGCAGTCGATCTCGATCGTGCCGTTGTGCTCGATAACCAATTGCTGCGCGTCCTCCAGCCCAAGGCTGGCCAGCGCATTGGCCGAACGCTCACGCGAGCAACTGCAGCGAAAGCAGATGGGCTGCTCGTCGAACAGGCGAACCGGGTCTTCGTGATACAGGCGATGCAGAATGGTCTGGTTGTCCAGCCCGAGCATTTCCTCGGCCGTAAGGGTGTTGGCCAGGGTGATGACGTGCTCCCAGCTGGCGTCGCGCTCTTCCGGATCGGTGATCTGTGCGATGGGCAGCTGTTGCAGCAACAGACCACGGGCGCGATGACCGTCGGCCTTGAGCCAGAAACGCGTGCCGAGCTGTTCGGACATCACGAAATAGTTGGAGAGGCTTTCCGACAGGTCGACGCCGTCGAGGGCAACGATGCCCTGATAGCGCTTGCCCTTGTTCGGGTCGATGGTCAATGCCAGCGAGCCATCGGGCATCAGGTCCTGCAGACCTGCGCCTGCTGTGACCAGTGCCTCGTCATAACGGGCAATGCCACGCAGTTCACGCTCGCTGGAGCACTCGACCATCAGCAACGGCACTGCGCCGCTGGAGCGTGCCTGGAGGATCAACAGGCCGTCGAATTTGAGGGTGCCGACGAGCAGCGCGGCAGCCGCCATCAGTTCGCCAAGCAACTGCGCGACCGGCTCCGGGTAGGGATGCTTGGCGAGCACTTCGGCGTAGCTGCGCTCCAGGGCGACCAGTTCTCCGCGAACGTCGCTTTCGTCGAAGATGAAGCGTTGGGTGAAATCGATGTTCGGGAAATCATGCATAGGTAGGCAAGGTATCTGAAGTAATGACAATGGATGGCACGCGGCTGAGGAAGCACCGTCCGGCACTCGAAAGCGCCGTGGGCCATGCGGATTGACCGCATTTTAGGAGCTATGCGGTGCGCTTCCAAGCTGGATGGCACGTCGGACTGATAGCCGGAGCTGCCCGGTGCTGTGTTTCAGTCGTTGTTCTGGCTGGCGCGGAAGCCGAAAAGCTCCCGGCGTTGTTTCTTGGTCGGCTTTCCGTCGGTGGTCACACCCAGGTTGCCGGCCTTGCGCTGAGCCGCCGCATTCTCGCGCCTGGTGATGCTCTCGGGTGTCTCGTGATACAGCGTCTGAGCCTCCGGCGCGCCACGCCGAACGATGGACAGAGCCTCGACGACTACGGTGCGGTCGTCGAAACCCATGCGAATCTGAAACTCGTCACCGATACGAGGCTCCTTGCCGGGCTTGCAACGTTCGCCGCGACAGTGCACCTTTCCGCTTTCAATAGCCGCTTTGGCCAGCGCACGGGTTTTGAAAAAGCGCGCGGCCCACAGCCATTTATCCAGGCGGACCTTATCGTCTTCTTCCGGCTTTTGCGCCATTTGAATTCCTCATCAATGTGACAGTCTGAACGTTACCGGGCCAGATAAACCAGGCGTCAGCACACGCTCGCCCACTTTTTCTGCTCCACTATGAACATGAAGTAACCGATACGTGCTTGTCAAAAACAGCTATTCACCTTTTCATTGCCCCACACCCCTATGGAGCGCGACGTGACAGATTTTCCAACTTCGTTGACCGCCCCGAGAAAAGGGTGTGCGGGATGCACAGACAGTCCAGAGCTCGATTTTTCGTTCGACTATGCCTATCAGCCGATCGTGAATCTTCACGACCATTCGATCTTCGCCCACGAGGCGCTGGTTCGCGGGCCCAACGGCGAGGGCGCAATGTCAGTCCTGAGTCAGGTGACCGACCAGAACCGCTATCGATTCGATCAGAGCTGCCGCACGACCGCCATCGCCGGCGCTGCGAATCTGGGCATGACCGAGCGGTTATCGATCAACTTTTTGCCAAATGCCGTGTATCGTCCCGAGCTGTGCATTCGCAGCACGCTGGAAGCAGCCAAGCGGCATGATTTCCCCATCGAGCGGTTGATTTTCGAAACCATCGAAAGCGAACATGTCTGCAATAACGGCCATTTGAGCAACATCCTGCGCGAATACCGGGAGTTCGGTTTCATGACCGCCATCGACGATTTCGGTGCCGGCTACTCCGGCCTGACGCTGCTGGCTGATTTTCAACCCGATCTGATAAAACTCGACATGCACCTGATTCGCGACATTCATCGTGATCGCGCACGTCAGGCCATTGTTCGTGGCGTTGTCACAATGTGTACGGACTTGGGGATTAAGCTTATCGCCGAGGGTATCGAACACGTTGAAGAGCGGGATTTTCTCGCCGACTGCGGTATCTCCCTGATGCAGGGCTATCTGTTCGCAAAACCTGCATTCAAAGCGCTGGCCCCGGTTAACCCCGAGGCCTGGCTGAAGTCTTGAGAAGTACGGAATCGCATTGAAGACATTCGATCATCTGACAGTCATCGGCCTGCGCGAGTGGGTGGCGCTTCCCGATCTGGGGGTGGCAGGCCTGCGGGCAAAAATCGATACCGGTGCGAGCACGTCGAGCCTGCATGCCACGGAAATCGAACCTTTTGAACGCAATGGTCAGAAATGGGTACGCTTCAACGCGCATCTGGGCACTGTGGTTCAGTTGCGGCATCGTCGCTGCGAAGCGCAACTGGTTGCCATGAAAACCATTAAGAGCTCCAACGGTCAGGCGCAGGTGCGCTATGTCATTCGCACCACGCTGGCCCTGGGCGATCTTATCTGGCCGGTGGAATTCACGCTGGCTTGCCGCAAGTCGATGCGTTATCGACTGCTGCTCGGTTCCAAAGCTCTGATCGACGGCCATCTGGTGGTCAATCCGGGCATAACTTACGTACAAGACAAGCCGGTGTTCCCGGCCTCTACTTCCTCAGGTGTTGCATGAAGATCGCTGTGCTTTCGCGTAATCCGCGTCTGTATTCCACCCGTCGTCTGGTCGAAGCTGGCATTGAGCGTGGCCATGAGATGGTGGTGATCGACACCCTGCGCGCCTATATGAACATCGCCAGCCACAAGCCGCAGATTCACTACCGCGGCAAACCTCTGGAGGGCTTCGATGCGGTGATCCCGCGCATCGGTGCTTCGGTGACTTTCTATGGCTGTGCGGTGTTGCGTCAGTTTGAAATGATGGGCGTGTTTCCGCTCAATGAATCGGTTGCCATTGCCCGTTCGCGGGACAAGCTGCGCTCGTTGCAACTCCTGTCACGCCGGGGGATCGGCTTGCCGGTCACCGGTTTCGCTCACTCGCCCGACGACATTCCCGACCTGATCCAGATGGTCAACGGCGCGCCGCTGGTCATCAAGGTGCTCGAAGGCACTCAGGGGATCGGTGTGGTGCTGTGCGAAACGGCCACGGCGGCCGAATCGGTGATCGAAGCCTTCATGGGCCTCAAGCAGGACATCATGGTTCAGGAATACATCAAGGAAGCGGGCGGCGCCGACATCCGCTGCTTCGTGGTCGGTGACAAGGTCATCGCCTCGATGAAGCGTCAGGCCAAGCCAGGCGAGTTCCGCTCCAACCTGCACCGCGGCGGCAGCGCCAGCCTGATCAAGATCACGCCTGAAGAGCGCATGACTGCGTTGCGGGCAGCCAAGGTCATGGGGCTGAGCGTGGCGGGTGTGGATATCCTGCGTTCCAATCACGGCCCTCTGGTGATGGAGGTCAACTCCTCGCCTGGCCTGGAAGGCATTGAAGTGACCACCAGCAAGGACGTGGCCGGGATGATCATCGAGTACCTCGAGAAAAACAGCGGCCCGCACATGACCCGTACCAAAGGTAAAGGCTGACTGCCCGCCCTTGTTTCGATTGCACAGGCTGGTGTTCTGTCTGCGGACCCCGGCCTGGGCATTCAGCTACCGTACATCAGGTAAACAGGCCTGTCAGTCGAGTCCTCGTCGCAGCATCCCGTCTTTAATCCCCCGCCCCTCTGTTCAGCTTGAGGCGACGTAATAGCCAGCTTCGCGCCGAATAGCCATCCTCTCGCGTGACATAAATCAACACATTTCTCCCGTATTTGTATGCCGATCATGCATGAGGTAGTCGTTTACGGCATTAGACGTACACGCGCGCCATGGGAATAGTTGCGACTTTTTTCGCCTGCTACAGAGCTGGGATGCTCGTCTGCGGTGACCTTCTCGGGACATTTCCAAAGGGAGCTCCTGCCTCGAAACTGCTGTGAAAAAGCATGCTCGGCGCACGGGTTTTGGACTTGCCCAAGCCACTTTGAACAAGGGTAATAATATGAAGAAGGCAAAGCTGAGTCTGGCCTGGCAGATTCTGATCGGACTGGTACTGGGTATCGCTGTGGGGGCGCTGCTCAATCATTTCAGTGCAGAAAAGGCCTGGTGGATCACTAACATCCTGCAGCCCGCAGGCGATATCTTCATTCGTCTGATCAAGATGATCGTTATCCCTATCGTTGTCGCCTCGCTGATCGTCGGCATTGCAGGCGTGGGCGATGCCAAGAAGCTGGGGCGTATCGGTCTCAAGACCATTCTCTATTTCGAAGTCGTGACCACTATCGCGATTCTGGTGGGCCTGGTGCTGGCCAACGTGTTCCATCCGGGCACCGGCATCGACATGAGCACACTGGGCACTGTCGATATTTCCAAGTATCAGCAGACTACGGCTGAAGTTCAGCACGATCATGCGTTTATCGCGACCATTCTCAACCTGATTCCGTCCAACATCTTCGCTGCCATGGCGCGTGGCGAGATGCTGCCGATCATCTTCTTTTCAGTGTTGTTCGGTCTGGGGCTTTCCAGCCTGCAGGCCGAGGTCCGTGAGCCGCTGGTGAAACTGTTTCAGGGCGTCTCGGAGACCATGTTCAAGGTCACTCACATGATCATGAACTACGCGCCGATCGGCGTGTTTGCGCTGATTGCCGTGACTGTCGCCAACTTCGGCTTCGCCTCCCTGTTGCCGCTCGCCAAGCTGGTGATTCTGGTGTACGTGGCCATCGCCTTCTTCGCCTTTGTGGTGCTGGGGCTGATCGCTCGTGCATTCGGCTTTTCGGTCATCAGGCTGATGCGCATCTTCAAGGACGAGCTGATTCTGTCCTACTCCACGGCCAGCTCCGAAACGGTGCTGCCACGCGTGATCCAGAAGATGGAAGCCTATGGCGCGCCGAAGGCGATCTGCAGCTTCGTGGTGCCTACGGGCTACTCGTTCAACCTCGACGGCTCGACGCTCTATCAGAGCATCGCAGCGATCTTCATCGCTCAGCTGTACGGCATCGACCTGTCGATTGGCGCGCAATTGATGCTGGTACTGACCCTGATGGTCACCTCCAAAGGCATCGCGGGCGTACCGGGGGTTTCCTTCGTCGTACTGCTGGCGACCCTGGGCAGCGCCGGTATTCCTCTGGAAGGCCTGGCATTCATCGCCGGTGTCGACCGCATCATGGACATGGCGCGTACCGCCTTGAACGTGATCGGCAATGCCCTGGCAGTGCTGGTCATCTCGCGCTGGGAAGGCATGTATGACGATGCCAAGGGCGAGCGCTACTGGGAATCCCTGCCGCACTGGCGCAGCAAAGAGCCTGTGCCACTGCGCCAGCCTACCGCAGAATAACGCCCAGCGTTCCTCACGCGTGGGTGTGAGGAACGAGCTGCCTCAGCGGTCTGCCCGCTGCACGCGAGCCATGAATGCAGGCCAGTCGGCCTCTCTGTCAGCGGCCACTTGCTGAACGTTCTGGCTCAAGGCCAGCTGCTCCTGCAGGGCTCGCGCAGCGGGCATGTCCTCCAGCAGGTCCAGCCCGAACAGCCGCTCGCCGACCTGTTGCGCCAGATCGACGCTGTACAGAAAGTAGATATCGGCAACGGTGAAGTGCTCGCCAGCCACGTAGGGTGCAAACAGGCCGCGCTGGGCCAGGGCGGCGAACCCTTTGATCAGATCGCGACGCGCCTTGGCCTTGAGGTCGGGCGGCGTCGGTCTGCCACCGAAGATCACCTCCGCATAACACATGCGCGCTGGCAGCTCGATGTACAGCTCGATTTCCTTGGCGATGGTCCACACCTGAGCGCGTGCGAATGCGCTGGCAGGCAGCAGTGGCCGGTCCGGTGAGGTGTCCTCTATATAGCGCAGAATCACGTCGGTCTCACTGATGAAGCCTTCCGCCGTTCCGAGTACCGGCACCTTCCCGCGGGCGCTGACGGCCAGCACCTCAGGGCTCTGACAGCCAAACAGCGGCACCACCTGAAAGGGCAGTTGTTTCTCCAGCAGCGCCAGCTTGACCATGTTGAAGTAGTTGCTTGCGGCGAATCCATAAAGCGTCAGCATCGTCGGCCTCCTCAGCCTCCATCCTGGTAATTGACGGGCTGCACGCTACCGGGCTGACTCTATCTTTCAGTGACTTGGGTCATTTCCCGGCAGTTTTGGGAAGCGTCCTACACAGGATCATTCGGGCGCGCAGGACTGCCCGATTGCAGGATTCCGGGTAGACTGCCCGCCTTACCTGAGGAGTGACCATGACCGACGACATCGATAATGACGAAGAAGACTTTGCTGCCTCGACCCTGATCGAAGCCATCGAGAACCAGATCGAAGCCGGTAATCCGCCCGCAGCCAGAGCGGTCTTCAACATGCTGACCTTGGTGAACTATGAGCGTGAAGATATTCTTGAAATGATGGCCCATGTGCTGGCTATCGAGATTGATGCCCTGCTGGAGCAGGACCGTCCGTTCGACACTCAATGGTATGAAGCCGCGCTGCGTGCCCTGCCTGACCTGCCGCCGGAAAAGTAATCCTGCGGTCAGAGCGTGACAGCAAGATATATGCTGCAAACACTCCAGACGCTGACTACACTGCAAATGCCCCGCTGCCGCTTGATCCTCCGGGGCTACACGCCAAACCGGCTTTAACGGTCATCCAGAACCGACGAGCGCAGATCGGACACGTCGATTCCAGAGCACACCCGCCAGCCGGTGAGGTCGTACTACTACAAAAAGTCTGGAGTACCTATGTCGTATACCCCTGAGTTGGTTGCCGAACTGGAAATCCTTGCACTGTTCAATCTGGGAAACACCCAGGAAGGCCTCAAAGTCCACCATGTAGCGGCGCCCACGGCCGTCGCAGCAGCACAAAGACTCTTCGATAAAGGACTGACGACCCAGGTCGATGGCGGTTACCTGACCAGCCTCGGGCTCGAGGCCGCCCAGCATGCCCAATCATTGCTGACCATCCTCAACGTCTCCAGGCAAGCCGCCTGAATGTAGCAGGGCCTGCGCACAAAAAAGCGTGGCAGGCCCTTCACTTATCCGAGCGCCAGTCGATACAGGACGTTGGCGCCAGAATAACCATCCGACCGAATCCGCTTCCCTCGGCTGCAAACCTTCTCCGCCATCTTGCTCGGTAATTCCACGCCTGCACAGGCCAGATGCCTTGAGTTGCGATGACGCGTAATCCTGAAATTCGCCCCGACCTGGATGAGGGCATCGACCGCAAGGTTCTCAGCCAGCTGCGTAACCGTTTCCTGTCGCTCAATGACGGGCGGTACGCGCGTGCGCTGGAAGGCATGTCGACCCGCCAGCAGAGCGTTCTGACCCTGCTGCCGCTGTTCTTTCACGTCAACCATCCGCTGTTGCCTGGTTATGTTTCCGGCAGCACGCCTGCTGGCGTTTCGCATTACGAACCGGACACGCTGGCCCTGGCCGAGGCGCAGCGGCTGACGCGCTCCTTTTCCTACAAGGCCCGCCACGGCAACCCGCCCCAGCCGATTCATGGCCTGTTTCTGATGGGCAGCCTCGGCACGCTGGCTCAGGCTGAACAAAGCGATATGGATGTCTGGGTCTGCCACGACAGCGAGCTGGAGCCGGAGGCTATCGCCGAACTGCGCAAGAAGTGCCAGGCACTTGAAGCCTGGGCTGCGACGATGGGCGCAGAGGCGCATTTCTTTCTGATCGACCCGCAGCGTTTCAGGAGCGGCGAGCGCGATTCGCAGCTCAGCTCGGACGATTGCGGGACTACCCAGCATTACCTGTTGCTCGACGAGTTTTATCGCACCGCGATCTGGCTCGCCGGGCGCACCCCGATGTGGTGGCTGGTGCCGGTCTATGAAGAGCAGAATTACGACGATTACACCCACACCCTGCTCAGCAAGCGCTTCATTCGCGCCAGCGAGGTGCTCGACCTCGGCCCGATGTCGCACATTCCCCCGGCCGAGTTCATCGGTGCCGGATTGTGGCAGTTGTTCAAAGGCATCGAGTCGCCCTACAAGTCTGTGCTCAAGCTGCTGTTGATCGAGGTCTATTCCAGCGAGCATCCCCGCGTGCAGTGCCTGAGCCTGCGTTTCAAGCAAGCGGTGTTCGCCAATCAGCTTGACCCGGATGAGCTTGACCCCTACGTGGTCGTGTACCGGCGTATCGAGGAGCATCTGCAGGCACGCAACGAGCCGGAGCGCCTGGAGCTGGTGCGGCGTAGTCTGTACCTGAAGGTCAACAAGAAGCTCACCGGGTCGACCCGCCTGCGCAACGTCGGCTGGCAGCGCCAGCTGCTGGAGCGTCTGACCACGGAGTGGGGTTGGGACGAGCGACAACTGGTGCTGCTCGACAGCCGCAGCCAGTGGAAAGTCCGCCAGGTGGCCGGCGAGCGCCGCTCACTGGTCAACGAGCTGAATTACAGCTATCGCTTTCAGAGCCGCTTCGCCAAAACGCAAAGCGCTGCCGATGCCCTCAATGCCCGCGACCTGACCATTCTGGGTCGGCGTCTGTATGCGGCTTTTGAACGCAAGGCGGGCAAAGTCGAGTTCATCAACCCGGGGATCGCTCCCGACCTTGCCGAAGATACGCTGACGCTGGTGCACTCTCCCGACAAGCGCGAGCCCGGCAAGTATCAGTGGGCCTTGTATAACGGCAATCTGGGCATTCACGAGTGGCCGAATTTCTTACCGCTCAAACGCAGCCGTGAATTGCTTGAGCTGTTGACCTGGTGCCACCGCAATACCGTGATCGACAGCACTACCCGCGTGGCATTGCACCCGGGTGCCAGTGACCTGAGCGAGTTCGAGCTGTTCAACCTGATGGGCGCCTTGCAGCAGAGCATTCAACTGCCACTGCCCGAGGTCAGCGATGAGGCGTTGCTGATGCCCAGCACGCCCAGCGAGATATTGCTGTTGATCAATGTCGGCGTCGATCCGCTCAGGCATCACCGCGACCTCAATATTCTGATGACCACCGAGCGCACCGACTCGCTCAGTTATGCGGGTGTCCGGGAAAATCTGGTGCTGACGCTGGACCAGATCACCCTCAATACCTGGAACGAAACACTGGTCAGCCGCTATGACGGCCCGCACGCCCTGCTCGACTGCATGAGCGAACTGCTCGGCAGCCTGCCGCAGAGTGGTAAGCAGCCGCAGATTCACGTGCGCTGCTTCTGCCATAACCGCGCGCCTGCCATCGCCCAGCGTGTTGAAGAACTGATCGGCACGGCGCGTTTGTTACTCGAGAGGCGGCTCAATCACCGTTACCTGATTCAGGTGCAGCAGCAGTATCACGTGCTGGAGATGAAGCCGGGTCAGATCGGTCATGTGGTGATCAACAGCCTGCCCGGCCTGTTCAAGTACCTGGGTGAACAGCTGTCGTCGTACAGCCCGCTGCACCTGGACCCGCAGGCACTCGATGATCACGATCTGGCGCTGATCCTGCCGCTCGGCCAGCCGGAATGCATTCAGGTGTTCTACCGGGTCAACGAGCCGGATGCTGACCTGTACGTGCTCGACGAGCACAATTCGCTCTGGCACCAGCGTCTGCCGTATCACGATGAGCAAAGCCTGCTGGTGCCGCTGCAGCGCTTCCTTCATGCGCTGGTTTATCGCCGGGGCGCTTCATTGCCGCTGGACGATCCGTCCGCGCCGGTTACGCTGGAAGCCCTCTACTATCAGATGCTGCCCTCCGGTGCTGGGCCTGCCCGACGTGTTGAGCATCGACCAGCGCCGACTGCCGCGGACAAGGCGTTCTACGACGTGCAGGCAATCATCGAGGAAACCTCGCCAGGGCAACTGAACGCCACCCTGTACTGCGACAACAGCGAGTTTTCCGAGCTGGAATACGGCGATCGACTGTACGCCGCCGTCGCGCAACAAATCCTCGGTAAACGCCTGGAGCCCCAGCGCTACCGCTGTTACATCACCGACCTGGACCTGTCCGGGCTGCTGGATGGCAAGCACGGGCAAAGCATCCTCTTCCTGCGCCACAAGGCCGAACTGGAAAAGCTGCTGAACGAGGCGATGGATCAGGCCTGACGTTCAGCATTGGCACGATAGGTGTTCTGCGGGACGCTTATCGTTCCTCACGCTCCGCGTGGGAATGCAGTTCTGGACGCTCTGCGTCCGCTCTTGAATGCGGAGGTAGCGTCTTCTATTACTCGTACTCGCCCGCCGCTTCCGGCTGATATTCCACCGCCAGCAAGGTCAGTTTCAGGGTCTTGCCGCCCGGTGCAGGCCAGTCGATGTGTTGACCGATTTGCAGACCCAGCAGCGCCGAGCCCATGGGCGCCAGAACCGAGACAGTGCCGTCTGCGCCCGCATCCTGTGGATAAACCAGCTTGAGGTGGTAGTCCTTGCCGCTGACTTCTTCGCGGCAATGCACACGCGAATTCATGGTCACAACGCCCGCAGGCACTTCGTCGTGGCCAACCACCTGGTCGGCGCGGTCCAGTTCGGCCTGCAACGCCTGGATACCCGGCGTGTCTTCGTCCTGGCTGGCGATAAAACTCTCAAGACGCTGTACGTCGAGTCGGGTAAGGATGATCGAAGGTGCTGTGGTCATGGTCTGGGCAGACTCCTTTACTCTCCATGAATAAAACAAAACCCCACCAATTGGCGGGGTTTGACGAGCCTCTTGTCTGCAGAGGCAAGGTCTGACACTAACACAGCGCAGTAAATACACAACCCGACGCGGTTTCAGCCTGCGGCCTGGTCAACCTCGGCGCGGGCTCGACGCTGATCGGCCTCGTGGCGAATCTGGCGGCGGCGGTCGTCATCGGCAGAGCGCCACTCGCGGATGTCTTCGACATGACGGAAGCACCCCAGGCAAACCTTCTGCTCATCGAGCCGACACAGGCTGATACACGGCGAGGCTACTGCCGGGCTGACATTGCTGAAAAGCGGCTTGGGCGGTCGAACGGGTGACTGGCTCACGATCAGATCTCGGAGAATTCCAGTTCGACACCGGCCTGCTCGACGGTAAAGCGCTCCAGCATCTCGCTCAGCAGCTCATCACTGGAATCGCAGGCCCAGCACTGATTTTCTTCGTCGTAGTCGAAGTGAAAACCACCCGATCTGGCCGCCAGCCAGAGCTGACGCAGGGGTTCCTGACGGCTGAAGATAAGCTGCGTGCCACCTTCAAACTTGACCGTCAGTACACCGGCCGAGTTTTCCAGGTCCACATCCAGGCCACTCTCGTCGAATACGTCTTCGATATTCTGCTGCGTCGCATCGACGAGGTCGTGAAAACGGGCTTCGGTCAAACTCATTGCGGGAACCTCGGTAAGTGTCTGCAAATAGCGCAGAGGGGCAAGATACGGACGCAGCCAGGCAAATGCAAAGCTTACTCATCATTGGCGATGCATGAGCACTTTAATCCCGATCAACCATAGCTCTGCTGCGGCTTTCGCGCCAAAGGCCCGCCAGACGGGACGCCGCTCGCATAGGCAAGGTGCCGGGTGGTCGGTATACTCGGGCGCAATTAATGCTTTTACAAAGGATTTCGCCATGAAGCGCCTGATCTCTTCGCTTGCTGCGCTTGTCGCGGTCGCTTGTCTTGTTACAGCTTGTGGCCAGAAAGGCCCGCTGTATCTGCCGGATGACACCAAAACCCCGGATGAACAAGCCAAATCGCAATCGCACAAGCACCTTTAAGGGACTCCAATGGACGCCTTCAACTACCGCGACGGTGAGCTGTTCGCGGAAGGGGTAGCATTGTCTGCCATTGCCGAGCGCTTCGGCACGCCGACCTATGTCTACTCGCGCGCTCATATCGAAGCGCAATACCGTGCCTACGCCGATGCGCTGAGCGGCATGCCGCACATGGTCTGCTTCGCCGTGAAAGCCAACTCCAACCTGGGCGTGCTCAATGTCCTGGCGCGCCTTGGCGCCGGTTTCGACATCGTCTCGCGTGGCGAGCTGGAGCGTGTGCTGGCGGCGGGTGGCAAAGCCGAAAAGATCGTGTTTTCCGGTGTCGGCAAGACCCGCGAAGACATGCGTCGCGCCCTTGAAGTCGGCGTGCACTGCTTCAACGTCGAATCCACCGACGAGCTGGAGCGCCTGCAGCAAGTGGCTGCCGAACTCAACGTTCGGGCGCCGATATCGCTGCGGGTCAATCCGGACGTGGATGCAGGCACTCACCCTTACATCTCCACGGGCCTCAAGGAAAACAAGTTCGGCATCGCCATTGCAGCCGCCGAAGACGTGTACATTCGCGCCTCGCAACTGCCGAACCTGGAAGTGATCGGGGTCGACTGCCATATCGGCTCGCAGCTGACCACGCTCGAACCGTTCATCGATGCGCTGGATCGCCTGCTGGCCCTGGTCGATCGTCTGGGCGATTGCGGCATTCATCTGCACCACATTGATCTGGGTGGCGGCCTTGGCGTGCGTTATCGCGACGAAGAGCCTCCGCTGGCGGCCGACTACATCAAGGCCGTGCGTGAGCGCCTTGCCGGTCGCGACCTGGGGCTGCTGTTCGAGCCGGGACGCTTCATCGTCGCCAACGCAGGCGCGTTGCTGACCCGTGTCGAATACCTCAAGCATACCGAGCACAAGGATTTTGCCATCGTCGATGCGGCGATGAACGATCTGATCCGGCCCGCGCTGTATCAGGCCTGGATGGATGTCACAGCGGTGCGTCCGCGTGACAGCGAACCTCGTGCGTACGATATCGTCGGGCCGATCTGCGAGACCGGCGATTTCCTCGCCAAGGGTCGCGAGCTGGCACTGGCCGAGGGCGATCTGCTGGCCGTTCATTCAGCCGGCGCCTATGGCTTCGTCATGAGCTCGAACTACAACACCCGTGGCCGTGCCGCTGAGGTACTGGTCGACGGTTCCCAGGCTTTTGAAGTGCGTCGTCGCGAAACCGTGGCCGAGCTGTTCGCTGGCGAAAGCCTGCTGCCGGAGTAATCCCCATGCTGCTGCGTTTTACCAAGATGCACGGGCTGGGTAACGACTTCATGGTCCTGGACCTTGTGAGTCAGCACGCGCATATCTTGCCCAAGCACGCCAAACAATGGGGCGACCGCCACACCGGTATCGGTTTCGATCAGCTTTTGCTGGTCGAAGCGCCGAACAACCCGGATGTGGACTTTCGCTATCGAATCTTCAATTCCGACGGCTCCGAAGTCGAACAGTGCGGCAACGGCGCACGCTGCTTTGCCCGTTTCGTGCTCGACAAGCGCCTGACGGCCAAGAAGCAGATCCGCGTCGAGACCAAGAGCGGCATCATCGAACTGGATATCCGCAGCGACGGGCAGATCAGCGTCGATATGGGACCGCCAAGGTTTGTCCCCGAAGAGATACCCTTCGACGCTGCGCAACAGGCCACCTGTTACACCGTTGACGTCGACGGGCAGAATATCGACATGGCGGCTGTGTCCATGGGCAATCCGCACGCCGTGCTGCGCGTCGATGACATCAATAATGCACCGGTGCATGAACTGGGGCCGAAGATCGAGCATCACCCGCGCTTTCCGGCCCGGGTCAACGTCGGCTTTCTCCACGTCGTGGACCGTCAGCGTGCGCAGTTGCGTGTCTGGGAACGCGGTGCCGGGGAAACCCAGGCGTGCGGTACCGGTGCCTGTGCGGCGGCTGTCGCGGCCATCAGTCAGGGCTGGATGGACTCGCCGTTGCTGATCGACCTGCCCGGAGGGCGCCTGTCCATCGAATGGGCTGGGCCGGGACATTCTGTCATGATGACCGGCCCTGCAGTCAGGGTCTATGAAGGCCAAGTCCGTCTTTGAGTGAGTAAGTACCATGACCGATCAACCTCCCGCTTCAACAGGCACACCCTGCGAATCGCCTGTCGATAGCGCAGCGCCAGACCTTGAAGCAGAGGCGGTCATCGCCTTCCTGCTCGAGCACCCGGACTTCTTCGCCGAGCACGACGAACTGCTGGTGTCGATGCGCATCCCGCACCAGCGTGGCGACACCGTTTCGCTGGTCGAGCGTCAGCTCAAGCTGCTGCGCGAGCGCAATATCGAAATGCGCCATCGCCTGTCGCAATTGATGGACGTCGCACGGGACAACGACCGCCTGTTCGAAAAGACCCGCCGCCTGAACCTCGCGCTGATGGATGCGACCAGCCTGGAAGAGCTGGTCATCGCCGTCGAAGACAGCCTGCGTCAGGACTTTCAGGTGCCCTTTGTCAGCCTGATCCTGTTCAGCGACAGCCCGATGCCCGTGGGTCGCTGGGTCAGCGGCGCCGAAGCACAGAAAGCCATCGGCGGCCTGATTGGCGAGAAGATCATCTGCGGCGCTCTGCGTGAGCATGAACTGGCGTTTCTGTTCGGTGCAGAACAGGGCAAGGAAGTCGGTTCGACCGCCATCGCCAGCCTCAATCATCTGGGTCTGCATGGCGTGCTGGCCATTGGCAGCCGCGATCCGCAGCATTACAAAAGCTCGGTCGGCACCTTGTTCCTCAGTTATATCGCCGATGTGCTGAGCCGCCTGCTGCCGCGCTTCGCCCACTCATTACGCTCGGTTCGCTAGCCATGGATCAGCATCTGGACGCCTACTGCATGCACCTGCGCAGTGAGCGCCAGGTGTCGCCTCACACGCTCGAAGCCTACCGACGCGACCTGGGCAAGGTTCTGGCGTATTGCCAAAAGGCACAGTTGTCGAGCTGGAGTGATCTGGATATCCAGCACCTGCGCAGCTTCACTGCCCGCCAGCACCAGCAGGGCCAGTCTTCACGCAGCCTGGCGCGGATGCTGTCGGCGGTGCGCGGCTTCTACAAGTACCTCAATCGCGAAGGCATTTGCCAGCACGACCCGGCAAACGGCCTGTCACCGCCGAAGGGCGAGCGGCGTCTGCCCAAGACCCTGGACACCGACCGCACCGCGCAATTGCTGGACGGCGGCGTTGAAGATGATTTCCTGGCGCACCGCGACCAAGCCATCCTGGAACTGCTGTACTCGTCAGGGTTGCGCCTGTCCGAGCTGACCGGCCTGAACCTGGACCAGCTGGACCTGCGCGACGGACTGGTGCAGGTGCTGGGTAAAGGCAGCAAGACCCGCGTACTGCCGGTGGGTAGCAAGGCGCGTCAGGCACTGGAAATCTGGCTGCCGCTGCGCGCCCTGACCCATCCGCAGGACGACGCGGTATTTGTCAGTCAGCAAGGCAAGCGCCTCGGTCCGCGTGCGATTCAGGTGCGACTCAAGACAGCCGGTGAGCGAGAGCTGGGGCAGAATCTGCACCCGCACATGTTGCGTCACTCCTTCGCCAGCCATCTGCTCGAATCGTCACAGGACTTGCGCGCCGTGCAGGAGCTGCTGGGTCATGCGGATATCAAGACCACGCAGATATACACACACCTGGACTTCCAGCATTTGGCTACTGTTTATGACAGCGCCCATCCTCGAGCCAAACGTAAAGGAGCTGCAGATGATTAAGCTGGTGACGTTTGATCTTGACGACACGCTCTGGGACACCGCCCCTGCCATTGCCGGTGCCGAAGTCACACTGCGTGACTGGCTGGGCGAAAACGCGCCCAGGCTGGGTGCGGTTCCTGTCGAGCACCTGTGGGAAATCCGCTCGCGTCTGGTGGCCGAAGACCCGTCCTTCAAGCACCGCATCAGCGCCTTGCGCCGCCGCGTGCTGTTCCATGCGCTCGAAGATGCCGGCTACGACCCGGACGAGGCGCAGGACCTGGCCGACCGGGGCTTTGAAGTGTTTCTGCAGGGCCGTCATCAGGTGCAGATTTTCCCTGAGGTGCAACCGATGCTGGAAATTCTCGCCAAGACCTTCACGCTGGGCGTGATTACCAATGGCAATGCCGATGTGCGTCGTCTGGGGCTGGCGGACTACTTTGCCTTCGCGCTGTGCGCCGAGGACCTGGGCATCGGTAAGCCTGACCCGGCACCGTTCGTGGAGGCGCTGCGCCGCGCAGGGGTCGATGCCGGCTCGGCGGTGCATGTCGGCGACCACCCCAAGGACGACATTGCAGGTGCCCAGCAGGCTGGCATGCGCGCCATCTGGTACAACCCGCAAGGCAAGGCCTGGGATGCGGATCGACTTCCGGATGCCGAGATCCATAACCTGTCGCAACTGCCCGAGGTGCTGGCGCGCTGGGCCTGAAAGCACACTGACAAGCGCGCATAGAAAAGCCCGCAGCGACGGCGGGCTTTCCTCATACAGTCATGCAGCCTCAGATAGGGCGGCTACCGTATTTGTTGTCAGGCTTCTTGGGCGGATCGGCGACCACGTTGGCCTCCACTTCCTGCACCTTTCCGCCACGCGCCAGGAATTCTTCCATGGCACGTGCCAGAGCATCACGCTCCTTGTTCTTGGCTTCCACGCTAGGCAGTTCATCGACCGAGACTGCAGCCTTGGCCTTGCCTTTCGCGGCAGGTGCCGGAACGTCATCGTCTACTTCGACCGGGTCGTCTCCGGGAGCAGCTGCAAGCTCCTCACCGTCTTCTTCGCCTTCCAGGTCGTCTACCAGGTCGTCGTTAGTATCGTCGTCGTCGCTCATGTTCTACCTCATGACTTGCGAAAGCTGATTAGTTATAGCCCAACCGCCCCAAATTGCTAAGGCAACCGGAAAAATTCAACAACCGCTGATCTCAGCGGTTATGTCCACTCACCCTGAAGGGTGGCCAGGACGTTACGAGACCCACCAGCGTCTCGATGTTCGCCCAGGTAAATACCTTGCCAGGTGCCCAGCGCCAGTCGCCCTGCCGTAACCGGCAACAGCAACTGGCAGCCCAGCAGACTGGCCTTGAAATGCGCTGGCAAGTCATCAGGGCCTTCGTCGTCATGTTCGTAGCCGTCCACGCCCTGGGGCACCAGACGGTTGAAAAAACGCTCAAAGTCGCGACGTACCGCCGGATCGGCATTTTCGTTGATGGTCAACGAAGCCGAGGTATGTTGCAGCCATACATGCAGTAGCCCGACACGACAACCGCGCAACGGGGGCAACCCCGCGACTATCTCGTCAGTCACCAGATGGAACCCGCGGGGCCTGGCCCGCAAGGCAATCCTGGATTGATGCCACATACCGTTCTCCGCACCTTCGGCGCGCATTCTAACTCGACTGAGAAAAAAGCAAAGCGCGCAATAAACCGGCTTCCCTGCAAGTTGACGAAGACTGCCGCAACCTCGTTACCTGCGCTGCGTCACGGTGCCGAAATCATTGACACGGGCAAGATCAATGACAGCAAAAAGCGGCGGTATATCCACAAACGCCAGACAAAAAAATGCCCGGAGACCGGGCATTCTTTTTTGC
Source organism: Pseudomonas sp. B20 (assembly GCF_020515755.1). Lineage (NCBI taxonomy): Bacteria > Pseudomonadati > Pseudomonadota > Gammaproteobacteria > Pseudomonadales > Pseudomonadaceae > Pseudomonas > Pseudomonas sp. B20. Next base: position 37,124 of record NZ_JAHPJG010000033.1, read on the forward strand.
GTAGGCCAAAGCTTACAAGTTGTAGCCACGCTCGTTGTGTTGAGCGAGGTCCAGACCGACAGACTCTTCCTCGTCGGTGACGCGCAGCCCCATGACCGCATCCAGCACCTTGAGGATGATGAAGGTCACGATGGCGGTGTAGACAACGGTGAACGCGACGCCCTTGAACTGAATCCAGACCTGAGCACCGATGTCAGTCACGGTGCCGAAGCCGCCCAGTGCAGGTGCTGCGAACACACCGGTCAGGATTGCGCCGACGATACCGCCGATGCCGTGAACGCCGAACGCATCCAGTGAGTCATCGTAGCCCAGCTTGCGCTTGAGGCTGGTCGCGCAGAAGAAGCAGATCACGCCTGCTGCCAGACCGATGATCAGCGCGCCCATCGGGCCTACTGTACCGGCCGCAGGGGTAACGGCAACCAGGCCGGCAACCACGCCCGAAGCGATACCCAGAGCACTTGGCTTACCGTGAGTCAGCCACTCGGCGAACATCCAGCCCAGTGCGGCGGCCGCGGTAGCGATTTGAGTGACCAGCATGGCCATGCCGGCAGTACCGTTGGCCGCAGCGGCGGAACCGGCGTTGAAGCCGAACCAGCCGACCCAGAGCATCGCGGCGCCGATCAGGGTGTAACCCAGGTTGTGCGGCGCCATTGGCGTGGTCGGGAAGCCTTTGCGCTTGCCCAGTACCAGGCACGCTACCAGACCGGCTACACCGGCGTTGATGTGTACGACGGTACCGCCAGCGAAGTCCAGAACGCCCCAGTCCCACAGCAGGCCACCGACGCCGCCCCAGACCATGTGGGCGATTGGCGCGTAGACCAGAGTGAACCAGATACCCATGAACACCAGCATCGCGGAGAACTTCATGCGTTCTGCGAAAGCGCCGACGATCAGGGCAGGGGTGATGATCGCGAAGGTCATCTGGAAGGTGACGAACACCGCCTCAGGGAACAACGCAGCAGGACCGGTAATGCTTGCCGGCGTGATGCCTGCCAGGAACGCTTTACCCATACCGCCAAAGAAGGAATTGAAGTTGACGACGCCCGCTTCCATACCGGTTGTGTCAAACGCAATGCTGTAGCCGTAGACGACCCACAGGATGCTGATCAGACCGGTGATGGCGAAACACTGCATCATCACCGACAGAATGTTCTTGGAGCGAACCATGCCGCCGTAGAACAGCGCGAGACCGGGGATGGTCATGAACAGGACCAGAGCGGTCGAGGTCAGCATCCATGCAGTGTCGCCAGAGTTCAGCACCGGCTCGGCCACTGGATCAGCCGCCAGGGCAAGACCAGGTAATGCGAGGGACAACAGGGCACCTAGCCCTGCGAATTGACGCAGAGTCATATTGTTTTCTCCTGGGGCGTTGGGTTTGGCGGCTTAAATAGCGTCTGTATCGGTCTCGCCGGTACGGATGCGAATGGCCTGTTCCAGATTGACCACGAAAATCTTGCCGTCACCGATCTTGCCAGTGTTGGCGGCCTTGGTTATGGCTTCGATGACACGATCCAGATCCTTGTCGTCGATAGCGACATCGATCTTCACTTTGGGAAGGAAGTCGACGACGTATTCAGCACCGCGATAAAGCTCAGTGTGACCCTTCTGACGCCCGAAGCCTTTGACTTCAGTGACGGTGATGCCCTGCACGCCGATTTCAGACAACGACTCGCGAACGTCATCCAGTTTGAACGGCTTGATGATGGCAGTGACTAGCTTCATGAAAACTTTCTCCCGAATTTGGTGGACTTGCCCCAGGAAAACAAACCCGACTCAAGTCTAAGCGCAGTGTCTGGCTTTGTAACGTGCTGGCCGCCTGATCAGGCCAGACCAACTCCAGAAAACCGCTTCTGACGAAACACTTCCCCGCTCCGCCTGCCGCACTGCATTCGTCACAGCGACTGCATCAGTGCATGGGTCATAAGCCACTAAGCAGAAAGCTTGCCATCTCGCGAATATTCATTGAATACAGGCCCTTGGGCTGGTTTTGCGCGACCTTGCAGGGTCCATCATGGAGCTAATGCACAGCAATGGTGCTCATGTGCCCGTCACTGCGCTCCATAAGCGTGCATTGCGCACCCGGGATTGACTATAGACACTGCGTGTTACACTGCCGGCCTCTGATTCAGGAAAATCACCATGCTCGCGCCCAAAGCCTTTCTTGACGCTCTCAGCGGCCACGCCTCTCGCCTGTTCAATGGCGAAACGCCTGTACCGCGCAGCGAATTCGAAACCCAGTTCAAGGCCCTGCTGCAAAGCGGCTTCAGCAAACTGGATCTGGTCAGCCGTGAAGAGTTCGACAGCCAGATGGCCGTCCTCGCCCGCACCCGCGCTCGTCTGGAAGCGCTGGAGGCCAAGATGGCCGAGCTGGAAGAGAAGGCTGGCGGGGCCGCAGGGACTGAAAAAGCCGAATAAGGGCTTTCCTTGTTTTGCGTTCAGTGCGCTGCAGCGCTGAACGTTGTCATGCACAACGGGGCAGGCACCTGACCTGCTCGCGAATCTGAGCGCCTTTTCCATTTCTGTCTTGCGTAGGTCGTGAGTGAGTTGCAGGTTCAGCCAGAACTCAGCGCTCGTCTCAAGGCATGCAGCAAGACGCAGCGCCACATCAGCGCTCACGCCTCTGCGTTGGAGCACAATGTCGTTCACCGTAGGCGTCAACACGTTTAGGGCCCTGGCCAGAGCTGCAGCGGTCAGCCCCATTGGCTCAAGATATTCCTCTTTCAGAACCTCGCCCGGGTGGACAGGGCGCATGCCGTTTTTGGTCATTGGGGGTACCTCAGTGATAATCGACAATTTCCACATTCTCGGGGCCGTTGGTGCCCCAGAAGAGTCTTGAGCGTTTATACGAAAGGTATATTGGTGAGAACGACGACCCGCAATGCGGCCCTTTGCCAAGTGATGTGGGACTTTTCCTTCGTTTGGATAATTAGTGATGTGATGGCCAGAAATGGCTCACGGTTTTATCGGCTGCGCGATTCGTAAGCGCCTTCAGGCTGCAGGCGGGGCCAGCTCGATAGTCCGGCAATAGTCCATGAACAGGCGCGTCGCGCGGGTTGGCTGGTTGTTGCGCAGGTAGGCCATGACCAGGGTGGAGGCGGGCATGTCGTCTTCGATATCGAGCTGTGCCAGCAGCTCGCCGTCGTAGGTCATATTGGTTCTGGGGCGCGTGACCAGTACCGAAAACCCCAGGCCCTGGCCGACCATGCAGCGCACCATTTCGATCGATGGTGAGCTGTACGCGACCACCGGCGCATAACCCTTTTCCGTGAAGATATCGATGAAATAGGTCCTGCTGGGCACGGCGTCGAGCAGGATCATCGGCTCGCGGCTCAGCTCCAGCAAGGTCACGGTTTTTTTCCTGGCCAGAGGGTGGGCTGCCGGCAGCAGCGCATAGGGCTTGTGCGGTGCATTCAATTCCTCCTTGTTGATCGTGGTTCCCAGTTCCAGGTCGTACAGAAACGCCAGATCGAAGCGCCCACGGTGCAGCCCGTGCATCAGTTCATGTTGCTCGCCGTCGTAGAGCTGAATGGTGACGTCCGGGTATAAACGCTTGAAACCGGCCACCAGCCTGGGCATGTAAAGTGGCGCGGCCGACTCAAAGCAGCCAATGGCGATAGTGCCGGAGACGTGTTTGTTTTCAGCTCTTGAGTTTTGTTCCAGCTCTTCGGAAAGTCGCAGCAGCTCTTTGGCTTTCTCATACACTTTTCCGCCACCGGAAGTTAGCGAAACACCTTGCGCATGATGGCGCACAAACAGCGGCTGATTGAAGGCTTCTTCGAGGTTCTTGATAGCAACGGAAATAGACGGCTGTGAAATATGCAACTGCCGAGAGGCCTCGGCAATGCTGTCCATTTCGACGGCTGTCACGAAATACTTGAGCTGTTTCAAGGTGAAGTGAGCCATGGGGTACCTCGTAATAAGCAGACGCCGGACGGCTGCACTTGAATAGCTTTTACCTATGCTTAGCGAGGAGCGTGCCAGGCGCTCGCGTCTTGCGGGATTAGTCGAGCGCGCCGCTGGCTATGGTCATTCAGCAGCACCCTTAAATAATAGACGCTTGCCAGACAAGCCCGCAAATGCGGGCGGCGCACCTATTACGAGCGATTATCGTGGTGTCTTTATTCAATCGCCCTAAAAGTGTGCAATCCACTCGGCGTGACACTAAAGCATCGCTAAGCCTTTTTGAAGCGCTGCTGCCCTGAAGATGAATACAGGCCTATCTGCTTAGGATTTTCCTATGCTGCGGGCCAAAACTTACTATTTGGCTGCCGGACCTGGCATCAATCATGATGGCTTCAGAAGGGCAAACGGACAGCGTCCCGTTTCAACTTCAACAGGACGTCGCCCATCACTATTCAATTTGCCGAGCGAGCCGACAATGACGTTTGATTGGAAATACATGTTTGGCCTGTTCAGCGATACGGAGTTCTGGATGGCCACCTGGACGGTCATTCAACTCAGTGTACTGACCTGGGTCATCAGTATTGTGCTGGGTTTTGTTCTTGCGCTGGCCAAACAATCATCTTTGCCGCTGATCAACTTGCCGGCCAAAGCCTATATCTGGTTATTTCGCAGTTTGCCGTTACTGGTACTGCTGATCTTTGTCTACAACTTGCCACAGGCAGTGCCCGCTACCTCGGCGGTGCTGGCCAATCCGTTCTGGGCCGGCCTGATTGCCATGGTGATGTGCGAAACGGCCTACGTCGCGGAAATTCATCGCGGCGGCCTGCTGTCCATCGCCAAGGGCCAGACCGAAGCTGCCCGGGCACTGGGCCTGCGCTTCGTGGGTACGCAATGGCGGATCGTGATACCGCAGGCGTTGCGTGTGGCGCTGCCGTCGCTGACCAACGAATACATCTCCATCGTCAAACTCAGTTCACTGGTTTCAGTGATCTCGCTGACCGAGATCCTGATGGTCGGTCAGCGCCTGTATTCGCAGAACTTTCTGGTGATGGAAACCATGGCGGCCGTGGCGTTCTATTACGTGCTGGTCGTGACCGTATTCGATTTCCTGCTCAAGCGCCTGGAGCGTCATCTGGACGTGACGCAACGCAAGGTCACCCGCACCCCTGACGCCGAAATGCTTGAGCTGGCCAGCCGCAAATCGGCAGGTGTCGCTCGTCCTGTTATCGACTTCGAAGGGCCGGCACTGCAAGCGACCCGACTGCACAAGGCGTACAACGACATCGAAGTGCTCGGTGCAGTGAGCCTGCAGATCAACTCCGGCGAGGTGGTGTCGGTGATCGGCCCATCAGGCTCGGGCAAAACCACGCTGATCCGGCTGCTCAACGGCCTTGAGCAGATCGACAACGGCGACATCAAGATCAACGGCCAGCCATTCATTCACCTGGTTCGCCAGGGCGCGCAAAAGCCGCGTTATGTGGAGAACGCCGCCTACCGGCTGAACATCGGCATGGTGTTTCAGAGCTTCAACCTGTTTCCGCACCTGACGGTATTGAACAACCTGCTGCTGGCCCCGCGTTATCACCGCCTGGCGCCGGTACCCGAACTCAAGCAGCAGGCCTACGAGTTGCTGAACAAGGTCGGGATGCTGGAGCACGCCTGGAAATACCCGCATCAGTTGTCGGGGGGCCAGCAGCAACGTGTCGCCATCGCCCGCGCCCTGATGATGCGCCCGCAAATCATGCTGTTCGACGAGCCCACCTCGGCGCTCGACCCGGAGAAGGTCAACGAGGTGTTGCAGGTCATTGAAACCCTGGCCCAGGAAGGCATCACGATGGTCATCGTGACCCATGAAATGAACTTCGCTTTCAAGGTCTCTGACCGCATCGTCTTTATGGAGAAGGGACGCGTGATCTGCGATGACAAACCCCAGGCGCTACGCGACGGCCAGCACCCCCGCGTTGAAGCCTTTCTTAAAGACGTCTCACTGGCCTGAGGCCTTGTTGAAGAGGAGAAGAACATGATCGAGCAATGGCAGATTGACCAGTTTCACGAGCAGGGTTTTCTGGTAGTGGAGGGCGTGCTGGCAGCCGATGAAGTGGCAGCGCTGCAACAGGACTTCGACCAGTGGGTCGACGACAGCCGCAGTCAGAGTCAGGCCTGGGGGCAGACTCAGGACGGGCGTCCGCGCTTCGACATCGAAAGCGATCATCGGCCGGATCATCCGTCGCTGCGCCGCGTGGCTTCGCCCACGGAGATCTCGCCGGCTTACCAGCACGCAGCATTCCAGTCACGCATGGCAGCCATCGCGGCGCAGCTGATCGGCGGCAACGGCACCCGTTTTCATCACAGCAAGATCAACTCCAAGCTGCCGCACACCGCGACTCAGGTGAAGTGGCATCAGGACTTTCTCTTCACACCGCACAGCAACGATGACCTGGTTACCGCGTTGCTGATGATCAGCGATGTGACCCCCGAAAACGGCCCGCTGAACGTGGCGCCGGGCAGCCATAAGCAGGCGCTTTGGTCGCATTGGCAGAACGAGCGTTTCACCGGTGCCGTGGAAGATGCGGTGGTTGAACAGCATTGTCAGCAACCGGTCGCCTGCTATGGGCCGTCGGGCTCGGTGTGCTTCATGCACACACGCCTGCTGCACGCTTCAAGCCCTAATGAAACCGAGTTTCCACGCACGCTGTTCATCAGCGTCTATGCCGCCGAAGACGCATTGCCGTTCGGTGAGAACCCTTTGCCCAGCCAGCATGCCGGGTTGATGGTTGCAGGCCAGGAAAGCGGTCTTGTACGCAGCACCGAGAACCACATACGCCTGCCGCAGAAACCCAAGGGTGCTTCATTTTTCGTGCAGCAAGCCGGAAAAGACGCCGCCGTTGCCTGATCTCCATGACTCCCCGAGGAATACCTATGAAGCTGTCAGCTCTGATTGTTCGTCCCGTAGCCCTGGCTTTGCTGGGCGCGGTGGTTGCCATGTCCTCGTCTGCCGCTTCGGCCTTCCAGCAGCCCGGCAAGATCATCGCCGGCTCGGACATGACGTTCTTCCCCTATGAATACATGGACAAGAACCGTCCCGCCGGTTTCGACATCGAGTTTCTCGACGGCCTGGCGAAGGTCATGGGGCTCAAGGCCGAGAACATCGACACGCGCTTTCCCAATCTGATCGGCGGGCTGCAGGGCGGACGTTTCGACATTACCAACTCGTCGATGTACATCACCGCCGACCGCCTGAAAGTCATCGATATGATTCCTTATCTGAAAAGCGGTGAGGCGATTCTGTCGGTCAAGGGCAGCGACTATCAGCCCAAGACGCCAGAGGACTTCTGTGGCCACAAGATCGGCTCCATGGCGGCCACTTCATGGCTGCAACAACTGCAGAAACTCTCGACCGACTACTGCGTGAAGAATGGCCTGCAGCCGATCGCCATCAGCGAGTACGGCACCGACCCACAGACCACTCAGGCCATGCTGGCCCATGCCGTCGAAGCGCAAATCACTGACGCAGCCGTCGCGCGCGGCGTGGTCGAAAAACTGGGTAGCCGGGTGGTGATTTCTTCCGAAACCCTGATCTACCCGGTGCTCAACGGCTTTGGCGTGAAGAAGGGCAACGACGAGGTCCGCAAGGCTCTTGAGGACGGCCTTGAGAAGTACAGCAAGACCCCGGAATACGCCGCGCTGCTGGAGAAGTACAAGTTCCAGGCACCGACCGCCGATGACATCGCCGCCCTGATGCCCAAGCCCTGACAACCAAAGGACGTGCCTGGCAGGTTCGGCAGGCACGCTCGACCGGAGAGCAACTAGCATGGCCCTTAATTTCGAAGAGCAGACGCGCATAGACCTGGCCGCGACGTTTCGCATCATCGCCCACCTGGGTATGCATGAAGCGGTCGCCAACCACTTCAGCGCGGCCATTTCGGCGGATGGCAAACAGTTTTTGCTCAACCCGAAGTGGAAACATTTTTCACGCGTACGTGCCAGCGATCTGTTGCTGCTCGACGCCGATGATGCCGACGCGGCGCATCGCCCCGATGTCGATGCGACGGCATGGTCCATTCACGGCCAGGTCCACCAGCGTTTGCCCGATGCGCGCGTGGTGCTGCACTTGCACCCGGTCTACACCACAGCCGTGGCGTGCCTGGCCAAGCCGCATATTCCGCCCATCGATCAGAACACTGCGCGCTACTTCAACCGCATCGCGGTGGACGAGCTTTACGGCGGCATGGCCGACACGACCGCCGAGGGCGCTCGACTGGCCGGTTTGCTGGAGGACAAGAGCCGCTTGTTGATGGGCAACCACGGCGTGATCGTGACCGCGCCGACCGTCGGCGAAGCCTTCGATGACATCTGGACCCTGGAGCGCGCCTGCCAGATTCTGGTGACGGCCTGGTCTACCGGCCAGCCGCTCAAGGTGCTGGCGGACGATGTCGCCGAGAAGACCGCCCGTGACTGGCAGAAGATTACGGATTTCTCTCGTCAGCACTTCGAGGAAATGAAACTGCTGATGATTCAGGCTGACCCCTCTTTGGTCGACTGATCGCCCCTGCTACTGACTGGATGCGCGTCTGCGGATGGCGTAGGGCTTTTTGCGCCCGCGCGTCGAGGTTTCATCCATTTTTCTTACGTCAACACGCCGTAAATCACCTGTCGAGGGATGCCGAGATGACAGAAAAAATCATAGAAATCGATACGCTCGTCGTAGGTGCAGGGCAGGCCGGAGTGGCCACCAGCGAACACCTGAGCCGTCTTGGCATCGAGCACCTGGTGCTTGAAAAACACCGCGTTGCCGAGGCATGGCGCAGTGGCCGCTGGGACTCGCTGGTAGCCAACGGTCCGGCCTGGCATGACCGGTTTCCCGGCCTTGAATTCGCCATGGATCAGGACGGGTTCGCGGGCAAGGAGCAGGTGGCCGAATACTTCGAGCGCTATGCCCGCACATTCAACGCGCCGATCAAGACCGGCGTTGAGGTCAAGCGCGTTACCCGCAATACCGGGCGTGCAGGCTTTACCGTCGAAACCAGCGCCGGCACCTATGTGGTCAATCATCTGGTCTCGGCGACAGGGCCGTTCCAGAAGCCGGTCATCCCGCCGATTGCGCCGGTTAACGAGGCGCTTCATCAGATCCACTCGGCGCACTATTTCAATCCGCAACAACTGCCCGAGGGTGGCGTATTGGTGGTCGGCGCCGGCTCCTCGGGTGTGCAGATCGCCGAGGAGCTGCTGCTCTCGGGTCGCAAAGTGTACTTGTCGGTCGGCCCTCACGACCGTCCGCCGCGCGCCTATCGCGGCCGGGATTTCTGCTGGTGGATGGGTGTGCTGGGGTTGTGGGACAGCGAAACCATGCAGCCCGGCAAAGAGCACGTGACCATTGCGGTCAGTGGTGCAAGGGGCGGCTACACGGTCGACTTCCGCCGGCTGGCCCAGGCCGGAATGAACCTCGTGGGCCTGACCGAAAGCTTCGTCGGCAACAAGGTGCACTTCCAGAACGATCTGGTGAGCAACCTCGACAGTGGCGACGCGAACTACCTGTCGCTGCTCGATGCCGCTGATGCCTACGCCGCACGCAACGGCCTGGACCTGCCGCTGGAGCCGTCGGCCCGTGAACGCGTGGCGGATGCGCCGTGCATCACCCATCCGTTCAGCGAGCTGGACCTGATCGAGTCAGGCGTCACGTCGATCATCTGGGCCACCGGTTATGCCCTGGATTACAGCTGGCTGCAGGTCGATGCCTTCGACAGCAAAGGCAAACCTCGTCACCAGCGTGGCGTGTCCTGCGAGCAAGGCCTGTACTTCGTCGGCCTGCCATGGCTGTCACGCCGCGGCTCCGCGTTTATCTGGGGCGTATGGCACGACGCCAAACACGTCGCCGATCAGATCGCCACGCAGCACAAATACCGTTCCTATGACGCAGGCAAACGTGCGACTCCCGTCGTGCCGTTGCGCAACGTCAGCGGTTGATCATCGCGCTCAATGCCCACAGGAGTTACCCATGACTACGCCGACTCATACTCGTATCCGCATGTTCAACACCAAGGACACCTACCCCAATCAAAGCCTGAACAACGACCTGTGTCAGGCGGTGCGCGCGGGCAATACCGTGTACGTCAGGGGTCAGGTCGGCACCGATTTCGACGGCAATCTGGTCGGCCTCGGTGACCCGGCTGCACAGGCGCAGCAGGCGATGAAAAACGTCAAGCAATTGCTCGAAGAGGCGGGCAGTGACCTGTCGCACATCGTCAAGACCACCACTTACATCACCGACCCGCGCTACCGCGAGCCGGTCTATCACGAAGTGGGCACGTGGTTGAAAGGCGTGTTCCCGATTTCCACCGGGCTGGTGGTGTCGGCGCTGGGGCAGCCGCAATGGCTGATGGAAATCGACGTGATCGCCGTGATCCCTGAATAAGGACTGTTGCCCATGACTTTTTCCATTGCCGCCCGCTGTGCCAAAACCGGCCAGTTGGGCATTGCCATCAGCTCATCGAGCATTGCCGTAGGCGCACGTTGCCCCTGGCTGCGTGCGGGTGTCGGCGCGGTGTCGTCGCAGAACATCACACTGCCGGCCCTGGGACCGCAGATGCTGGACCTGATGGAGCAGGGCATGTCTGCCTCTCAGGCGCTGGACCAGGTCATGAACGTCAGCCCGTTCAGCGAGTATCGGCAGATCACGGCGATTGATCATCAGGGGCGAGTCGCGCATTTCAGCGGCAGCGAAACACTGGGCATCAACAACGCGGGCAGCGGCGATCAATGCGTGGTGGCTGGCAACATGCTGTCGAGCCCGACGGTCATCGACGCGATGATTCAGTGTTTCGAGCAGGCCACCGGGCACCTGGCAGAGCGCTTGTTACAGGCGATGCAGGCCGGTCTGGCAGCAGGCGGCGAAGCGGGGCCGGTCCATTCGGCAGCGCTGAAAGTCGTGGGCGAGCAGTCCTGGCCCATCGTCGAGCTGCGCGTCGACTGGGCCGAGCACGACCCGCTAGGCGAGCTGAAAAGTCTTTGGCAGGCCTATCAGCCACAGATGCAGGATTACCTCGACCGCGCCCTGAACCCGGCTGGCGCACCAGGCTACGGCGTGCCCGGAGACGAGCGATGAGCTCCAGCCGCGAGCTGTTGGCGCGGCTGGTGGCCTTCGACACCACCAGTCGCGAATCGAATCTGGCCCTGATCGACTTCGTGGTTGAATACCTGGGACGCTTCGGCGTCTCCTGCGAGTTGATCTACAACGCGCAGAAAACCAAGGCCAATCTGTTCGCCACCATCGGCCCGGCTGACGTGCCAGGCATCGTGTTGTCCGGTCACACCGACGTGGTGCCGGTCGACGGCCAGCCATGGACGTTCCCGCCGTTCGAACTGAGCGAAGCGGATGGCAAACTCTACGGCCGTGGCACTGCGGACATGAAAGGCTACATTGCCTGCGTGCTGGCGCTGGTCCCGGCGCTGACCCAGGCATCGCTGCACATGCCGGTGCATATCGCGCTGTCCTACGACGAGGAGGTGGGTTGCCTGGGCGTACGCTCGTTACTGGCATCGCTTCGGGCGCGGCCGGTGAAGCCGATGCTGTGTGTGATCGGCGAGCCGACGGAGTTGCAGCCGGTGCTCGGCCACAAGGGCAAGGTCGCGGTGCGCTGCGATGTACACGGTGCCGCCTGCCATTCGGCCCACGCGCCCAGTGGCGTCAACGCCATTGAGTATGCGGCGCAGTTGATCGGTGAGCTGGGTCGCCTGGGTGAGGCGTTACGGGTGGCTGACGCCCTTGATGAGCGCTTCGATCCGCCGTTTTCGACCATCCAGACCGGCGTGATCAGCGGCGGTACGGCCTTGAACATCGTGCCCGAGCAGTGCCGTTTCGATTTCGAAGTGCGTGCGCTTCCCACCCTGGACCCGCAACAGATCGTCACTGCCATGCACGCCTACGCCGAGCAAAAACTGTTGCCGGCCATGCAGGCGGTCAGTGCCCGGAGCGAGATTCGCTTCACTGAACTGTCGAGCTATCCGGGGCTGGATATTCCCCTGCACAGCCAGGCGGCGGAATTGATTGCCGGATTCTGTGGCTCCCGGACTTTCGGCACGGTGGCGTTCGGAACCGAAGGTGGGTTGTTCGATCAGTCAGGCATTCCGGCTGTGGTCTGCGGGCCGGGCAGCATGGAGCAGGGACACAAGCCGGACGAGTTCATCAGCGTCGCGCAACTTGACGCCTGTGACTCGATGCTCAAACGTGTACTGGCCTTCGCGTCGCGGCCATGAATCGCTCCGGACTTCAGTGATACAGTTGCGCGCCGAAATACGCTAACGTCTCGGCGCGCCAGTCATGAACTGGCCACTCCTCCCGGCTATTCGAACGTTCTATGGATGGAAGCATGACTGACAAACGTCCCCTTACTCACTGCTCCCTGGCCGCAACCCTGTGGTTGTGTGTCGGCACGTCGGCTTTCGCTCAGGACACCGCACTGCATTCCGGCAAGTACGAGCAGTTGATGCTGGCCGTAACGCCCGAGCATCAGGTCCAGGGTTATTACTCGGAGACGCGCGGCGAGGCATTCAGCTGTGCGTTCTATCTGCAAGGCAAGGTCGAGGCCGGGAAGGGCGCAGCGGTGTCGTCCTGGCTGGATGACGTCTATCCAGGAACACTAAAGGCCTCGGCTGATGGCGTGGTGCTGACGATCAAGCAAGGCCGGCAGCACCCCGGCTGCATGAACGTGATGGCGCCGGACATCGCCACCGGCATGGATCTGACCCGGACCGCCAGCAAGCAGTGGGTCGGTCTGGTGACCGTCACCGCGGACAAGGCCTGGCTGCAAAAAACACCGAATGCCAAAGCCACCCGAGGCGCCTATATCGTCAAGGATGATGTCGTCGGGGTTCTGGCATTCAAGGATGGCGCGGCTCAGGTCGAGTTCATCAATGCCGATGATCGCTCGTTCACCGGGTGGATCAGTCAGGACCAATATGCGCGGTTGGCCGCGCCCGGACGCTGATGTCGGACGGGGAGGTCAGCCAATCTGCCGCACTCGGCTGAGATCTGTCGAGGGCGGGCAGCCAAACTGGCGGCTGTACTCCCTGCTGAACTGCGAAGGGCTTTCATAACCGACGCGATAGCAGGCGCTGGAGGCGTCCAGGCCTTCATTGATGATCAGTCGTCGAGCTTCTTGCAGGCGCAGCTTTTTCTGATACTGCAACGGGCTCATGGCGGTCAGCGCCTTGAATCGGTGGTGCAGCGTCGAATTGCCAAGGTTGGCCAGACGTGCCAGTTCGTCGATGCGCAGCGTCTCGGTGTAATGACTGTTCAGCCAGTCGACCGCCCGCGTAACGCGATGCGTCTGCGAATCCCCAACCGCGATTTCGTAGAGTCGCCGCCCATTGTTGCCGCGTAGCAGCCGGTAGTAGAGCTCCCGAAGTGCAAGGGGCGCGAGCATGCCGATGTCGCGAGGCGTGTCGAGCAGGCGCACCAGCCTCAACACCGTCTCCAGCAATGGCTGATCCATTGGCTCAAGAAAAAGGCCCCGCTGCGGCTCGTCCGGAACACCGTTCAGTGGCGCTTCCGCAATGAGCTGGGCAATGTGCGCAGGCTCGAAATCCAGACGAATACACAGATAGGGTGCCTCGCCACTCGCTTCAAGCACGCGCCCGGCGACCGGCACAGTCACCGCGACGACCAGATAGCTGAGCGGGTCGTACACATATTGCTCATCGCCCAGCGCAACCTCCTTGCGACCTTGAACGATCACGCAAAGGGCTGGCCGATGCAGCGCATGAATCAGCTCGGACGGTGCATCGCAGCGGATAACGTGCAGCGGCGCAATAGCGGTTTCATAAACACCGGGTGCCGCAAAGCGCTGCATCAGCAACTGGATGATTTCAGCCCGGCAAACATCGGTGCCCGGAGCGCTCGCAGCATTGTGTGTATCCATGAATAACCCCGTCCCAAGTCAGTGTTGCTGCACGCCTTTCCTTTGCATCGAACGCCATCATAGCGGCCATTGTGCAGCGATTCAGCGTAAGGCAGATCCACAGACAGGAATAGGCAAGTGTCGCGCAGGTATCGGCATGCACGCAGTGATCAGCGACTCGTAGCATGGCCATCGCAATCAGTTTGAGCCGCGCGCTGAAACTGAGCCAACGATGACTTCACGAGGAAAGCCAGTCATGTCGAACATTCAAGGCAAGGTTGTACTGATCACCGGCGCCAGCAGCGGCATTGGCGAAGCTGCCGCCCGACTCATCGCCGCCAAGGGCGCACACGTGGTGCTGGGCGCTCGGCGCATCGAGCGTCTGCAGACGCTGGCGGCAGACATCGAAGCGCAGGGCGGCTCGGCACGCTTCCGCGCGCTGGACGTGACCGATGCGCTCGACATGCAAGCCTTTGCCGACTTCGCCAAACACGCGTTCGGCAAGATCGACGTGATCATCAACAACGCCGGCGTCATGCCCCTGTAGCCGCTCGCCGCGCTGAAAATCGCAGAGTGGAACCAGATGCTCGACGTCAACGTGCGCGGCGTACTGCACGGCATCGCCGCCGTGCTGCCGAGCATGCAAGCGCAAGGGCACGGCCAGATCATCAACATCTCGTCCATCGGCGGCCTCGCCGTTTCCCCGACCGCCGCGGTGTACTGCGCCACCAAATTCGCTGTTCGCGCCATCTCCGACGGCCTACGGCAGGAGACCGACAAAATCCGCGTCACCGTCGTCTGCCCCGGCGTGGTCGAATCAGAACTGGCCGACTCGATTTCCGACGAGACCGCGCGTGACGCGATGAAAGCGTTTCGAAAGGTTGCGCTGGAACCGGATGCGATCGCACGCGCGCTTGTTTACGCGATCGAGCAGCCGGATGGGGTGGATGTGAGCGAGATTGTGGTGCGGCCTACGGGGAGTGCTTATTGAGACCGGTAATGAGGGCTACCACTTCCAGGCCCTTTCAGTGAACTCGGCCGTTGGGGGGAGCGCGCCACGGAGAAACGCGAGGTATTTGTTGAACAGGACCTCGTGCTGGAAGCGGGCCTCGAAGCCAAGTGTGACGTCGGTGCGGTGGGTGATGATCATGAGGCGCTTTCGGTCGACGGTGACGAAGTTGTACTCGGCCCATGGCAGGCTTTGTTCGCGGTGGATGGGGTTTTCCCAGTTGAGTAGCTTGATGGCTGCGATAAAGGCCATGGCCACGGGGCCGATCAGGAACAGCAGCGAGCCTGTGAAGAGTGCTACAAAAACGAATATCAGGATGACGGCTATGGCGGTACCCTTGAAAAGGGATGAGGCGAAGTCGGGGTAGTGGAGGTGGTACTCAACGAGGGCGTGGTTGGTTTTGATGGTGTAGTTGTAGATGGTTTTTTGGCGGATGAGCAGTGTGACGAAGTACAAATAATTTCCGATAAAAAGCAGGGTTAATATGAATAACCAGTGCGGCTCCTGAGTGAACGCCTCCCACCACACCCAAACGTTGAATATGAACATGGCTATATGTCCTAGGCCTAAAAGAAGCTGCATTCGCATAACTTCTTTTTTGTGAGATGCGATAGTTTTTATTGTCCAGTTAAGGATGTCTACTTCTGCATAAGAAGCGTTGGTTATAATAGGAGCTATCAATCTAGAGTTATTCTCCTTAGGCAAGGTCTCTTGCTGGGGAATGGGTTCTTTTCTAAGCATGCTATTACTCTGCGATTTCCAGTGTCATGAAGCCGAGTCGGTTTGAACTTTTAACTTCAAGATCGGTTGCTGACGAGCCTTCAAAAGATGTATATCCTTGAGTGTCCAGTTCTATTTGGAATAGATAGCCCGTATCCTCTACGCCGGTACATATTAAATTCTCGGGATACCAAATTTGCAGCTCCAAGTAACGTGCATCCTGTTCTAGCGGCACCCAGGTCTCCCAAATAACATCTTCACCCTCAGGTGGCATCAATGGAAATGTGAAATCTTTATGAGCATGTTCTATACGCTTTTCGGTCAGCACTTCGAACTGGCTGGTGGCCCTGAACTGTCCTCTATCCAAGAAGTCCTGATATATCTGTTGGTCTATTTTATTCACTGGCATTATGCCCCAAGGACGCTTGCTGCTGATAATGTTGAAATTTACTGAGCGTCCGCGCAATATATTTGGTAAGCGAAGTTGTATGCCTGCACCGTTTTGAATCGTCGCGCTAAAATAGTCACCTTTACCCAAATATCGATCTTCATAATGTGTGGTGCTTTTAACATGAAGTTGTGGGCCTAGCTGTATCTCAAGCAAGTTACGAATCTCGTCGTAATGACCCTGAGGGGTTTCTGGGTGGCGATATTGAGGCGTTCTGGACCAGCAGCATTTTCGTAGCCACCAGCCGACACGATCTTGCTTGAAATAATTTAGCGCCATCGTCGCTAAAAGATAGATTGTACCTGTAACGAGTAGAGCGAAACTAAACCAAGGACTCATGACTAATATAGTCAGCCTGCTTGCAGGAGAAATGCCCACTAGCAATTGAGCCAGCGAGCCCAACCCCATCGCAGAGGCAGCAAAGCCTTTTATGATAGTCGCGTTTTTTTCTGCCGAAGTTTCCAGCTTGTTCCAGTCATCGCGAATATCCATTACCTCTAACATTACCGCCGCTACCCCAAACGTCCCCATCGCCACCATCGAAACCCTGAACCCACGTACCGCATCACTCCACGCCGTATTTCCCTTCGCCCTCCAATAACCCGCAGAACGATCCAGAATTCCCACATTCTTGCCATCAATCATCACCGGCGTGGCATCCTTGATCACGCGCCACGGCGCTTCAACAAACACCGCCATCAACAGGTTAAAGCTATACCCCAGCCCATACGTCACCTTGCCAATATCCTTGGCACTGAAGTCTCCATCCCGAGTAAGGTCCCGATAGGTGAGAGCGGTGTTGATGAAGTTGAGCACGATCACGCCCCAGGTGATCGAGCCGGCAATCCCTCCCAGTCGATCGAGCCAACGCTTGGCGCTGCTCAGCCATTCTTTGGTGATGGCTTTGCCGGACTGGAAGTGCAGGCGAATTTCGTCCTGCAACTGCTTGGCGTATTGGTTGTTCTGATAGTCGAGCAGAGCGGGCATGT